>CAZOHO010000167.1:0-3972 GCA_964579755.1 uncultured Flavobacterium sp.
AATAATTTTTAAAAATTAATTATAATTTCCGTTCAAAAGCCATTATTTTTGCACCACAACTAATACAACTACAACATGACTATTTTACTATTGGGTTCAGGCGGAAGAGAACATGCATTTGCATGGAAAATGATTCAAAGTCCGCTTTGTGACACCCTTTTTGTAGCACCCGGAAATGCGGGAACTGCAGCAATAGCCAATAATATAAACCTCAACCCAACTGATTTTCCTGCTATCAAAGACTTTGTCTTGAAAGAAAAAGTGGAAATGGTTGTCGTAGGCCCAGAAGACCCATTGGTAAAAGGGATTTACGATTTCTTCTTAAACGACACCGAATTAAAAAATATTCCTGTAATTGGGCCCTCAACTATTGGCGCACAACTAGAAGGGAGTAAAGAATTTGCCAAAGAATTCTTATTCAGACACAACATTCCCACAGCCGCTTACGATAGTTTTACTGCCGAAACAGTGGAACAAGGTTGCCAATTTTTAGAAACACTACAACCTCCGTATGTATTGAAAGCAGATGGTTTGGCTGCCGGAAAAGGCGTGTTAATTATTCAAGATTTGGCAGAAGCCAAAGAAGAATTGCGCAATATGTTGGTGCACCAAAAATTTGGATCTGCTAGCGCCAAAGTAGTAATCGAAGAATTCTTAGACGGAATTGAATTGAGTTGTTTCGTTTTGACCGACGGGAAGAGCTATAAAATTTTACCAACAGCCAAAGATTACAAACGTATTGGCGAAGGCGATACAGGCTTAAATACAGGCGGAATGGGAGCAGTTTCTCCGGTTCCTTATGTTGATGCCGTTTTGATGGAAAAAATCGAAACCCGCATTGTAAAACCAACCATTGCTGGATTTCAAAAAGACGGAATTCCGTACAAAGGATTTGTTTTTATTGGGTTAATCAATGTAAAGGGAGAGCCTATCGTGATTGAATACAATGTGCGAATGGGCGATCCAGAAACCGAAGTGGTCATTCCAAGATTGAAAACTGATTTAGTCGAATTATTTATGGCGGTAGCCAATGAAAAGCTAGACCAAATTGCGTTAGAAGTTGACGAAAGAAGCGCTACCACTATTATGGTGGTTTCAGGAGGGTATCCAGAAGAATTTGAAAAAGGAAAAGTTATTTCCGGTTTGGAAAACATCACTGATTCGATTGTGTTTCACGCAGGAACGAAATTAGAAAACAATCAAGTGGTATCCAATGGAGGACGCGTTTTAACTGTGACTTCGTATGGCGATAACTTTGAAGAGGCCATAAAAAAATCTTACCAAAATATCGCTAAGCTCAATTTTGATAAGATGTATTTTAGAAGAGATATTGGAAACGACTTAAAGTAGTTTCCAGTATTTTTTTATTATTTCAAGAATGAATGTGCAGTAGTATCTTGATTTTCAGTACCTGCTTCGTCAAAAATTTGTAATTGTTTGATCCAATAAACAATTGCAGCAGCACAAATGATCATAAAGATCCAGTTGATTGCATTAGCAGCAGTCCATGAAGACAACTCTAAAGATCTTAAAAAATCAAGAGGAGCAAATAACACATCTACAAATAAAAATTGAATTCCTTCGAAAAATGATTTCATAATGATATAAAATTATAGTTTTATTTAGCGTTTGAGTAAGTACCTTAAAAAGAAAGCTATTTTGAAAACGAATCTTTTTTGAACTTGTTTTAAACAAGTAGTATATTTACCGAGACAAAAGTATAAAATATCCTTATGATTGCAAGTGTTTTTAAAAAATCTACACCATTAAATTACGCTTTAACGGTATTTTTAGTGTTGTTTTTCTTTTTTATCTACCAAATTCAAGACACATCTTGGGTAGCTTCGGGTGTTTTACTACTAAAAAAGGGTTTTACTTTCCTGATCGTGTTGGCGTCTATTTTCCTAACGAGTTTTATTGGAAAACGCAATGGATTGACTAAAAACAGCAGTTATACGGCTATTTTTTTCTTGTTGCTGTTGTTGTTTTTCCCCACCATTCTTAACAATTTGAATATTCTTTTAGCCAATTTTTTTATTCTATTGGCTTTACGTCGTTTAATCTCGTTACAGTCCATGAAGGCGTCCAAGGAAAAAATATTTGACGCCTCTTTGTGGATATTTGTAGCTTCTTTGTTTAGTTTTTGGAGTATTCTTTTCTTGATTTTGGTCTTTATCTCGGTTATTTTCCATGTTTCGAGAGATTATACGAATTGGGTGCTGCCTTTTATTGCTTTCATTGCAGTGGCGATTTTTTTCGCGTTTTTCACTTCTTTTTTCGGCATTAACATTTTATACTATTGGCATCAAAACACCCAAATAGACCTAGCGATAGATTATTTTTCAAATCCCAGTCAAAACATAGCTTTTTCTATTTATGTTTCGGTAGCCTTGTTTTTTGTTTTTTCTATGTTCATTACTTTGTCTCATCGTCCCTCGATAACACAAACTTCTTATAAAAAAATTGTTGCTTCCTTCTTTATTGGAGTGATTGTTTTTGTTCTTTCGGCACACAAAAGCAGTGATTTTTTACTTTTGACGATTGCGCCATTAGCCATTTTAGCTAGCGCACATTTGGAGTATTTACAAACTAAATTCAAGCAAGAAATGGTGTTTATTGTTGTTGTGTTGTGTAGTTTGTTTTCGTTTGTGAGCCAATTATAATTTTTGGCCGTAAGCCAAATCTCCCGCATCGCCCAATCCTGGAACAATATAACTATGCTCGTTGATATGGTCGTCTGTAGCGGCTATCCAAAGATGACAAGTGTCAGGCAATTCCGTTTCTAAATGTGCAATTCCTTCTGGAGCAGCAATTACTACCGCTATATGAATTTCGGAAGGAGTACCTCTTTCCATCAATCGTTTAAAAACAGCTACAATAGATTGTCCGGTAGCCAGCATAGGATCAACCACTACAACCGTTTTGTTGTTAATATCAGCAACCGCTTGGTATTGCACTATAATTTCAAAAAAATCGTCGTTGTTGGGGTGGTGGCGGTAGGCCGAAATAAACCCGTTTTCAGCGGCATCAAAATAGTTTAAAAACCCATTGTGTAGCGTTAAACCTGCACGTAAAATAGAACAAATTACTAAAGGGTTTTTGATGTAATGGGTTGCTTTTGTCCCTAAGGGTGTTGAAATAGCTACCGCTTGATAGTCTAAATTTTTACTCATTTCATACGCCATAATTTCGCCAATGCGCTCCATGTTTTTTCTAAAACGCAGGCTGTCATTATGGATATTGACATCACGAATTTGGCCTAAGAAATGATTCAGAACACTATTGTTTTCAGACAGATGATGAATTTGCATAAATGAATTATTGAGTTTAGCAGCAAAACTTTAGTTGTTTTTCCACACTATAAATGTATAAAAAAGTATCTTTGTCTTTTAATTTACTAAGAGATGTTTTCAAAATTAGCGTATTCTGTATTCGAACAAAGTATTCAAGATTATCATCAATTTGATAATGTGGATCAACCCATTAACAATCCTTTTCCAAAGGAAAAATTTGAACATTTATTGTATCTAAAAAACTGGATCGATACGGTGCAATGGCATTTTGAAGATATTATTCGTGACCCCAATATTGACCCGGTTGCGGCTTTGACTTTGAAAAGAAGAATTGATGCTTCCAATCAAGAACGTACCGATATGGTGGAATACATTGATAGTTATTTTCTTCAAAAATACAGTCATGTTAAAGCAAAAGTAGATGCAAAAATTAACTCTGAAAGTCCGGCTTGGGCATTTGATAGATTGTCTATTTTAGCTTTGAAAATTTACCACATGCAAGAAGAGGTAAGTCGGCCAGACGCTTCACAAGAACACAAAGACAAGTGTCAAGAAAAACTAAACGTCCTTTTAGAACAAAGAACCGATTTATCGACTGCTATTGACGATTTGTTGACTGACATTGAAAACGGAAACAAATTCATGAAAGTGTACAAACAAATGAAAATGTACAACGACG
>CAZOHO010000168.1:0-1872 GCA_964579755.1 uncultured Flavobacterium sp.
AATAGGACGTTTTATTTTCACCCCTCGTAGGTTAGCCAAAGGAGTCAAACCTCCCGCACGCTGTAGAACAGAATATACTTTTTCTTTTTTATCAGCCAAGACATACTTGCCAGGATAATGGACAGAACCACTTACAGTAACCATTTCTGGCTTTTCATACACCGCCATTCTACGAATGTTAACAACATCAAAAGGAGCCAAAACAAAGTTTTCTGCTTGTTCATTATTGTCTGGGGTAATTTCGATATTGAACAATTCTGCTCTAGAAGTATTGGTGGCTTCAATTTCTTCTGATTTGATCATACGCGCTACCTCAACACGCTTAGATGCTGACCCAATTAATCCACCCGCTTGTACTAACAAATCATTCAAAGTCAAGGCAGGATTATAATCATATTCTCCGGGTTTTTTAATTTCACCATCAATGGTTACTTTATAGGCTTCTTTGAAATCCAAAATAGAGAAAACCGTTACGATATCTTCTTTTTTCAATACAATATTAGCCTGAACATCTCCTTGTAGCGCTTTGCCTAAATTAACAGCAACAGCCTCTTTAGTAAAATCCGATTTCAAACGCACAATAGTAGCACGAGCCGTATAAGCATCTTCTTTCAATCCATCAGCTTTAGCAATTAAATCCGAAATACGCATTCCTTCGTAGAAAGAATAGGTACTCGGTCTAAAAACAGCCCCTTCAATTTGAATACGATTTTCAAAACGATTTAAAATTTTGCTCACTGTAAACACATCACCCGAGCGAGGTTTATACAACTTATAGTCCGCTGCTTTAACGTCTTTTACTTTAAATTCTTTATCCGTTTTTTGCAATACATTGACCGAAGCTGTAAAGGCAAATTCATTGAATCCTGAAGCAAAAGTCAACAAGTCTTGGAAACTTTCTCCTGACTTCATCTCAAAAATACCTGGACGTTTAACTTGTCCTTCTACAGTAACTCTTTGATTGTAAGCAGGAATACGAATCACATCATTGTCCTTCAATCCAATATTATCCGACTGATTCCCATTCACCAAAAAGCGATACAAATCAATCGTGCGATACACCTTGTTATTGCGAATCAATTCGATGTTACGGTAACTGCCATTCTTGGCAGGACCACCGCCCAAAAACAAAGCATTATACACCGTAGCCAAAGAAGAAATAGAATAGTTGCCCGGTTGTTTACTTCCAATCAAAGTAACTCTGATCGTACGAATACGACTCAAGCTAATTCCAACCTGAGATTGACCGGAACGCACGGTGCTATATACTCTAGCAATCGCATTTTTTATTTTTACAGTTGCAGCTTCAATAGTCATACCCGAAACAGCAATTTGCCCCACATATTGAATGGTAACTTTACCCTCAACCGTTACGGGTACGGCATCGCTAAACTCCTGAATACCATACACACTAATTTGCAATTCATCACCAGGTCCTAGAACATAGTTCACTGGAGTAGCCAATTTCAAATTAGGTTCAAAATTCAAGGTAGGTGTATCAAATAATTCCGATCCAAAAACCAAAGCATTCAAACTATCCTTTACTTTCTTGTTGACAATCTTCTCTTGTTTTCTTGCATACTCATCTTGCGAAATCGTATCGGTTTCAAAAGAATTCATATTTTTTTTCAACCTAGGCTTCATAGTCGCTGTAGTAGAAGTTACCGATTTCATTCCCAAACGTGCTTTCAATTTAGCAAACTCATTCGCCGGCATTCCTTTAGATAAAGCAACTTGTTCTGCTTGTTCAATAGTAACCTGATTAGTCTCTAACTGCGTACGGATTTTAGCCAAATCAGCATCCGACAGATAGTCTACTTTCAAGGTGCTTAAATCTTGAGCCTTCATCAAATCTTGAGCAGATAACTGACT
>CAZOHO010000168.1:1972-3967 GCA_964579755.1 uncultured Flavobacterium sp.
ATATACTTCACATCCTGTGATTGTTCTTTTTGCAGAATCAAATTAGCATCGGGAGTACTCACAAAAATAGTATTCTTCAACCCAATAAAAGTCGAAAAAACATCCGTACCAATTACCATATTACCTTGTGCATCAACAGGATGACCTTGAGCAGCTAAATAATCATAGACCGACTCGAAAGAACCCAAATCAGACCAAGTAAATTGCGAGGCAACTACTTTAATTTTTTTAGAACGTTCCATCACTGCATAGTCAATACTAATAGACGGAATAGCCATTGACAAATCATAATCCAATTGTCCGGCCTGATTGGCTACCCAAGCTTGTTGAGCTTTCGCATATACTTCAGGCTCAAACGCTTTTAATTCATCTAATAGAACACTAGCTTTAAAACAAAACATACCACTATTCCACAAGAAATTACCTCTTGAGATAAAATCAATCGCAGTGGCCTTATTCGGTTTTTCACGAAAAGCAAGTACATTATCTCCTCGGTATTCAATATAGCCAAATCCCGTTTCAGGTTTAGTAGGAACAATTCCAAAAGTAACAATATAATTGTCCTGAGCCTTGGCAATAGCTTCTGTAATTGCAGAAGTATAGGCTTCCATTTCGTCAATGATATGATCCGAAGGAGTTACAATTAAAATCGCATCAGGTGCAGCGGCAAAAGCCGCAAAGGCAATCGCTGCTGCGGTATTTCTTGGAGTAGCTTCCACAATATCTATATACGAGGTTTGTGTTTTCTCCAACACCTTGCGACTCAAATGACAATTATCCACATTACCTACCACCATAACCTGATCAACCAAATGACTATTTCGAGCCACGGTCATTTCAAATAATGATTTCCCCTCAAACAATTCTAAATACTGTTTGGGCTGACTTTTACGAGAGAGAGGCCATAAACGACTTCCCACTCCCCCGGTAAGGATAACATGTACAATAGATGAACTCATACTATATATTATTCAACAGCTGTATGGTTTCAATAGTCAACTAACAACCGATAACTAACAACCGATAACTGACAACTGATAACCGACAACTGATAACTATTTCTTCGGCTGCTTATCCACTACTTCTTGACGCAAACTACTACTAGAGAAACGGTGTTCGCGAATATTAAAACACAATTCAATCCCTTTTTCTTCACAATAGGTTCTGCCCGTAAAATTCTTATGTTGGTATTCGTCTCCAATGATACGTACATCAATCTTGAAAGCACGTAGAATATCCTCTAAGTCTTGCTCAGTAGCATACGGCACTATTTCGTCCACAAACTTACAACCCTTCAATTGGATATAACGCTCCACAACAGATTGTACTGGACGATTTTTTTCAGGACGGTCAATGGTAGGATCCGTTTGCAATCCACAGATCAAATAATCGCATTGTCTTTTTGCTTCTTCCAACATGGTAATATGACCTGCATGGAGCAAATCAAAAGCACTGAACGTGATTCCTACTCTTTGTTTGGCACTCATAATTTAATATCAATTTGAATTAAAAACTCCCTGATTTTATTGCACGGCTTCGCCCTTTCCAGTCCCATTATAGATACTGAAAAAGACATTTTTTTTAGCATTACAAAAGTAGTAAAAATAAGCTGATTTCGGCTTGATTTTTTAAATCATCCGGATAGTATAAATCATCTACACTACTAACAGAGTTCTAAAATACTAATAATCAATTAAAAATCAAGAAATCAACTCTAAAATTAAATCCGAATATCACTAAATTTAATGAGAATGTCATACAATGTATATTTCACAAGCACTGGAATAATTTACAAAAACAAATTAATTTAAAAATGTGTCAATTCGCGTGAGCAACACTACACATTACCCTCTTGAAATCGAAGATGCAACCATTCCAATAAAAACAATAAAAACTAGAGTTAGAGTAGCTAGGAGTGTGTTATATTCTCATGTAATTACTCCCAATATCCAAACTACTAAACGCACTATTCACCCTACACAATTCCCCTCTTGA
>CAZOHO010000169.1:0-3954 GCA_964579755.1 uncultured Flavobacterium sp.
TTTGAACGGCTTCTACAGGATTTTCAAATTCATGAATTCCTTTTACGGCAATGTTTATTTTGGCAAAAGCCAAAGCCACTTTAGCCGTATATTCCTCGTGTGTCATTCCGCCAGAACGAGCATACGGAATAAAAAGTAGGGTGTTGCAGTCCTTAAAATGCTGCTCCAATTCAGGAAGTAAGTAGTCCAAAAAGCCACTTCCATATACCGTTGAGGTGCTTGCTAATAGGATGTTTTTCATCTTCAAAATCATTTTATAGTAGGGTAAAGGTACATAATCCCGTTTTTTAATTAACACGTTGTGTGTAATTAGTTTTTGATGATAATTTTACGTCAGTTCGAGTGATTTTCGAAAGAAAATTGTATCGAGAACAAGTAAAATTTCATTAAAAACGTTTCTCGATACATTTTTTGTTCCATCCCGATGTTTCGGGATTACACAAAAAACACTCGAAATGACGTTTTTAATAATTACATCCAACGGGTTTTAATTAACAAATTTTTACCAACTCATTAATAATTAATTTGGAGTGTACTCCAATACTTTTGTGAACAATTCCAACCGCCCCGAATGGTTATAGTATGATACGACTGATTTGTTTTATAGTTTTTTGGTGTACCACCCAACTTTTTGCTCAAGGCAACGTTGCTGTTGAATGCCATGGAAAAGTCAATGCCGATATGACTAATTTAGAAGGGATTTATGTAATTAATCTAAAAACCGAAAACGCTTCGATAACCGATAATCAAGGGTATTTTTCTATAAAAGCTTCGGTGGGCGATACCTTACTTTTATCGGCAGTTCAATTTAAATCCACTAAGGTTGCTTTGACCCAGGAGCATGTTCAAAGCACGTTGTTTTTTGTAAAAATGAAACCCATTATGAACGAATTGAAAGAAGTTGTTGTACGTCGTTATCCGAATATCTCTGCAGAAGCCCTAGGGATTATCCCAAACGGAATAAAAAAATATACCCCAGCAGAGCGCAAATTAGCAACAGCTTCTTCGGGAAGTTTGAATCCAATGGGATTAGACCCGCTACTGAATTATTTTTCAGGTCGAACGGCCATGCTAAAAAAAGAATTGGAAGTAGAAAAGAAAGAGACTTTTTTGGCCCAACTCGAAGCGATGTTTGATCAAAATCATTTGGTCAATACCTTACACATTCCGACTATTTACGTAAAAGGATTTTTGTATTTTGCTGTTGAAAATCCAAAATTTACAAAGGTTTTAGAAACCAAAAACCACACTTCTATTGAGTTTTTGTTGGCTCAATTGGCTACTCAATATCTCGAAATTATTGCTCCTAAAAAGGAAGATTAAGTTATATCTAGTTTTAACAATTATTCTAAAATAATTTCATTTCGCACTGGAGCGGGTCGTAGCTTTTAATCTATTAATCTGTTTTCGATATCCATTCTTTCATGTAGAACTCTAATGACTTCAATCTCGTTGTATTTATTTTTCTTGAAGAAAACCAAATGAGATTTTACTTTAGAATATCGGTACGATTTTCTTATTTTCCCAAAGTCTCTAGCCATTTCAAATTTTTGTGAAATATATTCTATTTCATCTAAAATAAGATTATAATACCGATCAGCTTGTTCAATAGACCAGTTTTCTGCTGTATAAATCCAAATAGTATTAATGTCTTCAAGAGCTTTTTCGCTAATTATATACGTTGACATTACTTTTGGAAAGTAGCTTTAAGTTGTTCAAGATTTTTATTACGGTCAAAATTTCTAATTCTCTCGCTTTTTTCACCTATTTTAAGTTCATTTACAAGTGACTTTGTTTTGTTTTCTTCTTCTTCAAAAACTCTTAAAGCAGTTCTAACAACTTCGCTTACTGAACTGTATTTTCCAGAGGCGATTTGTTTATTGATAAAATTTTCAAAGTATTCACCTAACAATATTGAAGTATTCCTTGCCATTTATTTTTTTTGCTAAAGTACCAATTGTTGGTATTAAAAACAATTTTTTTCTAAATTTTTTCCTTTGCTTGTAGCGCGAAATGAAACTTGACGAAGTCAATTCTTTTAAGTATGTAAAAATCACGCGAAGGGATTCGCTCGGGAGCAGGGGCCTGAAATGAAACTGGAAGAAGTCAATAATTGTGGGGCACTGATTACTTCTTCAGTTCACTTGGTTCGTTTGAAAATCAACTCTATCGGGTAGGCCATTTTTTTCATTCAAAAAATACGCTTCCATTCCATGGATATTCTATTCCTCTCCAAATTGTCATTTTCAGAGTAAATAATGTTATAACTATGACCTGAAAAAGAAAAATAAGTGTCGGCAAACTTTTTTTCTTCTTGATATCTAGGAAAAAATAGTAAGCAAAAACAATAAGTAAAATGATCAATATCACTAAGTAAAAAAAATCACCTATTCCTTGTCCAAAAGTCACTTTTCCACCAAAAATTCCAACCAATATTCCTATATTCCAAATTAAATATAAAAAGCAAAAAATGTTTGAAAATTGTTTCATAGATGCAGTTTTTATGGCTTACAGCTAACTTATTTACATGTCTAACAAAATCAGACATAGTAACCTTGTTTGTAGTGTATAGGTCTGATACGAATTTATTTTTATCGTAAGGCTAAAATATAAAAAATAGAGTACAAATTAACGACTTAGTAAATTGGGTGATTCTACTTTTTTAAGCGCTACTCTCATTTCAAAAGAATTACTACTTTTGAAAAATGAAGAAAATCGTTTGTATGGCCTTTTTAGGGCTGCTGTTTTGTAGTGTTTCGGCCTTTGAAGTCCATAAGTTTTATATGGCTATTTTTCAGGTGAATTATGCGTCAGAAAAGAAGATGCTCCAAATCACGTCCCGCATTTTTGTCGATGACTTGAATCTAGCTCTTGAAAAAAAATACGGTAAAAAAGTGTATTTGGGTTCAGAGAAAGAGTCGGCAGACGATCAAGTAGTACTCAAAAAATATTTTGCCGAAAATTTACAAATCAAAGTCAACGGTCAATCCAAGCCGGTGTTTTTTTTGAGTAAAGAATTAGAAGGCGATGTCTTGATTTGCTATTGTCGTGTTACCGATATTGCTAAATTACATTCGGCTGAAATCACCAATACATTGTTAACGCATTGGGATTCAGAACAACAAAACATTTTGCATTTCACTGCCTTTGGAAACAAGCAAACGGTTCTTTTTACGGCTTCTAACAAAACCGAAGTGTTAAAATTCTAATTATAATTAGCCTATTTGTTAAAAAATAGTATTTTCACAAGCTAAAATTCCCCAAAATGAAAAAAATCGCATTATTAGTACTGTTACCAGTAATTACCTTGGCTCAAGAGAAGTCAGCACCGGCAGCGCCAAAGCAAACCGGAAAATATGATACGAATAAATTCAGTCAGATGTACGATTTGTTGGCTACGCCCAATATGTTTCGTACGGCTTCAGGAGCGCCAGGCCCTGCGTATTATCAACAACAAGCAGATTATAAAATTGACATTGAATTAGACGATAAAAATTCAAAATTAAGTGGTTCAGAAACGGTTACGTATACGAACAATTCACCAGATACTTTAGAGTATTTATGGGTGCAATTGGATCAAAACCAACAAGCGAAAACGTCGCAATCTCCTTTGGCGGAAAGCCAAAAAATAGACCAGGTGTTACCGGCTGAAAAATTTGCCACAGACTATTTGAGAGAAAAACCAGATCGCGGATTTCATATTGACTATGTGAAGGATGTAAAAGGAGCTCCGTTATCGTATACTATCAATCAAACGATGATGCGCATTAATTTGCCAGTACCAATGAAACCTGGAGACAAATTCGTTTTTTCTACAAAATGGTGGTACAATATCAATAATTATAGAAAAGAAGGTGGGCGTTCAGGATATGAAGTGTTTGAGAAAGACGGTAATAAAATTTATGTGATTGCTCAATTTTATCCAAGAATGGCAGTGTACAATGATGTAGAAGG
>CAZOHO010000170.1:0-3922 GCA_964579755.1 uncultured Flavobacterium sp.
TCAATAAAGTTAAAGCAAAACCTTTAATCAATCCAGTTCCAAAAGTAAACAAGATAGCACCAGTCAAAATATGCGTAACGTTAGCATCAATGATTGAACGCATCGCACCTTTCCAACCGTAAGAAGCAATTACCGTTTCAGATAATGATTTACCTTCTCTCAGCTCTTCTTTTGCTCTTTCATAAATAATGATGTTCGCATCAACTGCAGTACCTAATGTTAAAACGATCCCTGCAATACCTGGTAATGTCAATACAAAACCAAAACTTGCCATAATTCCGAATAAGAACAATAAGTTCAATAATAAAGCTAAATTAGCATACCAACCCGCTTTACCATAATAGAACACCATCCATAAACAAACTAACAAGAAACCTACTATTGAAGAGATAGTACCCGCATCAATAGCAGCTTGTCCCAATGATGGTCCAACTACTTCTGATTGAATAATATCTGCAGAAGCTGGTAATTTACCTGCTTTTAATACATTCGCTAAATCTTTAGTCTCAGTTACATCAAAATCACCAGAAATCTCTGATCTACCTCCTGCAATTGGTCCACTTGACACACCTGGTGCAGAATACACTACATTATCTAAAACAATAGCAATATTACTTTTTTGAGTGTAGGCTTTTCCTGTTAATTCTTCCCAAGCTTTTGCTCCTTTACCGTTCATTTGCATAGAAACTGCTGGTTTCCCTAACTGATCAAATGTATCACTTGCATCAGTAACTACACCACCACTCATTGCTGCAATATTATCTCTGTTTCCTCTTAAAGCATACAATTCAACAGCATCAATTTCTTTTGCTTTAGCATCCTTAATTTTAGTTGGTTTACCCCAAACAAATTTAGCATAACGTTGATCTCCAGCTAACAAAACACGAATATCAGCTCTTCTTAAATACTCACCTACAACAGCGGTATCTTTTGGAGCAAATAAACCTAATACTGGACCACCACCTTGACCAATAATTTTATCTAATAAAGGATTATTTCCTTTTTTAGTTGCAGCTGAATCTTTGGTATCAGCCAATAAAGAACTCAATGAATCTTTAACTGCTTTTTTAGGAGTTACATTTTTGATTTCTGTTTTCTTTAGTGACTCATTAGCAGCCATTAAGAAATTACCAATTTCTTCAATTTTATACGTTTCCCAAAACTCTAACTGAGCGGTACTTTGTAATAACTTTTTGATTCTATCTACATCTTTAGCTCCTGGAAGTTCTACTAGAATTCTACCAGACTCTCCTAATTTTTGAATGTTCGGTTGCGTAACACCAAATTTATCAATACGTTTTCTTAATACTCCGAACGCACTTTCAACCGACTCATTTACTTTTCTTTTGATTACTTTTTGAACTTGTGCATCAGTCATTTGAAAATCTACCCCACCTTCTCCTTGTAAACTTCTGTTTGCAAAAATATCAGGCGACGCTAATTTTACTGTCCCTTTTGAGTTAGCCTCAAAAGCTTCAAAGAAAGCATCAATATAGGTTTGATTTCCTCTTTGATTAGCAGTTGCATCAGCTAAAGACTTATTAAATACTGGATTTTTAGAGTTATTAGATAATCCTTTCAAGATGTCTTTTACAGAAACTTGAAGAATTACGTTGATTCCTCCTTCTAAGTCAAGACCTTTATTGATTTGCTTGTCTTTTACTTCGTTAAAAGTAAAGTCAGAAAAACCAAGGTTAAAGACTTTCTCTTTACCGATAGAATCTAAATATTTTAATTCTTTTTCAGGATCTCCTCCTGCAAAAGCTTTAGCATCACTTGCTACTTTATTAGCTACGAAAGTGAAAGAAAGTTGGTAAATACTTACCAATGCAAATAGAATTGCGAAAAATTTAATGAGGCCTTTATTCTGCATTATTACTAAAAATTAATTATTCTTTTTATTTTATTGTACTTAAACCACTGTTAAACAGTGATTAAAATCGCTTTTCAAGGCAAAAAACGTCTCAAAAAGCAATCCTTCTTTTTTTAAACCGAGCAAATATATAATTTAAGGTTAAGATTAACCAATTTATTTGTCAATTAATCTCATAAAAAAGACTGCAAAAAAGCAGTCTTTTCAATTTATATGAAAAATTTATGCTAAAACCGATTTTAAATCGGCATTCATATTTCTAACAGCATCCGCACTTTTAGCAAATAATGCTTTTTCTGCATCATTTAATGTAATATCAACGATTTGCTCCACTCCGTTTTTACCAATAATACAAGGAACACCAATACAAATATCATTTTGTCCGTATTCTCCTTCTAAGAAAACAGAACAAGCAATCATTTTCTTTTGGTCATTCAAAATACTATCTACCAAGTAGGCTACTGAAGCTCCTGGCGCATACCAAGCTGAAGTTCCTAAAAGCCCTGTTAAAGTAGCACCTCCAACCATAGTTGACGCAGCTACTTTTTCTAATGCTTCTTGTGAAAGAAATTCAGAAACCGGAATACCATTGTAAGAAGCTAAACGAGTTAACGGAATCATAGTGGTATCCCCGTGACCTCCAATTACCATTGCAGAAACATCATTAGATGGTTTATCCAAAGCTTGTGACAAATAGTATCTAAAACGAGAACTATCTAAAGCACCTCCCATTCCAATAATTCTATTTTTAGGCAAACCTGTTGATTTCAATGCCAAATACGTCATCGTATCCATTGGGTTTGACACTACTACTACAATTGTATTAGGAGAATGAACTAATATATTTTCTGCAACTGTTTTCACAATTCCCGCATTAATTCCAATCAATTCTTCACGAGTCATTCCAGGTTTTCTTGGAATACCTGATGTAATTACTACCACATCACTATTCGCTGTTTTAGAGTAATCATTAGTCACCCCAATTACTTTGGTATTAAAACCTGTATTGGTAGCACACTGCATAATATCCATAGCTTTACCTTCAGCAAAACCTTCTTTAATATCCAATAAAACTACTTCGCTTGCAATACCTCTATAAGAAATAACATCCGCACAGGTTGCTCCCACATTTCCTGCTCCTACAATTGTAACTTTCATATTTTTATATTTTAAAAATTATTTTATTTTCTAAAATTAGAATGAAGCTCTAAGTTACGCATCAATATTGGCATACACCGCATTTTTCTCGATAAATTCTCTTCTTGGCGGAACTTCATCCCCCATTAACATAGAGAAAACTCTGTCGGCTTCAACCATATTATCAATTGTTACTTGACGTAAAGTTCTGAAGCTTGGATCCATTGTAGTTTCCCACAACTGCTCTGCATTCATCTCTCCAAGACCTTTATAACGTTGAATAGCAGCACTTCCTCCCATTCTTTCGTTAGCTAAATCTCGTTGATCTTCTGTCCAAGCATATTCTTTTTTATTTCCTTTTTTAACTAAATACAAAGGTGGCGCAGCAATATACACATGTCCTCTTTCGATTAATTCTCTCATAAAACGGAAGAAGAACGTTAATATTAAGGTAGCAATGTGACTTCCATCGACATCGGCATCACACATGATAATTACTTTATGATAACGTAGTTTTTCAATATTCAACGCTTTACTATCTTCAGCTGTACCTACAGTTACACCAAGTGCAGTAAAAATATTTCGAATCTCTTCACTTTCAAAAACTTTGTGGTGCATCGCCTTTTCCACGTTCAAAATTTTACCACGTAATGGTAAAATCGCTTGGAAATTTCGGTCACGACCTTGTTTTGCAGTTCCACCTGCCGAATCTCCCTCGACAAGATATACTTCGCATTTTTCTGGATCTTGTTCCGAACAATCGGATAATTTTCCTGGCAATCCACCGCCACCCATAACGGTTTTACGTTGCACCATTTCACGCGCCTTTTTAGCAGCGTGACGGGCTTGAGCAGCCAAAATTACTTTCTGAATAATGATACGAGCATCATTTGGATTTTCTTCCAAATAATT
>CAZOHO010000171.1:0-3905 GCA_964579755.1 uncultured Flavobacterium sp.
AAGGAACATCCAACATTTTAGCGATAGTTTTAGCCACTAATGTTTTACCTGTTCCCGTTTGACCTACCATAATAATGTTACTTTTTTCAATCTCTACCTCATCGTCTAATTGCTGTTGCATCAAACGTTTGTAGTGATTATACACCGCAACCGACATTACTTTTTTGGTTTGGTCTTGACCAATAACGTACTGATCTAAAAAAGCTCTGATTTCTTTTGGCTTTTTAAGAATTAAATCTCCAACCAATTTCGAGCTTCCACTCGATTTTAATTCTTCTACAACTATTCCGTGTGCTTGTTCAATACACTTATCACAAATATGTGCATCAATACCCGCAATCAATAAATTGGTTTCAGGCTTTTTTCTACCACAGAAAGAACATTCTAATACTTGTTTTGCCATCTATTTTAAGTTGCAAAGTAACAAAGTAACAAAGTTGCAAAGTCCTATACTATGGGACTTTGCAACTTCAAACTTTGAAACATTTTTTTATCCTCTTACTAAAACTTCATCAATCATTCCGTATACTTTAGCTTCTTCAGCAATCATCCAATAATCGCGTTCGCTATCGGCGTGTACTTTTTCAAAAGTTTGTCCAGAATGGTGTGAAATAATTTTATACAATTCGTCTTTCAATTTCAACATTTCACGCAAGTTGATTTCCATATCCGTAGCTACTCCTTGTGCGCCTCCTGAAGGTTGGTGAATCATTACTCTTGAGTGTGGCAATGCCGAACGCTTACCAGCAGCACCTGCACATAACAATACCGCTCCCATAGAAGCAGCCATTCCTGTACAAATTGTAGCTACATCTGGTTTGATGTATTGCATGGTATCATAAATTCCTAATCCAGCATATACACTTCCTCCTGGAGAATTCAAATAAATCTGAATATCTTTAGATGCATCGGCACTTTCTAAGAATAACAATTGAGCTTGCACAATGTTAGCAATTTGGTCATCGATTCCTGTTCCCAAAAAGATAATTCTATCCATCATTAATCTTGAAAATACATCCAATTGAGAAATATTCAATTGACGTTCTTCAATGATATAAGGAGTCATATTTTTTGGAGTCATTGCCCCTACGATTTTGTCGTAATACATAGCGTTTACTCCTTGGTGCTTTGTAGCAAATTTTCTAAATTCTTTACCGTAGTTCATTTTTCTTAGTTTAAAAAGTTTAAAAGTTTAAAAGTTTAAAGTGCTCAACAAGAACCTTAGCTTAAAACAAAATAAAGAGCGCCAAAAGAAATTCTTTTGACGCTCAAATATACTCAATTTTTTAGAATTTATTCTCCGTATGAAGCAGCAATAAATTCTTCGTAAGTAACTTCTTTTGTAGTTGGGTTTGCTTTTTCTTTGAAAACTTCCAATAATTTAGCAGCAACCACTTGGTCAGACAAACGTTTTACCTCGTCTTGATTTGATAAAACTCTAGCTACAATTCCTTGAACTTCTTCGTCAGTAGGATTGGTTTGTCCAAATTGTGCCATTTGTTGTCTGATGGCATTTGAGGTGAATGATTTCAAATCTTCGAAAGTAATTTGGATATTACTTTGAGCCAAAGCTCTACCTTCGATTAATTGGAAACGCAATCCTTTTTCAGAACGAGCGTATTCTACTTCAGCTTCTTCAGCAGATAATTTTTTCTCACCAACAGTTTGCAACCATTTTTTCAAGAATTCAGCTGGCAAATCAAACTTAGTGTTATCAATTAGAAACTCCGTTACATCACCTAATAATTTTTGGTCTGCTTGTTGCGCAAATTGGCTTTCAGCATCTTCTTTGATTTTTGCTTTCAATTCGTCTAAAGTAGCTACGCTTCCTTCTCCAAATAATTTATCAAACAATTCTTGGTTCAATTCAGCTAATTCAGTTGAGTTGATCGATTCAATTGTAAAGTCAACATCTACTGCTAAAGAATGCACCTCATCGTGTCCCACTTTAAGGTAGTCCATCAATTGGTGATCGTCTTCAAATAAACCTTTAGTATTTACAGTTACTACATCACCTACTTGTTTTCCGATGAATTTTTTAGCTGTCTTTTTATCTTTAAAAACATCTAAAGACAATACCGTTTTATTGTTGATTCCTTTTTCTTCATTTGAAAAAGTTCCTGTTACATCACACCCTTCAGCTACTACCTCTTGAGGAATCGCTTTACCAAATTGTTTTTGGATACGCGCAACTTGACCATCAATTAATTTGTCGTCAGCTTTAACTACATATTTAATGATGCTATTTTTTGCTTCTAAGTCCAATTCGAAATTAGGTACCAAACCAATTTCGTATTCGAATACTAATTCTTCAGCATCCCAATCCAAATCCTCATTTTCTTTAGCTAATGGAGTTCCCAAAAGGTTCAATCGTTCTGATTGAATAAAACGCTCTAAAGCCAAATCAACTACTTTTTTAACCTCTTCTTTCTTGATCCCTTTTCCGTATTGTTTTTCAACAAGATCTTTAGGTACTTGTCCTTTTCTAAATCCTTTTACGGTAGCCAAAGGCATTTTTTCATTGATTCTTTTTGCTACTTGTCCTTTGTAATCCATATGAACCACAGTCATGACAATCGTTTCATTTACAGCATCTATAGCTACTCTTTTGATATCCATCTTGTTCTTTAATTTACATAATAAAATTGGGTTGCAAAATTATAAAAATTTTACAACCCAAACAAGTTTTAATGCAATCAATACATCGACCTAATAATGCCAATACAACGACTTATTTTTTTGAACCTCCAGTAATCTTATACATAATGGATTGAGAGAGGGACAAGATGATGCTAAATAACGTTGCCGTCCAAAACGAATCTACATGAAATCCTCCAACTATCTTAGTACACAGCAAGATCAATATTCCATTAATTACAATTAAAAACAGACCCAAAGTAAAAATGGTAAATGGCAGTGTAAAAAACACCAAAACAGGTTTTATAAAGGCGTTTAATAATCCCAATACAATCGCAACCGTTATTGCAGTTACCACGCCATCTACTCGCACTCCTTTCATAAAATAAGACAAAACCATAACTAAAAGGGCGGTAACCAATATTCTAATAAATAACTTCATAATTCATTTAATTTAAATAAGACAAACTCAATTTGTAAAACAAGGCGGGGTTTTCGGCATGTAGCCAATGTCCCGCATTCGGGATAGTTTCAAAAATAGCATTTGGAAATTGTACTTTGATAGCTTCAAAATCTTCATCTAAAATATAATTCGAATTACCTCCACGAATAAAAAGTGTTGGTTTTTCAAAACGCAACTCTACTGGCAGCGGCACTCCAATTTCGATGATTTTTTTATTAAAAACCGCCAAATTAAATCGGAACGCCAATTGACCTGGCTCTTGCCAATATAAATTTTTCAATAAAAATTGTCGCGTTCCAAAATCCGGAATGTAATGCGAAAGTGTCGCCTCAACTTCATTACGACTTGGTTTTTGAGAAAAATCAACCGCATTCAATCCTGCCAAAATATCTTGATGATGGGGTGCATAATATTTAGGTCCAATATCAGCCACAATTAATTTTTCAACCAAATCAGGATAACGCGCCGCTAAAAGCATCGCTATTTTTCCGCCCATAGAATGACCAATCACATTGATTTTTTCCAAATGATGTGCTGCACAATACTGCACAATATCTTGCACCATCAGTTCATAACTAAATTCTTCCGACTGAAAGCTTCTTCCATGATTGCGTAAATCCAAAATATGGACTTCAAAACCTTCAGAAGCAAATTGTACCCCTAATGTTTTCCAATTATCAGACATTCCTAAGAATCCGTGAAGAATCAAAAGAGGTTTGCCCGAACCTTCTATTTTTGAATATAACATACTACATTATTTTGAACTGCGTGAGGGATAAAGGCGATATCCTCGTAGTGCAACGGA
>CAZOHO010000172.1:0-3898 GCA_964579755.1 uncultured Flavobacterium sp.
ATTTAAGGTCATTGGTTCAACTTGTGAGCGCTATAGATTTAAAATCGAACCAACTAATTGATTTTCTGAAGGTTATCGGTTCAATATAAAAAAATGACCTTAAAAATGAATTTAAGGTCATTGGTTCAACTTGTGAGCACTATAGATTTAAAATCGAACCAAACAATTGATTTTCTGAAGGTTATAGGTTCAATATAAAACAACAAATGACCTTAAAAATACAATTAAGGACATTGGTTCAACTTGTGCCAATTTGTACAATAAACTAAACCGTAAAACTTGACTTAAAAAACCGTAAAATTTATTTAAACCATAAAACGATTTTTGTGAATACTGAAAAATATTGCGTCAAATTAATATTATTTAAAGGACTTAATGTTAGAATTTACTAATAACAAACTAATTACGTTTCAAACTTAATCTTATAATAAATTGATTTACGCATGTTTTTAATTTTAAGATTGACGCAATGCGTATATTTTGGGTGTTAAGCGTAATATCTCAGAACATTTCGTAACCATATTCACATAAATAAAAGAAAAAATGAAATTAGATGAATTTATATTTGAATCAATAAAACAAGTAGTTGATGGAATTGCGAAAGCTAGAGATTATGCAGAAACTAAAGGCTCTAAAATTTCTGGAAAAGGTTTGAGTTTTGTAGGCGCGCAAAATGGAGCGGGAATTGTTTTCTATGATTCTAATAATGGAGAAATAATTGAAAAAATAGAATTTGATGTTGCTGTGACTGCAAGAGAAGGCGATACAACAAAAGGCGGAGCTGGATTATTCGTTGGAGCATTTGGAATCGGAGCTCAAGGCCAAACGGAAAGTGAAAATAGTTCTATAAGCAGAATAAAATTCTCAGTTCCTTTATTCCTTCCAAAAAAGTAATAAGATACTACGCCTAACAGCTGTTTCTCGCAATTGCGAATTTTGTTGTAAGTTCACGTTTGCGTTTCGCAAGAGTTTTTATCTTTAATAGAAAATAATTCGTTCCGAACTTCGCAACTGACTAGAAGCGGCGGAACGTTGGCAGCAAAATTCAGAGAACTAATCATAAAATAGAAACTATGAAAATATATTTTACTGACTTCTTTGAAGTTGATGTGATAACACTTGAAAATTACGGTGCTTTCAATATTTCATTGATAAATGATTTGCCGCTTTTCGTTGACCCTTTTTTATTATTTGGAAATAAAAAACAAGAATATCAGGATTTACACAACAACATTATTAAATACTTGACTTTCTTGAAAGAAAAGGCAGAACAAGGAGGAAATAAAAAATTACAAATTCAATCTTGGTACTTATTTCCAGAAGTAAAGCAGAATTGGTTCGGTTACAGTAAAGTTGGAAACAGCGGTAGTGGTTTAGGCATGAATTTCGGAAAAGCTTTTTCTTCGTCAATTCATATAGTATTTGATGATTTGGGTAAAGAAGTTGTAACACAAAGTTCGCACCTTGAAAAAGCTGGTTTGTTTGAGATTGGTGTAGGTAAAGATAACATCAGTGATTTCACAACAAATCTCATCAAACAATTTTTGTTGGAATACACGGAAAAATTTGCGTTAAAAAATATAGACAAAAAATACTTGCAGAAAGTTCACGTTGACAAAGTTTACTTTGATTATAAATTCGAAAGATGGATGCCAAAAGAATATACTCTTCCATTTATTTTTGGCGATTATGTTTTGTTATCTCCGAGAGATTTACTCACAAAAGATGATAACTGGATTAATGGAAATGATTTAAGAGGAGATTTTACAGGGATTTTAACTGGAATTCCTAATGAGCAACTTCGACATGAAGTCTTTAATTATTACTTAAAAACATTACCTAAAAAAGAAAGAAATAAGAGAAATACTCAAAGAGAAATTTCAGCAGCAATCCATGAGACAATAAAGAAGTTTCCTGAAATAATTAAATACTACATCAAGCTTAAAGAAGAAAACAAAGAAGGCGCTAGAAGCATTTCAAAACTTAAAGTCGAGGAAGTTGAAACAATTTTTATTCAACAAATTCAAAAATTTGTAGAACTTTTATCTACAACCAAATTTTATGATATTCCAGCTATTAGTTCTTATGAAGAAGCATTAAATAGAATTGCGTTTCTTAAAAAGGTCATTGAAGAAAATGATGGTTATCGCCTATTCTACATTGATGGAATTCCAATAAAAAGAGAAGAAGATTTACAAATCATTTATCGATTAACTTGGTATGCTTCAGATTTTGATGTAAACAGAGAACCCAATAATGGACGAGGACCTGTCGACTATGCAATTTCAAAAGGCTCGAAAGATAAAACGTTAATAGAATTTAAATTAGCTTCAAACTCTAAACTAAAACAAAATCTTGATAAGCAAGTTGAAGTTTATGAAAAAGCAAATAGCACGACAAAATCTATAAAAGTTATTTTATACTTTGATGCATCTGAATACAACAAAGTTATGACTGTGCTTAAAGAACTTAAACTAGACAAGTCGCCAAATGTAATTTTAATTGATGCAGGTAGAAAAATATCCGCGTCGAATGTTAAATAATACTGCTACCAACAGCGTTTACGCGCAATAGCTAACCTTTATTTTTAAGCATTAACTAAAACGTTTATCTTTAACATAAATAAAATCGTTCGCTGATTTCTCTTCAGCGTCAAGCACGAAACGTTAGAGTTCATCTTATAAATAATGTTTAGTTTTAAATAATTACCATCACAACCAAAAATAAATCCTTAGCACTGCGCTGAGTACAAGCAAACTTGTGGAGAAACAAATTGACATCTATTGAGACGTTTTAATTGAGTACGGAGACTCAGATTTTTTCTTTCAATTCTATTGGTTCCAAAACGGGTGACTTTATGAATAGCGTTGTGAATTAAAAATTTGTAGTGAATCAATCCCATAAGTATAAATCCTATTGGGATTGGAGAGTACTACGGTTCTGATAACTTGATAAAGTGTTTTTCTTGGTTCTTGAAGCAACAGCAAAACTGATTACATTTTTATTGACTTTATCTAAACATAAAAAATCCAAATTACCTTGCATTTATGCCTTAAAAAAGTCCTCATTTCGTCTACTTATATGGGCATTGATTCCTTTACAATAGCCATTTCGCTAATTAATAATCCAAAAACAATTGATTTTTTCATATATAAAAAAATTACAATTAGGTTTGCAATTTCTCACTAAATACACAACCGATAGTACGGTTTTTTGAAGAAAAAAGTACGGTTTTATTATAAAGAAATTAACTTCAGTTCGAGTGATTTTTACCAAAAAATAACCCCAAATAACCCACCTAAACCACAAACCGACATTCAATTCGAGTCCCCTTCCCCGGTGCACTCTCAATATGCAAATCTGCTTTTACCAATCGGGCACGTGTTTTCATATTCGAAAGACCAATCCCTTTAGGAATTACGGCAGCGTCAAATCCCTTGCCATTATCAACGATAGTCAAGAGCAAAGTAGCACTATCGGGTTGAGAAATAGTCACCGAGCATTCCATAGCAGCCGCATATTTAACTACATTAGACAAGGCCTCTTGAACAATTCTATAAATAGAAATTTTAACTAAGCCCGAAATAGACTCCCAGTCAATTTCAGGAGTGCCTTCAAAATGCAAACTCGTTGTGGAGGTGGAACTAGCTTGTTGTACACATTGAGCTAAAAGCACCGCAAAATCAAAATGAGATGCCACATCATCAGTATGTAAATCATGTGATATAGCTCTGATATCGTGTTCTATAGCTTGAAGACTATTAATATGTTCTAGTCTCTTTTCTTCAGCCTCTAAATTTTTTATGGAGTTAAGCATCCCTAATTGTAAACGAGTTCCATAAAGCCGATTCATAACATTATCGTGCAACTCTCTAGAAATTCGATTCTGCTCCTCCTT
>CAZOHO010000173.1:0-1797 GCA_964579755.1 uncultured Flavobacterium sp.
AATTGGATATTATGATGACTATGCACGATTTTTTTTATACATAGAAAAAGAATTAAAGTTAGTTAAAACGAATCTGGTTTTTTTTTATATAAATATTTATTTAAGTGGTTTTTTGTATACGCTATTTAATAAATTTAGAATAACAACATTGATATCTTATAAAGCTTGGTTTAGTGTATTGTTAAATAAAAAAAAATATTTAGATTGTATTAAAAACGTTGATTACAAGGGAGTTAATTTAAATGAGATAACAAAGTTTGATACGAAATTAAATAATTATGATCATAATAAAATTAATTCTCTGAAATTACAAGCCTGTGCATATATTGATATTGTAATTGATATTTTTGAAAGTTATAAGCCAGATTTATTGTTATTAAGTGATGATTCAAGACTAGTTATAGAAATTATGAATCATTTCGCTAAATTTTATGAGGTTAATGTTTTATATTTTGAACAGGGACCTTTTAGAACAACAATATTTGATAATAAAGGGGTTAATGCAAATGCATCTATTAGAGATGTGAAATTGGAAGTTAGCGAATTAAATTTTAATGAAAAATTAGAAAAAATAAATAACTTCTTTGAGAGACCAAAAAGTAAAAATTATATAAGAATTCCTTTTTACAGAGGGATGGATTATATAGCACAATTAATTCTTTCTAAAATTTCTTTTTTTCCAATTGATTTAAAGAATGGTAAAATTAAAGTTGTAAATAAAGATCTTTATAGTTTAGTTTTAGATAAAAAAAATAATTTAAAAATTCTTGATGAAAATGAAAAATTAAATATACTGCTGGTTTTACAAGTGCCATTTGATGTGAACTTGGTTTATCATAGCCCGTTATTTAAAAATCATTATGAAATTGTTAAAAATGTTCATGAAGCAATGCCTTCTAATTGTAATTTAATTATCAGAGAGCATCCACTATATAGATCTAGGTACGAGCAAGAATTATATTATATAATAAAAAATGAACCAAATATCTTTATTGATGTAGAATCAAAATTAGATGAGATGATTTTAAAATCTTCTATTGTTATTGTCAATAATTCAACCGTAGGTATAGAGTCTATTGCAAAATTCAAAAATACAGTTGTTTTGGGTAATTCTTATTATGATAAAGAAGAGATTTGCTTTAAATTAAAAAATAAGGAAGATCTTAAATTAACAATATTAGAAGCGTTTTCATCTCAGTTAAATAAAAATAATATTATAGACTATTTATATAAATTATGTTTTGATTTTTTAATAGAAGGACATTACAAGGATTCTGATTTGAAAAATTTATCAAATGATATAGTTATTAAAATAATCAATAATTTAGATTAGTTATGCAGGGTGTTAATATATTAGTTACAGGAGCTACAAGTCAAATAGGAATTTTTTTGTTACCATTATTAGTAGATCAAGGGTTTAATGTTATTGCCTTGAGTAGAGCACATAGAGAAGACAGTAGAGGAATAGTATGGCTAAAAGGAGATTTAGAATCTATTGATTTAGAATTGTTTAATAAAATGGAGGTTCATACTGTTATTCATCTTGCAGAAATAACATTAATTGATAATATTATTAAGGTTACTACAACTATCAAAAGAGTTATTGCATTTAGTTCAACTTCAGCTTTGACTAAAATAAATTCAAATTGTGAAGCAGATAAAAAATTAGCAACAGATTTAATATTTGGTGAAAAGTTTTATCTGATTTCTATAAAACATACCAATTCTTCTAAATTTAATATAAAAATCATTCCTTATGATAACGTTACCGATAACGATTGCATAAAAATATTCCAT
>CAZOHO010000173.1:1807-3888 GCA_964579755.1 uncultured Flavobacterium sp.
ATGATTGATACATGTGTGTTAAAGTCAATTGATTTTACAATATTTAGACCTACAATGATTTATGGTGCTAATGTTGATAAAAACGTTGCGTTTATTTCAAAATTTATGTCAAATTATGGTTTTTTTCCAATTATTGGGAATGCAGAATCACTAAGACAACCAGTTCATGCTTCAGATCTAGCAAATGCATGTTTGTTAGCAATTAATGAAAAAACCACTTTTGGTAAAATATATAATTTAGTTGGGCCAGAAACAATTAAGTATATTGATATGATTAAAAAAATATCTAATTCAATAAATAAAAAAATTATTCTGATTAAGGTTAATAAATTTATATTTATATTAGCTGTTACTGTGTTGAGAATTTTACCGCAATATCGTCATTTATCTGTTGGGATGGTTGATAGATTAGAACAGAATTTGTGTTTTGATTCCCAAGATGCTAAAATAGATTTTAATTACAACCCCGTTTGTTTCTTGTGATATGTATAGAATACTTTGGACAATAAGAGCGCTATTTTATAGTATTTTTTTTAATAAAATTGGTTTTCCAACGTATATTGGTAAACCAATATTTCTTTACGGAGTGAGCAAAATATCATTAGGTAGAAAAGTTAGAATTTTTCCAATGTCAAGAATGGAAGTTCATGGAAAAAATTCAAAAATAATTATAGAAGACGATGTAGCTATTGGGCAGAATTTTCATATTATTTCGGGAGGAGTTTTGGTTATAGAAACAGGGACAATAATAGCCCCTAATGTTTTTATTAATAACTTAGATAACGATTACTTAGAGATTGGAGTTTCATACTTAAAACAAAAAGAAATCGTAAAAGAAACTAGAATTGGAAAGAACTGTTTTATAGGTATTGGATCTACTATTCATGCTGGAACAGTTTTAGGTGAGCAATGTGTAGTTGGGTCGAATTCTGTTGTGAAAGGTGTGTTTGAAGATTTTAGTGTAATAGTTGGAAATCCATGTAAAGTCATTAAGAGATATGATATAGATGAAAAGAAATGGAAATTGACAGATTCAAAAGGAAATTTTATAAAATGTTAAAAGGAAGAAAAATATTATTTATTGGTCCAAAGTTTTTTGGTTACGAAATAGAAATTACAAAGACTTTAATTTCTCTTGGTGCAAAAGTTGATTTTTACGATGAAAGACCTAAAAATTCATTTTTAGTAAGAGTTTTTATAAGATTAAATTTTAAATTTCTAATTAATGATTTAATAGAAAAATATTATAACTTAATGTTTGATGAAGTAAAAAATAATAGATATGATTATATATTTGTTGTCTCACCCGAAACATTAAATTTTGAAAAAATTAAAAGATTGAAAAGTTTACAACCCCATTCAAAGTTTATACTTTACATGTGGGATTCTTTTAAAAATAAAAATAGTTTTAACATAATAAACCTGTTTCATGATGTTGTAACTTTTGATAATAGAGACGCAAAAGAATATAAATTAAGATTTTTGCCATTGTTTTATATAAAAGATTATGAAAACATTCAAAAATTAGATTCTTACAAATATGATCTGTGTTTCACTGCGACTGCCCATAGCGATAGGTATTCTATAGCTACTTCAATAAAAAAACAATTAATAAAAAAAGGGTTTTCAATGTTTACATATTTTTATTTACCGAGTAAAATTATGTATTGGATTAGAAAATTGTTTATTAAAAAATATAAATATGGAAATATCACTGATTTTTCGTTTAGTTCTTTAACACAATTACAAATAATTGAAATTATTGAAAACTCAAAAGTTGTATTAGATATTAATCATCCTTTTCAATATGGTTTGACTTCAAGATGTATTGAAGCTTTAGGAGCAAAAAGAAAATTAGTCACAACTAATTCAAATATTGTTGAATACGATTTTTTTAATCCTAATAACATTTTTGTTATAGACAGAAATAAACCAATTATAAATATTTCTTTTTTTGAAACAGAGTATACGTTGCTTCCTAAATCAATTTACGAAAAATATTCATTAGAAAATTGGTTAATTGCAATTTTTAATAATTAAAGTGTATTTTAAATGTCATACTTTCTATAGATCTTCCAAAT
>CAZOHO010000174.1:0-3835 GCA_964579755.1 uncultured Flavobacterium sp.
ATATCAAACGTTGGTCAAAATTAACTTTAAGTACTTCATTGTATTACAACAAAACTACCGATGTATTCCAAATGGCACGAAGAGAATCAGGTAATTTTGTAAATGGTACACCTATTATCATCACATCACCAATTAATATTGCGACAGAATTCAGAACTGGATTTGAGTTTACCTTAAATTATTCTCCATACAAATGGTGGAAATTAAACACTAATTTCAACTTCTTCCAAAGTGAAACTGAAGGCGATTTTGTGTACACTAATTTCAATAATGTTGTCGTAACTCAAAATTTTGACAAAACAGCTACATCTTGGTTTAGTAGATTTACATCTAAGATTACTTTACCTTCTAAAATTGATTGGCAAACTAACTTGATGTACATGGGGCCTCAAAGCAATGCGCAAGGAAAAGTTTTAGGAAACTTTAGTGCGAACTTGGCCTTTAGTAAAGACGTTTTAAAAGATAAAGCTACCATAACTTTAAATGTAAATGATGTTTTTAATGGTAGAAAAAGAATTATGGAAACTTACCTTCCTGGAGTATTGAGCTCAAGAGCAGAAATGCAATGGAGAGTGAGACAGGTAACATTATCATTTACCTATCGTTTCAACAAAGCCAAAAACGAGAGGGAAAAACAACCTAAGAGAATGAACGATGGTGGTGGTGAAATGGAATTTCAAGGATAAACACTACTAAGACTGCCTTTTCAGGCAGTCTTTTTTAGGCATAAAAAAAGCTCCGAATTTCGGAGCTTTTTTATTTTATCAAACAATCAGATTAAGCTGACTGTTCTTCTTTCTTTTTTGCTTTCTTTTCTTTGTATGCTTCCCAAGAAGCTCCACCAACCCAGTAAGACACGAATCCAACTAAGAAAAACATTAACCAGAATCCCATTGTCAAAATGGTTAAGAAAAGTAAAAAGCCTAAGTACTGTGAAAAAGTAAACATATTTTCCGGAATTTGTTTGTATACAAGTACAAATGTAAGTTTATTATTTTGGCTTGGCAACAAAAATTAAAAAAACTACTCTTTCGATTTTTACAAAATCAATCCAGATAATTCAACTTTTTGATTTCCAAGGTTTTTATCCTCAATTATCTTTACATATAAAACCCTATTGAGAATAACTAGCCTATTTAATCACAGTTGCATTTTTTTTAAAATTCCATTGACATCTTGGTCGAAAAAAGCAGGGATTACCTGTTCTATTAACTGTTTCCCAAAATTTTCACTTACTTCTTTAGGGAATTCAGTTCCAAAATTGGAAACTGCCACCACCACAATAGCTGCTGGATGAAAAACTTCTACCTCTTTATTTTCGCTTGGTAAATAGCCATAAAACGGCTCCTCAGTAGTAGATTGACGCAACGTACAAGCTATCGAATTGGAGCTATCAGGATTCAAATCAGCCACTACTCTAAGCTTAGAATCTTTAGCATTCAACAATTCTTGAGATACAACCACTGGCTTTCCGTTAATTGAAGTATCGGCAATAATGATATCAGAGACTTTTGTTAACGATTCTACATCATTCGAATCCAAATTGTCAATCAAAGTAAAGATTGCTTGAGCATAATTTTTAGAAAGAAAATCATTTGCTGCTACTTCCTTAATCTTCATTGCTTTTAGTATTACTTTTACTCCTGAAGCGATTTCATCGGTTCCAACAACCGTAATTTTTAAAGGAGGTAAAACAGGCCGTTTCAAATAGGTAATCAAACTATTTTGGTCCAAGAAAGTAGTTACACTAGGTAACTTAAACAATTCAAATTTGAGTCCGAAGGCGCGAAAAGCATTGTACGCACCAACTATTCCCATTATTCTTTGGAAACTATTGGCATTGATAACAGACGCATAATTATAAATTGTACATTTTTTTTCAAGAGCTAATTGCCCGTATTTTTTATTTTGTTTTTTGTCTAAATCTCCAAAAAATAAATACGTCTTATTCGGAATTAATTGATCGACGGAAATTGGATGAATCCCAATCAGCACATCACAATCTGAAATAGTTGTGCTTACTTCTATTCCGTTTGTGCTGAATTCTTCATCGGTAAAAATACGAGTATCAGAAGACTCCACTTTAAATTCTGCTTGTGGATAAACCGATTTTAATTGGTTCAATAGTGCAGGAGAAAATGCAACACGGCGATCTGATGTATCATTTGATTCTTTTACAATTCCGAATTTCAAACTCATTATTTTATGTAATTTCTGTTTTCGATTTCCCTTTAGATAGGAGAATCATACAATTTCAACATTATTTTTAATTCTAATAAAAATGATACTCATTGACACCCAATTAAATACAATTTTAATAACATTGGGTTGTGGATAAAAAGTTACTGATAATCGAAAAAAAGCTTCGTGAAAGCGATGGATTCAATATATTTGTGACTCAAGTACCACTACAAAATGAATTATTTTAAGAAAGCAAATATACTACAAATACTGGTTTTATCTCTTGTTTTAAGCTCATGTGGCAAAAACGAAACAGAACCAGACATCAAAGATTCTGAACTTCCAGAGAATGTCTTACCTAAGATGAAACCTTTTACTAACGAGGAACCTAAACTTAGCGAAGAATACATCAAAACCACTCGGCAAAAAATCGCCCATTTTTACAATAAAAACTGGCCAGGAAAAAGTGCTAATGGAGCTTTTTTAGTCGCTAAGAATGGACAAATCATTTTTGAAAAATACGATGGCTTGGCTAATTTTAGTAAAAAAGATTCCATAACGCCTACTACTCCACTACACATCGCATCAGTAAGTAAAGTGTTAACAGCCACAGCGATTTTAAAATTAGTCAACGCGAAACGATTGAATTTAGACCAAAAAGTAAATTCCATTTTAAAAGAATTTCCTTTTCCTGAAGTGACTGTTCGAATGTTACTCAACCACCGAAGCGGATTGCGTAATTATGCTTATTTCACAGATAGAAACGACGGTGTTTGGGACCGACATAACCGATTGACTAATCAAGACATCTTGACACTTTTGGCTACCAAGAATATCGGACTGGAATCTAAAACTAATACCCGTTTTGCGTATTGCAACACTAACTATGCCATGTTAGCGCTTATTATTGAAAAAATTACTAAAAAAAGCTATAAAGAAGTCATGTCTGAAATGATATTTAAGCCACTCGGAATGAAAAATACTTTCGTTTTTGATTACGAAAAAGACAAAGACCGTATAGTTCCTTCCTACAAGGCAAACCGAGTAGAAATAGGGAAAGATTACCTGGACAAAGTTTACGGAGACAAAAACATTTACTCAACTGTAAGAGATTTATTAAAATTTGATCGCGCACGAAATCGAAAAGATTTCTTGGAACCTGAATTGGCTAAACAAGTATATGTAGGATACAGCAACGAAAGAGAAGGAAAAAAAAATTATGGATTGGGTATTCGAATGATTAATTGGAAAACAGGACAAAATTTCTACTTTCACAACGGATGGTGGCATGGCAATACTTCAGCATATATTACACTCCCTAAAGAACAAGTAACAATTATTGCTTTGTCTAACAAGATGAATAAAAGTACTTACAACGTAAAAAAAGTAGCTCCACTGTTTGGTGATTATCCTTTTGAAACCGATACGGAAGAATAATTTGATTTACGATATACGATTTACGATATAAGATGTGGGATTTGAAATACCCAAATCAATTCGTTTTTTATCCCTAAAAAAGATTTACCTTTGCCATTCTAATTTTGGAATGGTTATTGACTATTCCTCAATCAATATGGGGTCGACTGGTTTTGACAGCAAGTCGAATTGAAAAGTAAGCAGGTCGAGAACTGAAGTAATTCTCGTTAATAAAAGG
>CAZOHO010000175.1:0-531 GCA_964579755.1 uncultured Flavobacterium sp.
CAAAATTCCTAGATTATCGAATCAAAGAGAGTATTTGGAGCAGTTGAAAGGGTTACAGAGCCACTAAAATGCTATACTAATAGCAAAAAATTACTTAATAGGTACAGATTATAAATCTGTGCTATTGGGTTGAAAGTAATAGATTATTTTAAATAGTGAAAATGTTAGTCATAAAAATTAATAGCCCAAAATCAGTTTATAATAAAATATCTCGAATTTTAGGGTTAATTCCAACATCTGAATTAATTGATTGGGAGTATGAAATTGTTGATAATTCAGTGCGAAAAGTATTCGAAATATTGAATAATAAAATTGTATTGCTTAATGATATTGGAATAAAAAATGAAGATGTAACTATATGGTTATATTATGAATATGAAGGACAATGTAACATAGAGTTTTCAGCAAATGACTTATTACAATTAAGCAAACTAAATATTAATTTATGCATAAGTTGTTGGCAATAAACACCTTAATATTTTATCTCCACTTTTTTATTTCTTATAAATTTCTTTGTCAATATGGAGCATC
>CAZOHO010000175.1:541-3804 GCA_964579755.1 uncultured Flavobacterium sp.
TGTAATTAATTTTTGAAACTATGAGGAATAACTATATAATAATATTAATAATTTTAGTCTTTCTATCCTGTAATAAGGATAAGGAAATTTGTAAATTGCTTAACAGCAATGAAAAAGATGAAATAATTGAAGGGGCATTTGAAGCTGCAAATTCTGGAGATAGTAAATATATCCCTTTATTATTGAAAAATGCAAATGATGCTAGACGTTCAACTAATTTAAAATTTAAAGGATATAGTGTTTATCAAGCTAAAATGTTGGCTATAAAAAGAATTTCTAAAAAAGAGCCTTCAAGAATTATAAGTAGAAAACCAGATTCTTTGGTAATAAAATACTATATATTATTATTCTCAAAATCTGAAAGATAATGGTTACTAGTAATTATTAATATATTAAAATTTAGTGATGTTTTACAATTATTATACGGATTTATAATTTATGCCTAATACAATAAATTTAGATCGGTACGTAAACTATTTAATTATGGTTTATCATTAAATTGCAATCTGCACATCCTTATATAAAAACCAAGCCCAACATAAAGTTGAGCTTTTATAATTATAATCAATCGAATTGCTATTCTTCCATCATATCAATATGGCGGTCGTGGTAGCCTAACAGGTATAAAACGCCATCCAATCCCAAACTAGAAATCGAAGTCGCTGCATTTTCTTTTACCGTAGGTTTGGCATGGAACGCAATCCCCAAACCTGCTAAATTCAGCATTGGCAAATCATTGGCACCATCCCCCACTGCAATGGTTTGGTTAATATGAATTCCTTCTTTGTCCGCAATGGCTTGAAGGTATTCGGCTTTCTTTTGTCCATCGACAATTTCGCCCAAGTATTTACCCGTTAATTTTCCGTCTTTGATTTCCAATTGGTTGGCATGAACATAATCAATTCCCAACTCCTTTTGCAAATATTCTCCAAAATAAGTAAACCCTCCCGATAAAATAGCCGTTTTGTAACCGTAGTATTTCAAAGCTCTCATCAAACGGTGCGCGCCTTTAGTTATCGGTAAATTAACCGCTACGTTATGCAATACTTCTTCGCTTAAACCTTCTAGCAAAGCCATGCGTTTTTTGAAACTTTCTTTAAAATCAATCTCGCCATTCATCGCTGATTCGGTTATGGCTCTCACTTGTTCGCCTACGCCAGCTAAATCAGCTAACTCGTCAATCACTTCAGTTTGAATTAAGGTCGAATCCATATCAAAACACACCAAACGGCGGTTTCTGCGGTACATATTGTCTTCTTGGAACGAAATATCGACATCCAATGTTCTAGAAATTTCCATGAAACTAGCTGTCATCGCTATTTTATCTTCAATAATTCCGGTCACTGCTAATTGCACACAAGAACGCGGATACTCTTCTTTCTCCACTACCGAAGTCCTACCCGTTAAACGAATAATCGAATCAATATTCAAATGTTGGTCTGACATGATTTTGGTTACCGCAGCGAGTTGAACCGCCGTTAGTTCTTCGCCTAAAATATTGATGATATAGCGTTGCTTGCTTTGTGCTTTTACCCAATTTTCATAATCGGGAATAGAAATCGGAATAAACTTCACTTTAATTCCTAACTCATACCCTTTAAATAATAAATCTTTCAAAACAGGTCCTGAAGAAGACCCCGCTTTGACTTGAAATAAAATTCCTAATGAAAGGGTATCGTGAATATCGGCTTGACCAATATCCAAAATAACGGCATCATAGGTTGCCAATATAGAAGTCAAACCCGCTGTTACACCTGGTTTATCTTGACCCGAAACTTTCAACAAAATAATTTCTTTATCTTCTATGGTCATTTGTAGTGTTGTTAGTTAGAAAGGCAAAAATCGACATTCTATCGCTGATAAAAAAGAATAATGTTTGATTTTTCAGTGTTTGTAACAAAAAAATATTTCGTCCCTACGGGACTTTTTATAATCCAATACTGTTTTCATTACCACTATTTTGTCCCTACGGGACAGTTTCTGGAAAATAAATTGAAGTAAATCCTTTTTTAACCCATTGCTACAACCAAAAATCTAGTTCGGGATGCAATTTTAGGTAATCAATACAGAATCACAATTCCAAAAAATATCCCTTAGAAATACTATTGATTAGGAAACTTATATTCTGAAACAAGCTCAGTAGCTCTATTTTGTCTCTATGGGACAGTTAATTGAAACTAAATTGAAGTAAAACTTTTTATTTTATTACTACTTCCAAAAAATCCCGTTAGGGATGCAATTTGGATAATCAATATAGCGCCCCTACTCCAATGTCTCGTAGGGACAACATTTAAAAAAGTAGTAATTCATAAAGCAATAGCCACAAAAAAACCTGTCTATTGTATTAGACAGGTTTTTATTATTTCTGAGAAAACTATTTAAGAAGCTATTTCCAATCGCTTCAATAAATTTTTATTCAGGGTTTCTTTAGCATATTCTAAATCAATCGCCAATTTTTTATCTTCAGAACTTGGTAGTTCATACATGGCATCGGTTAAAATAGCCTCGCATAACGAACGTAATCCACGAGCGCCTAATTTGTATTCCAAAGCCTTTTCAACGATAAAATCTAATGCATCATCCGTAATCGTGAATTCCACCTCATCCATCAAAAATAATTTAGCATATTGCTTAATCAAGGCATTCTTTGGCTGGGTTAAAATAGCACGCAAGGTCGCTTTATCCAAAGGATCCATGTGCGTTAAAACAGGCAAACGACCAATAATCTCCGGAATCAAACCAAAATCCTTAATGTCTTTAGGAATGATGTATTGTAGCAAATTGTCTTTGTCAATATTATCCACATTTTTCGAACTACTGTACCCCACTGCTTGACGGTTCAATCGTTTCGAAATGATACGTTCTACGCCATCAAAAGCACCTCCTGCAATAAACAGAATATTTTGGGTATTCACTTCCACAAATTTTTGATCGGGGTGTTTACGACCTCCTTTTGGCGGTACATTCACCACCGTTCCTTCTAACAGTTTCAACAAGGCTTGTTGTACTCCTTCTCCTGAAACATCACGAGTTATCGATGGATTATCACTTTTACGAGCAATTTTATCAATCTCGTCAATGAATACAATTCCTCTTTCGGCTTTAGCCACATCATAATCAGCTGCTTGAAGCAAACGCGTCAAGATACTTTCAACATCTTCTCCTACATAACCGGCTTCGGTAAGTACTGTAGCATCTACAATAGCCAAAGGAACATCCAACATTTTAGCGATAGTTTTAGCCACTAATGTTTTACCTGTTCC
>CAZOHO010000176.1:0-2950 GCA_964579755.1 uncultured Flavobacterium sp.
GTTTTTATTAATTCTTTATAAACAGCTGCATATCTCGTTTAAGTAATTTATCTTCATCCATAATTTCCATTGATGTTGACTTAGATTTTTTGAATTTTACTTTAAAAGCGTCAACTTCATCATCTTCCCATAGTTTTTTTATTCCTCTATTTAAATCACTTTTTGTAAGTCTTGCGGGATTAGCTGATTGTATAATACTATTTAATATTGTATCATCATTAAAATCACGTGTTGTACTTATAACTTTATCTTCAATAATTGCTGAAACATCTCTTTCGAGAATATTTATATGAATTATAAGTTTTGTGTTTTTTTTATTTATTTGAACAGGAATTATAAATTGAATATTTTGAATAGTTCTTGATGTTTTATTGAAAAATTCAATTGTAACTGGGAACAGCAAATTATATACTGAATGGCTATTTGAAATTCTGTTTTTTGAATGAAAACAAGGATGATTATCTAACCAAGAATCAGCAATTATACCAAGAAAATCAAATAAATAAACGTGTTGTTTTAATAATGAAAAATTATTGAAAACAGTTTGATTAATTATTGTAACACTAGTTGTTTCAATAATTCTTTCTACCAATTCGGCTTGTTTTTCTTTATATTCATTTAGATTAAAGACTTCTTTTAATGCACTAACTGAAAATGCTTTTATTAGTCTTCTATTTATTTCTACGGAACTATTTATATCTAATGTTAGCATCTATTTGATTTTGATTGAAATGAGTATTTGTAATTTTAAGGTATTTATATTAACGAATTGGAATATTGAAAAATATCTTTAAATTCTTAATTAACATTTAGGCTTGATTTTCAAGCGGTTTTCATACACTTGCCGGTAACTATTAAATAGCATCAATGTTATATAACATTTTAAGTGTTGGCAGCTGTGTTTTAATTCTATTTTTTTGGTGTTGATTTCGATGGTTTTAACGCTGGTGTATTACCTGGTGTTTCTTTATTATCACGTTGACGTTGATCAGGTTTTCCAGTTGATATTGCTATTCTTTTTGGTCCTGTTTTGATTGCTTGGATTGTCATAGGTCTATTTTTTAAGTTCGTCAATTTTATTTTTTGCGTCTGTAAATGCAGTTTCAATTGTATTTCCATTGTCAATAAACAAGGTGTTGTCAGAACCATACTTTTCTAATTTCACATACCAACTTGCTTTTCCACCACTCACGTAATATCCAACTTGAAAACCGTCAACCGTTACAAATTTATTCTCTAAATAGTCTGGGTTTGAAGCGATGTCTTTTTCAACTTCTGGTTGTAGTGCCTTTAATGCTTTTAATACTTCTAACAAATCATTATATTCTATTGAAGCAGTACTATTGCTATACTTACCTTCTTTCGTTATTTGATAAAAGTAAGCTGAATTAGCTCCATTAATTATTTTTCTAATTTTAGTTTCTGCTCCACCAAAAGAAGTTTTTAAATTTGGTAATTTGGTGTCAGTAAACTTCGTGATCGCTCCTGTTTTAGAACTAAACATATCCATTTTCGTTTTTACACTTTCTGCTTCTTTTTTCACATCTTGTGCAAATAATGTTGCATTTGTTATAAAAAGTGTCATTGCAATTGTTGCTGTTGTTTTAAAAATTTGTTTCATGTTGATGTTAATCTTTTTATTAATTCTCAAATCTAAATCATGATCTATTTGTCTCAAATACGTGAAAATACGTATTCGGATCTATCACAAAATGTTTATTTTATAATTCACTGTTGAAACGTTATATGCTATTCATCCCATTGCACTATCAAACGAGATAGTACACTAGAATAATAACAAACGTGTTATTTTGTTTTTAGACGGGAAAATTAGGTAGTTTGTCGGGAATGATTTTACGGTTTTCCGGACAATTGCTTGTGGTGTTCAAAAAAAATTGTGAAATGCCAAGCGGATGGCTTGGTGCAGTTGGGGGCGAAATGGTATAGTTCATTTTTAATTTGGGTATTTAGAATTGGGATTATAAAAGTAGTAAAAATAGTATTAAGTAGTTTGAATTTTGGTCTTCTTTTTTTTGATGGTTGCTATTCAAAGGGTTCTCGATACATTTTAAATCCTTTCCAATAGGGATTGGAAGGATTTAAAACACTCGAACTGACGAAAGATAGAGATTGCTTCGTTCCTCGCAATGAAGTTCGTTCCTCGCAATGACAGATTAGCTTACGCTCCGTTCGCTTCGCTCGGGTGCTTCGTTCCTCGCAATGACTGTACTTCCTCAAAATGACTAGCGTTTGTCGGGGGTGGATTTGTCGAAGGAGATGAGGTTGAGCATGGCGCGCATTCGGGAGCGGACGCGGTTGCCATAGGCGTCTTCGATTTCGGAGGCGGAGAGGTTGGTGGTGATGTGGGTTTGCACTTTCTTGGCCACAAAAAGGTCGTAGCGCGATAGGATGATTTCGGCCATGACATTGCATTCGTTGCCGAAGTATTTCAGGTTTTTCTCCACTCCCAAATCGTCAAAGCAGTAGTTGCGACCTTCTTGATTGTTGCCTCGACTGTAACGATGAATTACTTCGTAGCCGTCTTTGATAAATTCGAAACTAATATCTCGGCAGGTTTTTAAATGGAAACGGTTGTCTCTGTGGGTGACGTATTTCATTAAGCTCATCAGTGAGGTTTTGCCACAACCAATTGGTCCCGTGAGGAGGATTCCTTTGCTGAGGTCTAGGTCGAATAGGGTCGCTACGACTTCGTCTTTGAGGTAGTAGGCGATGAGTTTGGATAGGTTGTTTTGGTCGGCTTCACGGAAATGGAATTGGGTACCATAGTCGGTTTTTCCTTTTTGTTCGAGCCATTTGATTATTTCGGGGTAGTCGTAGTGGGTTTTCATTTTTTTATTTATTGATTAGGCACTGAAACAAGTTCAGCATGACAGTTTATTTATACGAGTCCAGTTGGAAAAGTTGAGATACTGAAACAAGTTCAGTATGA
>CAZOHO010000176.1:2960-3787 GCA_964579755.1 uncultured Flavobacterium sp.
GCTTACGCTCCGTTCGCTTCGCTCGGGTGCTTCGTCGTGCCTCCTCGCAATGACAGTTGCTTCGTTTCTCGCAATGACTACAGGGGTTCGTCGTAGTCTTTGTCCAGGGAGGTGTGGAGGTTTTGCGCCTGGGGTTTGTTGGAGCCTGTTTTTTTGGGAGGGAGGCTGCTGCTGAATTTGGCGGTGTTGAGGATCCAATTGCGCGCGGCGGCTTGCCAGTCTTTCATTTTTGTTTTTCCGCCAATGAGCCAACCGTTGCTGGTGTAGTAATTGAAAAAGCGTTCGGCTTCGAATTCGGAGGCTTCTTGACTGCTGAAATATTCCTTCACGATTTCGAGCGCCGGGTGTGTTTTTTGGATTGACTCTTTGGCTATTGGAATGGAATTTTCTTCTTCCTTAATTTCTATTTTTTCGGGTGTGGTCTCTTTATATTGTTTTCTTTTTGTTTTTAGTATAGGTTTACTATATATAGAGGGTTCAGCAACTAGTTCAACGACCTGACTAGTAGGCTGCCTATTTTTGGTACTGCTTCCGTTGGACAAATCATGGATGATGACGGTAGTTCCCGCATAGGGATTGTAGGAGGGCAGATAGTCGATGAATCCCAAACGTTGCAGTTCTTTGATGCATTTGTGGTAAGTAGCCTTGGAAGCTATTTTACTGGCTTTCATCATTTCGTCTCTGGAAATGGTTATGGGATTTTTGAAGCGGTTGATGTTCCATCGCTGAAAGAGGGCGAGGTACAAACTGATGTGGGTTGGGTTGAGGGTTGCTTCATGGGCGATTTGTATGAAGAAGCCGGTGAGGTGTTTGATGTAGTTCATTTT
>CAZOHO010000177.1:0-3770 GCA_964579755.1 uncultured Flavobacterium sp.
ATAAAGCCTGTCCTTTCAATAGTTTGTATTGGAATTTTTATGATAAAAATGAAGATAAATTGGGTAAAAACCCACGCATCGGAATGATGTATAATGTATGGCGAAAAATGAATTCGGAAGACAAAGTAGCTTTATTAGAGCAAGCCGATTATTATTTGAAAAACATCAATAATTTATGATAAAGAATGCATTAGTTTGGTTTAAAACCGACTTACGAATTGAAGATAATGAAACCTTAGTCAAAGCCATTGCTCAAAGCGAGAAGGTAATTCCTGTGTATTGTTTTGACGAATCCCATTTTGAAACTTCGGTTTACGGATTTAAAAAAACGGGGAGTTTTAGAGCGCAATTTTTATTGGAATCGCTTGAAGATTTGGATGCCAAATTAAGAGCATTAGGTTCAGGTTTGCGCATTGTAATGGGTAAGCCCGAAGTTGAAATTCCCAAATTAGTTCAAGAATATAAAGTTCAAAAAGTATTTGCTAAAAGGGAAGTAGCTTTTGAAGAAAAACAAACTGAGAATAAAGTGCAAATTGAACTATTCAAATTGCGATGCGAATTGGACACTTATAGCACCAGTACATTATACCATGCTGAAGATTTGCCTTTTTCTATCAAAAATATTCCGGATGTATTTACTAATTTCAGAAAAAAAACAGAAAAGGATGCTGAAATTAGGCCGCCATTTACAGCTCCAAAACAAATTAATTCGCCTGAAATCCCTGCTATAGAATTACCAACTTTAGAAGCTTTAGGGTTAGCAAAAACTACAATCGATTCTCGTGCAGTTTTACAATTTAAGGGTGGTGAAACTGAAGCTATAAAACGATTAAAACACTATTTTTACGATACACAATCTTTGTCAACTTACAAAGAAACCCGCAACGGAATGGTAGGCGCTGATTATTCGTCAAAATTTTCGCCTTGGTTGGCTTTAGGTTGTATTTCGCCCCGATTCATTTATGCTGAAATTAAACAATACGAAAAGCAATTTGGGGCCAATGACTCTACCTATTGGTTGGTATTCGAATTACTATGGCGCGATTTTTTCCGATTTATGTTTAAGAAATACCAAACCAAATTTTTCTTATACGCTGGAATAAAAACCGAGAAAGTAAACTCGAAATCTTTAAATGAGAAATTGTTATTACAATGGATTAATGGCACAACTCCATCCGATTTTATCAATGCCAATATGCTCGAATTACAACAAACAGGATTTATGAGTAATCGAGGGCGACAAAACGTAGCCAGTTATTTTTGCAATGAATTGAATATGGATTGGCGCGTGGGTGCTGCTTATTTTGAAGAGCAATTAATCGATTATGATGTGTGTAGTAATTGGGGCAATTGGGCCTATTTAGCAGGAGTAGGGAATGATCCTAGAGGGCATCGCTATTTCAATATTGAGAAACAGGCCGCCGATTATGACAAAAAGAAATTGTTTCGGAACTTGTGGTTGAATTCTTAAAATTATTCGGTTTTAGTTGCTACAACTACCCATTTTTTATCGCTATTCAGTTTAAATGAAGCTATGAATTCTTTGTTCCATTCATTAGGTGCAATCAAAGATAAAAACTCAATACCGTCATCCCCCAAATACATATGATAGGTTTCGCCAATGACCGGTTCAAATGAAAATTTAGCATTGTAGACTAATTCATTCCATTTGTAATCGTCCATTAGTTTTTGGTATGCCAATTGTAACTCCTGAAATTTATTTTCAAATTCCTTGTTGACACTATGGATTCCACGAGATTTCCATGCTACAACATCATCCGTTGTAATAACGGGTGCACCCACACTTGTAGCATACGGAAGTAAACTGGCGTTGTATCCTTGCTCTTCAGAATATACAATATTGTCTGGTTTTTTATTGCCCATGGTTTGTTGTTCGAGTTTTTAATGTGGGAATCTGTAAAGATTTCAAATTTACATTAAATTGTATTTTATATTGGTTAAACAAAACAAAAAGTTAGGATAAAATAGGATGATTTGATTAAATAAAAGAATTTAATTGTTATTTAACACCATTTAAATCAAAACCACTATATTTATTTCCGCTATTTAACAATACCAACTATGAACCAAAACAGCCTTCAATTAACCGATTACATTGTCTTTATTGTCTACTTTTTAGTGGTGTCTATTTATGGATACACCATATACCGCAAACGCGAAAAAAACGAACACGATGCGAAAGCCTACTTTTTAGCCGAAGGAAAATTAACCTGGTGGGCTATTGGGGCTTCTTTAATTGCCTCTAACATTTCGGCAGAACAATTCATTGGGATGAGTGGCGAAGGCTTCTTTTTGGGGATTGCCGTGGCAGCTTACGAATGGATTGCTGCGATTTCCTTATTAATTGTAGCTATTTGGTTCATACCCGTGTATTTGAAGAACAAAATTTACACTATGCCTCAGTTTTTAAAGACCCGATACAACGAATCAACAGCCTTGATTATGGCGGTGTTTTGGTTGTTTTTGTATGTTTTTGTGAACTTAACATCCATTTTATATTTAGGAGCGGTAGCGATTAACGGTTTGGCAGGGGGCGAATACCTTCATGCTATTATGATTGGCATAGCATTTTTTGCCTTGTTAATTTCCCTTGGCGGAATGAAAGTCGTTGCGTATACCGATGTGATTCAGGTAGCGGTTTTAATCATTGGCGGTTTAGTGACTTCGTATATTGCGTTGACCACAGTAGGGCATTATTTCGGATTTGGTTATGATGCTATTTCAGGTTTTAAAGTATTGATGGAAAAAGCACCTGAGCATTTCAAAATGATTATTCCAGAGCCAACGGCAGCTTCGTCCCAACAAGACATTAATAAGTACCTCACTTTTCCAGGATTAATGGCGTACTTGGCGGGAATTTGGATTATCAACCTGAATTATTGGGGTTGTAACCAATACATTACCCAACGTGCGTTAGGTGCCGATTTAGACACGGCGCGTTCCGGAATTTTATTTGCGGGTTTCATTAAATTATTCATGCCTTTAATTGTTATTTTACCTGGAATTGCGGCTTATGTATTACATGAAAGTGGCCATTTACCACAATTAGTTGGAGGAAAAGACGGAGCCTACTCGGCCATTTTAACCTTTTTGCCTACTGGTTTAAAAGGACTTTCGGTAGCGGCATTAACCGCAGCGATTGTGGCTTCTTTGGCTGGAAAAGTAAATAGTATTTCTACAATTTATACTTTGGATATCCATAAAAAATACATTCAGCAGGAAGCAACAGACACGAAACAAGTGAATATTGGGAAATATGCTGTTTTTGCAGCGATGTTCTTGGCGATAGTATTTACTTGGAACGATACTTTAGGTATTGGTGGTGTGGGCGGATTTACATACATCCAAAAATACACTGGTTTTATTAGCCCAGGGGTATTTGCAATGTTTATTTTAGGAATGTTCTGGAAGCGCACTACAGGAGCTGCTGCAGTGGTAGGAGTTTTAGCTGGTTTTGTATTGTCTGTAGTGTTTAATGAGTTGGCACCCGCTTGGTTTGGCAATGATACTTGGCTCTACACGGCTTATGCCAATGGTAAAGGTGGTTACGAAATCCCGTTCTTGATTTGTATGGGCTTGTCTTTTATTTTCACGATGATCTTAATGATTGGAGTAAGTTTAGCGGGACCTAAAATAAATGAAAAAGCGTTTGAACTAGACAAAGCAATGTTCAAAATGAAACCACAAACCACCATCTTAATTGTCTTGTTAGTCTTGACTATTTTTGCGTTGTATGTGAAGTTTTGGTA
>CAZOHO010000178.1:0-3763 GCA_964579755.1 uncultured Flavobacterium sp.
TTTTACCTCATAAATTATAATCAGTTATGGCTACAATAGTAACAATGCCTCGTTTGAGCGATACAATGACAGAAGGAACGGTGGCTACTTGGCTTAAAAAAGTCGGTGATAAAGTAAGCGAAGGAGATATCTTAGCCGAAATCGAAACAGATAAAGCCACTATGGAATTTGAATCTTTCAATGAAGGAACACTTTTACATATTGGTATACAAGCAGGAGAAACTGCTCCGGTAGATTCATTATTAGCAATTATAGGAAATGAAGGAGAAGATATTTCAGCTTTATTAGTTGGAGGTACTGCAGCAGCTCCGGCAACTGAAACTCCTGTAGTAACTGAAACCAAACAAGAATCACCTGTAGCTACACCAGCAGCAGCACTTCCAGAAGGAGTAATTGTAGTAACAATGCCTCGTTTGAGCGATACGATGACTGAAGGAACCGTAGCAACTTGGTTGAAAAAAGTAGGTGATACTGTTGCAGAAGGTGACATCCTTGCTGAAATCGAGACAGACAAAGCCACTATGGAGTTTGAGTCATTCAATGCTGGAACTTTATTATATATTGGAATTCAAGAAGGAAGCACGGCACCAGTTGATAGTTTATTAGCGATCATAGGGCCTGCAGGAACAGATATTAGCGGAGTGGCTGACAACTTTAAAGTAGGTGGTTCAAACACTGCTACTGCGAAAGAAGAAACTAAAGCAGCGCCTGCTGAAAAGGCAACGCCAATCTCTCAAGAAGCAGCTGCTGACGGGCAACGTATTTTGGCTTCGCCATTGGCAAAGAAAATTGCTAATGACAAAGGAATCCAATTATCACAAGTAAAAGGTTCTGGAGAAAACGGACGTATCGTAAAAAGTGATATCGAAAACTTTACTCCATCTGCAAGTAGCACTACAACCGCTGCAGCACAACCACAAGAACCAGCTAAAGCAGCAGCTCCGAAAGTATTCGTTCCTGCTGGAGAAGTTTTTACAGAAGAAATTAAAAATTCGCAAATGCGTAAAATCATTGCGAAACGTTTAGCTGAATCTTTATTCACAGCACCTCACTATAACTTATCTATTGAAGTTTCAATGGACGAAGCAATGAAATCAAGAGCCGTAATTAATAGCGTTCCTGACACAAAAGTTTCATTTAACGATATGGTAATTAAAGCCTGTGCGACTGCCTTGAAAAAACACCCAATCATCAATTCACAATGGAGAGAAGATGCTATTATCATCAATCACCATGTAAATATTGGTGTAGCAGTAGCTGTTGAAGACGGGTTAGTAGTTCCTGTATTAAGATTTACAGATGCTATGAGTTTATCTCAAATTGGTTCAAGCGTAAGAGATTTAGCTGGAAGAGCTAAAAACAAAAAATTACTTCCTAATGAAATGGAAGGAAGCACATTTACAGTTTCTAACCTTGGAATGTTTGGTATCACTGAGTTCAACTCTATCATTAACCAACCTAACTCTGCTATTCTTTCTGTAGGAGCTATTGTAGAGAAACCAGTAGTCAAAAACGGACAAATTGTAGTAGGTAATACTATGATGCTTTCTTTAGCTTGTGACCACCGTACAATTGATGGTGCGACTGGAGCACAGTTTTTACAAACATTAAAACAATACATTGAAAACCCAGTAACAATGCTTGCATAATTACTCGTTTTCTTAAACTATAGAATCCCGTCCTGTTTTACTTGACGGGATTTTTTATTTTTTATTTTTTTCTTCAATCCAACGAGACATATATTTGGTGCTCTGCATCGTATGGTGGTACAACATTTGACCCAAGAAATTATTTTGCCTATGCTTCTTCAAATTCACTTCTAAAAAAGATAACTTCTTTTCAAAATCATCTTCAAAGAGCTCTTTCAAATAGCGTTGCTTGATGATTTCAAACCCATTGTGTTGGCTTTGATCCCAAATAATTTTATCTTGATACAATTGTACGGCAGCAATTGCAAACTGTTTAGCATTGTCTTCAACTAATCCATTCCAAGCCAATTCTCCACACATAGATTCAGCACCAATAGAAGAAGTAACCGATGGAGTTCCATATTCCATTGCTTCCAATAATTTGCCTTTAATTCCTGCGCCAAAACGAAGTGGTGCCAACAACACCCGAGCATTTGAAATGACCTCTTTAGCATTTTCAGCTCTGCCTTTTATTACAAATCCTTCCTTCTCATTATGCAATTGAAGAACTTTCTGCGAAGGATAGGACCCATAAATTTCCAACACTGTTGTAGGAAGTTGTTTTCTAATCAAAGGCCAAATCGTTTCTTTCAAATACTGAACCGCATTCCAGTTGGGTTCATGAAGAAAGTTACCTATAAATACAAAATGTTCTCTATGATTAAATGGCAAAGTATTCCTATCAACCGAATAAACCACTAAAGGCAAATAATACAAAAGCGATTGATCTATTTTAAAAACTGACTGCAAAACTTCCATTTCATATTCAGAAACCATCAAAGATACATCTGAACGCAAAATACTAGCAATTTCTCTTTTGGCCACTTCTTCTTGTAGTAAATCCGAAACTTCAAATTTCCGATTCGCTTTAAAGGCATTCTGACGAGCCAAACGCAAACAATGCAAATCTTCGGTATCCAATACCCTAACAGCATCAGGGCAATGTTCCGCAACACGCCAACCAAATTGCTCTTCTATCATAAAACGATCAAACAAAACTACATCCGGCTGTAATTCTTTTACAAACAAATCAAAACTAGAATCATTCAACTCTATTGCTACCTTATCAACACCAAAATCAGCAAGAGAAACCATAAAATCACTATCCTGAGCTGGACTTGCAAAAGTAATGGCAAAACCCTGTTTCTTAAACAAAGAGATTAACTGCATCATTCTTCCCCCAGCGGCAGATGAATTAGGTTCAGGCCAAACAAAACCGATAATTAATAGTCGTTTATTCGTATTCATAATTACGTAATAGTGAAGTACAAAATAATGGTAATTAAACGGGAATTCCATCCTATTTCCTAAAAATTGAACATAAAAAGAGTAATTTTGCAACTCTAAATTAATAATTCATGTTAGGACTTAAATTAGCTACCGATCCCAGATGGGTCAATATCGTGGAATCCAATATTGAAGAAATCTTAACCGACCATGCGTGGTGCGAACAAAAAGCAGCCACTAATGCTATTTACATCATCGTCAACAATTCAGAAAAAGAAGAATTGGTTACCGAAATGACCCGAATTGCTTTAGAAGAAATGGAACATTTCCAAATGGTACACAATATCATTAAAGAAAAAGGATTGGTATTAGGCAGAGAAAGAAAAGACAATTATGTGAATGATCTCGTGAAATTTGCTAAAAAAGACGGAAGTAGAAACGATGCTTTAGTCGAAAGATTGCTATTTGCAGCCATGATTGAAGCTCGAAGTTGCGAACGTTTCAAGGTGCTTTCAGAAAATATACAAGACCCTGAATTGGCAAAATTCTATAGAGACCTCATGATTTCAGAGGCAGGACATTACACCACTTTCTTAGGCTTTGCCAAACAGTACCAAGAAAATATCAACGTAGATATACGTTGGAAAGAATGGATAGCCTACGAATCCTCCATTATCACAAAATACGGAAAACAAGAAACCGTTCACGGTTAAAGCTAAATCCTCAATTACTAATTGAGGATTTTTTTGTTTGATGTTTTTTGGTAGCACCCATTTTACATTCTGAACCTGACTTGTCCCGCTATCCGCGCTACAAGGTAGCTTGCTGCTATCGGGGCTAGAATAGCT
>CAZOHO010000179.1:0-3759 GCA_964579755.1 uncultured Flavobacterium sp.
AAGAGAAATTGATGTAACTGGAGGATTATACAAACAAAATCCAGGATATTAATTAGAAAACAATATAGTTTTTTGAGTTTTTTTAGTAATCCCAGAAGAAATTTAATACAACTAGTTTCTTCTGGGTATTAAAAATTTTTATCATCATTAAAAGAAATTATGCAATCAAATAATAAAATAAAATTCTTTATATCGGTGCTTCTGTTAAACCTTTTAATTGGTTCGAGCAGTTGCACATCAAATGATGATCTTAAAGAAACTATTGAAAATCCAGTTGTACCTAATCCAAATCCTGAAACACCGATCAAAAGTTTGCAATGCACGCCGCAGATAGAGCAATCGGATTATTCAATTTATAAAATGGGTTCAAATGGGAAGCGTATTGGTGATTTGATGCCTATTTATGATAATGCTTCTAATAAGTTTTACTTGTATTATTTAAAAGATATTTGGGATGATAATTCAAACCAAAGACATCCATGGCATGCGCTATCAACAGTTGATTTCTCATCCTATAATGAGATTAGTTCAGAAATACTTAGTTCAAGTTCTGAGAGATGTGATCAAGATTTTGCAATTGGTTCAGGGTCGGTTTTTGTTAAAGACAACAAATATTATGGTTTTTACACAGGGCATAATCCTAATTTTCCATCAAGTTGTGTAACTACAAAGGAAGGTATTATGCTGGCAACTTCAACTAATCCTGAAGCTGGTTTTACAAAAAACAAATCGTTTACAACTATTTATGCACCAAAAGGCTTGCAGTTTGATGAGCAAGATAATTTTCGAGATCCTTATGTTTTTGAAGATGCTGGAACTTACTACATGCTAATTAGTGCTAGAGCTCGAGTTGGAGGTGTTTTTAAAGGGGTATTAGCTTATTATACATCAAATGATTTATTGTCATGGACATACGATGGTATTTTTTACGATGGAGGCACTAAGTATTACTCTTTTATGGAAACAGCTCAAGTTTTCAAAATGGGAAGTATGTATTATTTACTCTTTTCTGATATAGATTCACGTAGAGTTATTTACAGAAAAAGTAGTTCAGCAACAGGTCCATGGGATCTACCAAATGGGTCTGAATTTATAGATGGTAAAGATTTCTATGCTGCAAAAGCAGTAAGCAACGGAAAAGATGCTTTTATAATGGGCTGGGCTCCAAAAACCGAAAATAATTTAGATTCGGGTGTAAAAACTTGGGGCGGAAATTTAGTGGTTCATAAATTAACACAAAATTCTAATGCTGATTTAACGTTGACTATTCCAGATGCGGTTAAGAGTGGTTTCGTAACAAACCTTCCCTTACAGTTAAATAGAAAGATTGGTGTTTTTGAAAAAACCGATGTTAACAAAGAGTCTTATAAACTTACTAGTACTACTCTTAATAATGTTTCAGCTGTTTTTTATGAACCTATTGATGCAACAAGGTATTTAATATCAACTACAGTATCCTATTCAAATTCAAATAGGGATTTTGGATTTTTTCTGGGTGCATGTGATGAAAATAACAACGTGATAAGTTTACGTTTTGTGCCCAGCGAGAATAAGATAAGATTGGACAAAATAACAAGATCTTCTTTGTCAGACTCAACAACTTCATATAATGATACTTCATTCAGACTGGAACCTAATGTAGAATATGATGTTAAGGTGGTTATTGAAAATTCCATAGTGGTAATCTATGTTAATAATCAAGTTGCACTCACATCAAGAGTTTACAAAGCACCAAATACATCTTGGGGTGTATTTGCCGATAATAGTACTGTTTTTTTTAAATCAATAACAGTGACTAGGCCTTAGATCAATTTACTAAGGATATATCAAAAAATAAATTAACTAATAAATAAGAAAAATTATGAATCAAATTTTTAAAAGAATATCGATGTTTTTTACATTCTACTTCTTATTATCGATAGTATCATCGTGTGAGAATTTAGAATTGGCCTCAATAACGCCTACAATTGCACAAAAAGTAAGTGGGTTAAGCGTTGTTTTAAAAGGGGATGATGCTGTTTTAACTTGGACTAATCCGTCAAATGTTAGTAGTATTGTTATTCTTCATTCAGATGGTACAAGCACAGTAGAAGAAGCTGCTACCACCTGGAGTTATGGTATAATAGATGTAAATAAAGATTATTTTTTTACTGTAAAAACTAAAGATGCAGATGGTAATCTATCTTTAGGTGAAACAGTATATTTACGTCGAGAAGGACCTGAGGCAGTTCAAAATTTTAAGGCTATTCAAGAAGATAAGGATTTAGTTTTAACATGGAATTTGGCACAGTCGGGTCTTAAAAAGATAGAATTATTGATTAATGGTAATCTAGTATCATTACCTGGTACGGCTACTTCTTACAGAATTCCAAATGTTATTGCAGGGACATATGCTCTTAAAATTAATGTTTTTAATAGTTCGGATGTTATTTCTCCTTCAAGAAAATTAGACTTTTTAGTAAGTTTTAAGATTAGAAAAATTGCATTTTTAGGTGCTGCAGCTGAGAATACTCCACAAGCTTGGAATAATGGAAATGGAGGCGATTTTACATTAGATGATGATGAAACGGCTGCGCAATGGTTTCCAAGTTTAGCAAATGATTTAACGCAGGTTTACTATCATTCATTTACGGATGTGGCGAATGGCGCAGTAGATTTAAGCATTTATGATGCTATTTGGATTCAGTACGACGGTGGCTGGTGGGGAGATAGAGTTGCCCAATTTCCTAAAAATGGGGCGAACTGTATCATTGGTGAAGGTCCTGCAGACGGACCACCTTGTTCAGATTTAGCTGATAAATTAATTAATAAAGTTAAAACCTATTATCAAGCGGGCGGAAATATTCTTGTAGGTAATTTCGCAGTATTTATTTTAGATGATATAGGCGTAGTGGATGGTAATGGAATTCCTAATCAAGCTTGGGGAGGAACAGGATATGAGTCTTGGGCAACAGCCGATGCTTGGACAGGTACTTGGACAGCAAGTACTTCAAGCCCTTACTTTACAGGAGTAAGCACTAGTACAAGTAGTTGTGGAGGTACAAATTTTGAAACTTTGGCAGCCGGTACAAAAAAGAAAAACAGAGTAGCTCAATACAATATGGATTTTGGTCCATGGAAAACAGGGACATTAGAGCAAACAAGATCAAACTTTGAATCTATGGTTGGAGGTAAAATACTCTGGGGTAACTGTGGTGGAAATGAAGTTTGGGGTGTAGAATGGGCTCCAAAAGGAAATTCTGGAACTGTAGTGTGCGCCATAGGTGGTACTTGGGACTGGGAAGTTGGTGGTGTGCCAAATGGCAATAATATGAAGATCATCACTAAAAATATTTTAAGTCATTTAGCTGATTTAGGTCTTTCAAACTAATAACTTATTTAACGGCAGTGTAATTGATAGCACTGCCGTTATAAATTTTTTATAAATTATATTTTATAATTAGAAAATCTATCACCTAATATAAATTTTAAATCCTTAGAAAGAAGCGGGTTTATTGAGGGGTATTATTTTGAGTTTTAAATGTTTAATAAATAGGTTTGTTTTGAATTAAGTTAGGGGTAAGCTTTGGTTTACCCTTAATTTTTTAATTTTTTTTAAAATGGAAAAAAAATATGCACTAAGTGCGGTTAGTTTTGGTGAGGTGTTATTTGATTTATTTCCCACCCATAAAAAAATTGGAGGTGCTCCACTCAATGTGGCATTGAGAATGAAATCATTAGGCGTACAATCAAAAATAATTAGTAAAGTTGGATTAGACG
>CAZOHO010000180.1:0-3739 GCA_964579755.1 uncultured Flavobacterium sp.
TTTGATAAAAATTAGTAGTATATAAAAGTATATTTGATACTTATAGAAATAAAAACATACAATGAGCAAAGTACAAGGATATTCCCTTTTTACCGATTTTGATATTGATTTATTTAAAGCAGGAAAACATTTTAGACTCTATGAAAAACTAGGAGCGCATCCTATAGAAGTGGATGGAGTTCCGGGTGTTTATTTTGCTGTTTGGGCGCCATCAGCACGTTCTGTATCTGTAGTTGGAGATTTTAACTATTGGATTCAAGGCGAACATCAATTAAATGTTCGTTGGGATTCTTCTGGAATTTGGGAAGGATTCATTCCTGGAGTTCAAAAAGGAACTACTTACAAATATAAAATTCAATCTGAAAATGGTGGAATAATCACTGAAAAAGCAGACCCTTTTGCATTTTACTGTGAAAAACCACCGCTTACAGCTTCTGTAATCTGGGATTTGGATTACAAATGGAAAGATACTAATTGGATGAAAACCCGTAAAGAACACAATGCTTTGGATAAGCCGTATTCGGTTTACGAAGTGCATTTGGGGTCTTGGAAACGTCATGGTTCAGAAAATCGATTTTTGACTTATTTAGAATTTGCTGACGAATTAGTAGCATACGTAAAAGAAACAGGTTTTACTCACGTAGAGTTCATGCCTGTGATGGAGTATCCGTATGATCCTTCTTGGGGCTACCAACTAGTTGGTTATTTTGCGCCAACTTCTCGTTTTGGAACGCCACAAGAGTTCATGGTTTTGGTAGACAAACTACACCAAGCAGGAATCGGAGTGATTTTGGACTGGGTTCCTTCACACTTTCCTGACGATGCGCACGGCTTAGGCTTCTTTGACGGTTCGAATCTTTTTGAACATCCCGACAGACGAAAAGGATATCATCCCGATTGGAAAAGTTTGGTTTTTAACTATGGGCGAAATGAAGTGCGTTCGTTTTTGATTAGTAATGCTTTATTTTGGTTACAACATTATCATATTGACGGACTTCGTGTAGATGCAGTAGCTTCGATGTTGTACTTGGATTATTCTAGAAAAGACGGGGAGTGGGAGCCTAATGTTTTTGGTGGAAGAGAAAACTTAGATACGATTAGTTTCTTAAAAGATTTTAACGAAGCCGTTTATGCTAATTATGAAGGTGTTCAAACTATTGCTGAAGAGAGTACCTCGTTTCCAATGGTTTCAAGACCTACATTTGCAGGTGGTTTAGGCTTTGGCATGAAATGGATGATGGGCTGGATGCACGATACATTACAATACTTTAAAAAAGATCCAATTCACAGAAAATACCATCAAAATGATTTGACTTTTTCGATGACCTATGCTTTCTCGGAGAATTTTATGTTACCACTATCGCATGACGAAGTAGTCTATGGTAAATGCTCTATCGCAGGTAGAATGCCTGGTGATGAATGGCAAAAGTTTGCCAATTTACGATTGCTTTACGGCTATATGTTTACGCATCCTGGAACCAAGTTACTTTTTATGGGTGCTGAGTTTGGGCAAAGTGGCGAATGGAATTTTGAACAAAGTTTGGATTGGCATTTACTACAATATCCATTTCATGAAGGGGTAAGAAAGTTAATCGCAGGTTTGAATGATTTGTATAAAAACCAACCTGCTTTACATGAAAAACAATTCAGTCCTGAAGGATTTGAGTGGATTAACTATTCCGATCATCATAATGCAGTAATGACGTATATCCGTAAAGGAAATAACTCAAAAGAAGATGTGATTGTAGTGTGTAACTTCACTCCTGTAGTGCGTAAAAATTACAGAATTGGTTTGCCTAAAAAAGGAAAATTAGTCGAAATATTCAATAGTGATGACGAAGTTTTTGGAGGAAGCGGTGTAACTAATTCAGGTAAATTAACCATAGAAAATTCGCCTTATGATGGTAGAGATTATTCTATAGAATTAGATTTAGCTCCTTTGGCGGTAATGGTATTTAGAATTTCGTAATTCAACTATATATTTTGTTTTTATTCGATTTAGCTTTAATAAAAATTTTAAAACTGTAATTTTGTATTTCTTAAATCTAAATCGAATGAAAAAATATTTTTTACTTGGACTATCCGCTTTCGGATTATTATTTTCTTGTGCAACCAACCCATTAACAGGAAAATCAACGCTTAATTTTGTTTCCAATTCAGAATTATTCCCTTCGTCTTTCCAACAATATGGAACGTTTTTAAAAGAAAATAAAGTAATTACAGGCACAGCTGAAGCTAAATTAGTGGAAAAAGTAGGTGTCAGAATTAAATTAGCCGCTGAGAAATATTTGAATTATTTAGGACAAACGCAATATCTCAAAGGTTATGAATGGGAATATAAGTTAGTAGAAAGTAAAGAACTAAATGCTTGGTGTTTGCCAGGAGGTAAAATTGTAGTCTATTCGGGCATATTACCCGTAACACTTAATGAAACTGGATTAGCAACGGTTATGGGGCATGAAGTTTCTCATGCTTTAGCCAATCATGGAGCGCAAAGAATGAGTGCTGCTAAATTGCAGCAAATTGGGGCAGCAGGTGTTGCGCTTGCGACAGGTAAGGAAAGTGCTGAAAAGCAAGAAATGTGGCAAAAATATTACGGTATAGGATCTCAAGTAGGAGTAATGCTTCCATTTAGTAGAAGTCATGAAAGTGAAGCAGATAAGATTGGTTTAACATTGATGGCAATTGCGGGTTACAATCTAGAGGATTCAGTGCTTTTTTGGGAAAGAATGGCTGCAAAATCATCTGGAAAATCCCAACCTGAGTTTTTAAGTACTCACCCTTCTGATGCTACTCGTATTGAAGATTTAAAGACTTTAATTCCAGAGGCGAAAGCGATTGCTACTAAAGTTGGAATTATTGCTAGATAATACAATCAATCATAAAAAAACGGGCTATTCTTTAAGAAAAGAGTAGCCCGTTTTTTTATGAATTATGGTTTAAAGACCGAATTTGATCTAGTTTTTGTGATACTAATTAAAAAATAAATAAATTAGTCCCCTAAACCAAAATAATTATGGCAGATTTACCAAAAGGGGATAAGAAATTATTGAATGCTTGGGCATTTTATGATTGGGCTAATTCAGTATATTCATTAGTAATATCCTCCGCTGTTTTCCCTATTTTTTATGAAGCCTTATTTTCAGAAAGTAGCCATTATATCACTGTTTTTGGTTTTTCGCTTAAGAACTCGGCCTTAATTAGTTTTGTTACTGCTTTTGCTTTTTTAGTGGTGGCTTTTATTTCTCCAATTCTCTCAGGAATTTCAGATTATGTAGGTAATAAAAAATCATTCATGAAGTTCTTCTGCTACTTGGGTGCCTTATCTTGTATTGGATTGTATTGGTTTAGTCTTGAAAATATTTATCTCAGTTTAGGATTCTATTTTTTAGGATTAGTGGGCTTTTGGGGGAGCTGGGTTTTTTATAATTCCTATTTACCAGATATCGCCTTTGCTGATCAACAAGATGCTATTAGTGCTAAAGGATTTTCTTATGGTTACATTGGGAGTGTAATTTTACTCGTGGTCAATTTAGCGATGATAATGATGCCTGATGTATTTGGAATTTCAGGATCAAAAGGAGAAGCCGCTATGAAAGCCATGCGATATTCCTTTGTGATGGTAGGTATTTGGTGGATTTTGTTTAGCCAATATACCTATTACTATTTGCCAAAAGGCAATAAAATTGTAGCAAGTAAAATAAAACAACACATTGTATTCAACGGTTACAAAGAGTTA
>CAZOHO010000181.1:0-3736 GCA_964579755.1 uncultured Flavobacterium sp.
GCATGACCAATTTGTCTTTTCCAAAAATAAAATCTTCTCTATCATAATTAGAAGGCACTAATTCTTTTGAAATAGTCAAATAAATCGCATCTTTCGGACAAGCTTCTTCACACAATCCACAAAAAATACAACGCAACATATTGATCTCGTAGATTTCGGCATATTTTTCTTCTCTATACAAATGTTTTTCGTCTGGTCTACGCTCTGCGGCTTTCATGGTAATGGCTTCCGCTGGACATGATAAAGCACACAATCCACAAGCAGTACAATTTTCACGACCTTGTTCGTCACGTTTAAGCATGTGGCGCCCACGGTAAACTGGACTCATTTCACGCACTTGCTCCGGATAGTGAATCGTTGCCTTTTTCTTAAAAAAGTGCTTGATCGTAATGAACAATCCTTTGACAATTGCGATAAGATACATTTTTTCCAAAAAAGTCATCTCTTTGTTAGAGACCACTTTTTTTCTTCCCGATAAGGATATTGTTTCTATTGACATTTTTTATTTTTTTATTTCTTAAGGTGATTTCAATCGCAACCCTAAAATTGATATAGTTTAGAACCCTAAATAAGCAGCGATATCCGCTCTTAAGATTACAATCCCTGTAATCATGATATTAATAATGGATAGTGGGATTAATATTCTCCATCCCAAATGCATCAATTGATCGTATCTAAATCTTGGAATCGTCCAACGTACCCACATATAGAAAAAGATAAATCCACATATTTTGATGAATAATACTCCAATTCCAATGATGTTTCCAATGTTTACCCCAACGTTTTCTACTACCCAACTCATTCCAGGATAATTGTATCCTCCAAAGAATAATATGGCCAAGATGGTTGATGAGATAAACATGTTCGCATATTCAGCAAATAAATAGAATCCCATTTTCATCGAAGAATATTCAGTGTGGTATCCACCAATTAATTCACTCTCACATTCTGCTAAGTCAAAAGGAGTACGGTTGGTTTCAGCAAAAGCACAAATCAAGAAAATCAAGAAAGAAACGGGTTGGTAAAACACATTCCAGTTCATTCCTGCTTGTTGCACCGAGATTTCGCGTAAGCTCAAACTCCCAGTCATCATTAATAAAGCAATCATAGACAATCCCATAGCTACTTCGTAGGAAACCATTTGCGAAGCAGCACGAACCGCTCCCATCAAAGAGAACTTATTATTTGATGCCCATCCTCCAATCATGATTCCGTACACTCCAACAGAAACTACTCCGAAGAAGTACAACAATCCAATATTTAAGTCGGTAGCTTGTAATAAAATATCGCGTCCAAACAAGTGTAATTTATCTCCCCAAGGAATTACAGCACTAGTCATTAAAGCCGTACTCATAGCAATGGCTGGTCCTACAAAGAATAAAAAACGGTTAGGAGTATTCGGTTCAAATTCTTCTTTTGAGAATAATTTTAAACCATCCGCAAGAGGTTGTAGTAAACCTCCAAAACCCGCACGGTTAGGCCCTACACGGTCTTGCAAAAAGGCAGCTACTTTACGTTCTGCCCAAGTAGAGTACATCGCCATAATCATGGTTACAGCAAAAACCACTACAATAACAACACTTTTTTCTATAATAAAGGTACTATCCATTGCTTACGATTTTTTGTTGTTAGTGTCCAATGGAATTTCAGCCATACTGATTTTTTTACGATCTTCTTCTCTACCTAAAAGAATTTTTTCTTCGGTATTGATTACCACTTTTTCTAATTTGTGGTTGTATTTATTTTGATTGATAACCGAATCTTTTTCAAAAGCTCTTGGTCCTTCAATGGTCCAATCGTTGACATCTTTATGGTCAAAACGACATCCGTTACAAATGAATTCTTCTACTTCATGGTACTCGTCTTTTCTTCCAGTTACTCTTTGAATCTCGTCTCCAAACATCCAAACGGTTGTTTTTCCACAACATTTGTCACAATCTCTGTGTGCGTTGTATGGTTTACTGAACCAAACTCTCGATTTGAATCGGAAAGTCTTATCAGTCAAAGCACCTACCGGACACACATCAATCATGTTCCCAGAAAATTCATTGTCAATTGCTTTTGAGATACAAGTAGAAATATTGGCGTGATCGCCACGATCCATTACACCGTGTACTCTGTTGTCTGTCAATTGGTCTGCTACTTGAACACAACGTTGGCATAAAATACAACGGTTCATGTGCAATTGAATATTAGGGCCAATATCTTCTGGTTCGAAAGTTCTTTTCTCCTCGATATAGCGACTTTCTGATTTTCCGTGTTCAAAGCTTAAGTTTTGTAAATCACATTCTCCTGCTTGGTCGCAAACAGGGCAATCCAAAGGATGGTTGATTAGTAAGAATTCGGTAACGGATTTTCTAGCCTCAGTAACTCGTTCTGAAGATTTTGAGTTGACTTCCATTCCGTCCATACATCCTGTTACACAAGACGCCATTAATTTTGGCATCGGTCTTGGATCAGCTTCACTTCCTTTAGAAACTTCGACTAAACAACAACGGCATTTTCCACCGCTCCCTTTTAGTTTAGAATAATAGCACATCGCTGGCGGCACTACTTCTCCACCAATCATACGGGCTGCTTGCAGGATCGTTGTTCCTGGTTCTACTTCTATTGACTGACCGTCTATTGTTACTTTCATATTATTAGTTGTTGGTTGTTGGTTGTTAGTTTTAGGATGTCCGTCAACTATCAGCCTTCAACTTTTATACTGTTTGTTTTGCTACTAAATGTCTCACTTTTTCAAATGGTTCATTGACAAAATGGTCTCTATGTTTGATTTTTTCTGGGAAACGAATATGGTATTCAAATTCCTCTCTAAAATGACGAATCGCAGCAGCTACAGGCCATGAAGCAGCATCACCTAAAGGACAAATGGTATTACCTTCGATTTTACTTTGAATGCTCAAAAGCAATTCAATATCTTCTTCACGACCGTGACCGTTTTCAATTCGGTGTAATACTTTTTCTAACCAACCTGTTCCTTCTCTACAAGGGGTACATTGACCACAACTTTCGTGGTGGTAAAAACGAGAAAAATTCCAAGTGTTACGAACAATACAAGCCGTATCGTCATACACAATAAATCCTCCTGAACCCAACATCGATCCTGTCGCAAAACCTCCGTCTGACAAACTTTCGTACGTCATCAATCGGTCATCACCATTGGCAGTTTTGTAAATTAAATTCGCTGGTAAAATTGGCACTGAACTTCCTCCTGGAACGAAAGCTTTTAAAGGTCGGTCAGAACTCATTCCTCCTAAATATTCGTCAGAATTCATGAATTCATACACACTTAAACCCAATTCTATCTCATAAACTCCTGGATTTTTAATGTGTCCCGAAGCCGAAATTAATTTGGTTCCTGTAGAACGTCCTTCTCCAATTTTAGCGTAATCAGCGCCTGAATTGTTAACAATCCAAGGCACAGCTGAAATGGTTTCTACGTTGTTCACCACTGTTGGGTTAGCCCAAAGTCCAGACACAGCAGGGAAGGGTGGTTTAATACGTGGATTTCCACGTTTTCCTTCTAATGATTCAATTAATGCAGTTTCTTCCCCGCAGATGTAAGCACCAGCACCACAATGAACGTGAAGTTCTAAGTCGTAACCTGTGCCTAATATATTTTTACCCAACCAACCGGCTGCTTTTGCTTCGGCGATGGCTCTTTCTAAAATTTTGAAAACCCACATGTACTCTCCACGAATGTAGATGTACGAGCGGTTAGCACCCAAGGCAT
>CAZOHO010000182.1:0-3504 GCA_964579755.1 uncultured Flavobacterium sp.
TTTCACAAGGTTTGCAATTGAATTTGAGTTTGTATTCTAATTCGCCTTGTTTTAAAACTAATGGTTCTTTTACCTTAACTCCTAACGTGTCTTTATGGTATTTTGGACATTTTTCGAGTTCGTATTTGATGCAATATTTGGTGGTCATCACACGAGATTTCCCCGGATCCCATTGCAATTCAAAGGCTTTTTCAATTTCGGTAACGCCGTGACGTTCGTAGAATTTTCGAGCCAATTTATTGGAAACATTATACGTGAAATCCAATTGATCCACTGGAAACGGATGATTGGTTTTTACGATTTGATGTTCCTCTCGTTTGTAATTGGCTAAACGAATTTCGGTTAGTTGTTCGTATACGGTGCGACGCATTTCGTTGACTTTTGAAATCGGTAAAAACCAATTTTCTGAAAACTGAATCGTGATTTCGTCAGCAGTGTAAGGTGTAAAACCCGTTTTAGCTAACTGTGTTTTGATATTGTCTGCAATGGATAAATTATTTTTGGTGGTTTCTTTGGTGTGTTCCAAATGGACTTTACTTATGTAACCGTCTTCGTCGGTGGCAATGAGTTCAAAACCAGTTTCATTTTCGGTAAGATGTAATGTAGTGCCAATTTTTCTCACAGCACTGTCCTCACGCTCCACAATTTTGATAAAAGCTGCATCGTTGTTGCGATAAATGAAGGTTCCGTCCTTGATTTCCTTCAGCACATTTGGGTAAATGATACCGTTTTCGGCTTTGTTTACATAAATTCCGTCAGCTTCGTTGTTTTCGTTAATAAAACACAAACCATCTCCATTGTTGAGTAAATGTCCGTTTTCGATTTCGTACGAATTGCCAATAGTTTTGATGAGTTTGCCAATGTACTGCCCTTTGGATTTTGGACTTTCCCAAGAGCCAATGGATTGGTATCTTTCGTTTACAAAATAATCGGTATAACCTCTATTGAAGGTACGGTTTAGTTCAGAATCAAACGTGAAGGTACATTTACCCGAAGAGGCTTTGGTATAATTTGGGTTTTGTTCCAAAAAAGAATCAAGCTTCTTTCTTAGGAACGAAACATTGTTTTTCACATAGACCATATCTTTCAATCGGCCTTCAATTTTGAAGGAAACAATTCCAGCTTCAATCAAGTTGGGGATTTGGTCAGTCACATCAAAATCCTTTATGGAAAGCAAGTGGCTGTTTTTAATTAAAATGTCTCCGTGTCCGTCAATTAAATTGTACGGTAAACGGCAGTTTTGGGCACACGAACCACGGTTGGCAGAACGTTCGCCATTGGCCACACTCATATAACAATTCCCGCTGAATGCTACGCATAAAGCTCCTGTTACAAAAAATTCTAATTCTACATCAGTGGCTTCGCTGATTTCTTTGATTTGGTGTAAGTTCAATTCCCGCGCTAAAACTACACGTTTGATACCTGCATCGGCAAGGAATTTAATGTTTTTAGGGTCTCGGTTATTGGCTTGGGTACTGGCATGTAACACAATAGCAGGTAGCTCCATTTCCATAATAGCCATGTCTTGAATAATCAAGGCATCGACGCCAATGTGGTACAATTCCCAAATCATTTGGCGACAGGTTTCGAGTTCGTTGTCGTATAAAATGGTGTTGATTACCACAAAAACTTGGGCGTGGTACAAATGGGCATATTGTACCAAAGCCGCTACATCTTCCATAGAATTGTGTGCATTGGAACGCGCACCAAATTGTGGAGCTCCTATATATACAGCGTCAGCACCACTATTGATGGCTGCCATACCGTGCAATAAGTCTTTAGCAGGTGCTAATATTTCTATTTTCTTTTTCATTATAAGAGGGATTTCTTTTTAGGGAAATTAGTTTGCAAAGTTCTCATAAATTATTGAGATTTTCACAAAAAGTTTCTATGTTGGCTTTAATGTTTATGGTTGCTTTAAACTATTTACTAAATCAAATACTTTCTCCAAAAGTCAATAGATTATGATCGGGGTCGAGGAGAGAAAATTCTTTTTGTTTCCAAGGTTTGGTTTCTAGCTGTCCTGCTGGATGAATGGCTACATTGTTCGCCATAAAATGATTGTATATGTCTTCTATATTTTTGGTTCGGATGTAGACTTGTCCGTAATTTTCCAATGGATTTAGATTGGAAAATTCAAAAAAATGCAATTGAATTTCGTCTTTTTGCAACATTAAATAGCTCTCAAAGTCAGCACTACCGAAAACTTTAAAGCCCAATTGGTTACAATAGAAATCTTTGGTTATGGCTTTGTTTCGCATCGGAAGTTTAGGGTGGGAGTGAGTGAGCATAATGATTTTATTAGATTGGGTATAAAAATATAAAAAAGCCCCAAGTTTCCTTGAGGCTTTCAGAGTTTTTATAAAAAGTGTTTTATGAAACTGCTTCTTTGATTCGGCGTAAAGCTTCTCTTAAAATATCATCGCTAGTAGCATAAGAGAAACGGATACAGTTTGGATTTCCAAAAGCGTCACCCGTTACGGTAGCTACATTGGCTTCGGCTAAAAGATACATAGAGAAATCGTTAGCATCTTTAATTTCAGTTCCTTTCAAGGTTTTTCCAAAGAAAGAAGAAACGTCTGGGAATACATAAAAAGCCCCTTCTGGAACGTTGATTTTCATACCTGGAATCTCTTTGATTAATCCCACTACTAAATCTCTACGGCTATGGAAAGCATCCACCATGTGTTTTAAAACGGATGGATCAGCATCTACTGCAGTAATAGTAGCGCGTTGAGCCACAGAGTTAGCTCCACTAGTTACTTGTCCTTGAATTTTAGTACAGGCTTTGGCGATGAATTCTGGTGCGCCAATGTATCCAATTCTATATCCTGTCATGGCGAATGCTTTGGCAACTCCATTTACAGTAATCGTTTTTTCTAACATGCCTGGAATAGAGGCAATACTGCAAAAAGTTCCAGAAAAATTAATGTGTTCGTAGATTTCGTCAGCGACTACATAAATGTTAGGATATTTCTCTAACACTTTAGCTAAAGCGGTTAATTCTTCACGGCTATATACGGAACCACTTGGATTACAAGGTGAACTGAACCAAATCATTTTTGTTTTTGGTGTGATTGCTGCTTCTAATTGTGCTGGTGTGATTTTGAAATCAGACTCAACAGAAGTTGGAACTTCTACAGGAACTCCTCCTGAAAGTTTCACGATTTCGAAATAAGAAACCCAATACGGTGCTGGTAAAATTACCTCGTCACCGTCGTTTAACATTACTTGAGCAATGTTATATAATGATTGTTTTGCTCCTGTCGAAACTACAATTTGTGATGGTTTGTAATCCAAATCGTTGTCTCTTTTGAATTTTCTGCAAATTGCTTCTTTCAATTCGGCATATCCATCTACTGGAGAGTAGGTGCTATAATTTTCGTCAATCGCTTTTTTAGCTGCTTCTTTAATGAAGTCTGGCGTATTGAAATCGGGTTCGCCTAAGCTTAAACTGATAATGTCTTTTCCTTGTGCTTTTAATTCTCTGGCTAAAGCGGCCAT
>CAZOHO010000183.1:0-3487 GCA_964579755.1 uncultured Flavobacterium sp.
GCCCGTTTTTGCATTTCTGGATTCGAACGTTGGATGGCATTTAATTCAATTCCTGAACCAAAAGCACCGGTGTCTGCTGAAGAAACCGCAGCGCCACCCATTCCAATTCTATAATTTTCACCACCTAAAATAACGATTTTATCGCCTGCTGACGGTTTGTGTTTTATCGCTTGATCTAATTTTCCGTACCCAATTCCGCCCGCTTGCATAATTACTTTATCGTAACCAATTTTGCGGTTGTTTTCTTGGTGTTCAAAAGTTAAAACAGAACCCGTAATTAGGGGTTGTCCAAATTTATTTCCAAAATCAGAAGCACCGTTCGAGGCTTTGATTAAAATATCCATCGGAGTTTGGTACAACCATTTTCTTTCGGCAACACCCTTTTCCCAATTTCTATTTTCTTCCAATCGAGAATACGAAGTCATATACACTGCAGTTCCTGCCAAAGGCAACGAACCTTGACCACCTGCTAAACGGTCACGAATTTCTCCCCCAGATCCTGTAGCAGCACCGTTAAAAGGCTCTACTGTAGTAGGGAAGTTATGAGTTTCAGCTTTTAATGAAATAACCGAATCGAATTCTTTTACTTCATAAAAATCAGGTTTGTCGGCTGTTTTGGGTGCAAATTGCTGCACTTTAGGTCCTTTAAGAAAAGCCACATTGTCTTTGTAAGCCGAAACAATATCGTTTGGATTTTCTTGAGATGTTTTCTTGATTAATTTGAATAAAGAAGTTTCTTTTTCTTGGCCATCAATTACGAAAGTTCCGTTGAAAATTTTATGACGACAGTGTTCTGAATTGGCTTGCGAAAAAGCAAAGATTTCAGAGTCGGTTAATTTACGTCCTAATTTAGTCGATAAATTATCTAAATATTCTACTTCTTCTGGGCTTAAAGCCAAACCTTCTTTTTTGTTGTAGGCATCAATGTCTTCAATATTTAAAATTGGTTCTGGTGTAACATTGATGGTGAAAATATCTTGGTGTAGTTCAGTATATTTTTGCGAAAGCATCGGGTCGAAATCGGTAAAATCTTCCGAAGCTGGGTAAAATTCTTCAATTCGAATGATTCCTGAAATCCCCATATTTTGAGTAATTTCAACGGCATTGGTACTCCAAGGCGTAATCATAGTGGCGCGTGGACCAACAAAAAAATCCGCTAGTACGGATTTTTCAATTTTATGCGCGTCGGCAAAAAGCCAGTTTAGTTTTGAAATGTCTTCAGCCGAAATTTCGTTTTGCGTTTGAACTGCAAAAACAGTTTTACTTTGGTTTTCAAAGAAATGAATCATTGTATTGAGTTTGTTGTATTGCGATGCAAATTTAGTTTAAATAAATAGTTCGAGCAAGAATCAAAAGCAAAGACTTATGAAAAATTAGTTAACAAAAGGTTTGCTTTGGTAGGCACCCAAATCCGGAGGTAAAGTTCGGGTGGTTCCCGTAATATCTAACGGAATTAAATAAGCCGAATTTCCTTTTGCGAAAGCAGCCGAAGTCCCGTCAATATTGAGTTTGTTTTTAGAAACACTTTGAAATTTAGGATCTTGATTTAAGATAATGGCATTGTAATGCGCTGCATCCGTGGTGAATTGGTATAACGGATTGGTTGTCGCTAATTTTGAATCCATTTTGATGAGGCAATTATTGAATTGGTATTCAAAAGCGGCTCCTGTTTTTTTATTCAATTCCAATTCGTTAGAGTAGGCGCCATAAATAATGCAATTGTTGAAAGTCGCTTTACTAAGCGCATTCGTTTCGGGAACAGCACCTGATTTGAAATTGCTCAATGTGACAGCCTGTTGACTAGAATTATTCCAATTGTTATTGAAAGTGCAATGAGTAAACGTGTAATTTCCGCCATAAACACAACCTAAAGCAGCTTCTCCTGCATTATTAATTATCAAATTCTCAGCAGTTATTTTTCCGTTTTGGGCAAAAATTCCGTAGTGAGTTGAATTGTAAATTTGTGTGTTTTTAATGCTCACATTGTTGCCATTGTTATTTTGAATTAACAAGCCGATGGATGCATTTTTAATCGTTAAGTGATTGATGCTGTTGTTGGTAGCTCCTTCGTTGAGCCAAACCGTTTCCCATTGCCCAGTCACATCGGCATAATCCGATTGGAGTCGGTCGCCTTGAAAAATGACTTCATTTTCGAGTTGGTTGGTCAAAGAACTACTTCCGTTAATTTGAAGCGATGCAGTATTACCCACAATCAATCCTGAATTGGCATGAAAATATACCCTTGCACCTGCGTCAAAAACAGCGGTTTTTCCTGAAGGAACGCCAGCATAACCATAAATTACGTAGGCTTTTTGATTGGTAAAATGGAGTTCGTTGTCGTCTAAATAAAAGCCTTCGACACTTTTGTTTCCAACAGGTATTGTTTCTTTGCTTCCGTTGGACAATCGCTGTGGGAAAAGGAAAATGGCATCTTTGACTAAAGTTACCAATGCTACTTTTTGAAGGTTTACACCGCTATCAAATTCAATTTGGTCGGTATATAAAAAGTCGGATGGATTCGCATCTGCTGCATTGACGGTAGTCTCAATAAAAATATAAAGACTGTCTTTGGCTAAAAGCGTCACGTCTTGAAATAGTTTTCCTTGATTACCAGACATACCGTCCACCGTCATTCGGTATTTGGAACTGAGTCCTTTGCCTAATTGAATCGAAGGAATAGCAATGTCTTCGTTACTTTTATTGTACACTTTGAGTTGAAACGTACTCGAACCAATGGTACTAAAAACAGTATCTAAATAAATAGTGTCTTGAGAAAAAACTAAGTCTCCTTTGCTGGCAACAGTTTCAAAATCGGAACGGCAGGCACAGACCGTAACTAGGATTCCGATAAGAAAGAACAATCGATTCAGTTGCATGGGTTTAGTTTTTTTTGTAAAAATAACGAATAATTTATTATGCCTTAACAACATATTTTTTAACTTTATAACCAATCCCAATTTAACCCAAATCTATGCCGAATACCTACACCCAAATTCACCTCCAATTTGTATTTGCAGTGAAATACAGAAACGGACTTATTCATTCTTCCTTTAAAGAGGAGTTGTACCAATATATTTCGGGAATAATCAAAGCGCATAATCATAAATTGTTGGCTATAAACGGAATGCCCGATCATATCCATATTTTGGTAGGAATGCGTCCATCACAGTCGGCTTCTGATTTAGTACAAAATATTAAAGCAAATTCATCAAAATGGATTAATGAGAAAAAGTTTTTAAAGGTCAAGTTTGAATGGCAGGAAGGGTATGGAGCTTTTTCGTATTCTAAATCACACGTTCAAAATGTGATTAAATATATCCAAAATCAAGAAAAGAAACACCAAGTAAAATCGTTTAACGAAGAATATTTAGATTTTTTGAACGCTTTTGAAATAGATTATGATGAAAGATACGTTTTTAAAGATCCAATTTGAATGTCATCCCTAGCGGGATTTTTCTCTCGTGAGCACTTATTGTTACCGAAATAT
>CAZOHO010000184.1:0-3379 GCA_964579755.1 uncultured Flavobacterium sp.
TATTAAACGACTTTTCTAGCACCGATAGTAGCAATCTACCTTGTAGCGCGGATAGCGGGACAACTCGTGTTCAGGAAGTACAATAAATGCTGCTAAAAAGTAATTGAATAGCATAACTAGAGTTGGGAATGTTTTGTAACTTTAGTTTTTAAATTGATGCTATGATTCCTATCACTATTGTTGATCAAAAAGAAATTCAAAAACGCTACCAACCGATGGTTTCGACTACGCATAAGGGTTTGCAAGGACATGCGTTGTTAGTAGGAGGGAGTTATGGTAAAATGGGTTCGGTTTGTTTGTCGGCTAAAGCGGCTATAAAGTCGGGCTGCGGGTTAGTCACTGCTTACATTCCAAAATGTGGCTATGATATAGTACAAATAGCGGTACCTGAAGTCATGGTATTGACGGATGTTCAAGACCATTGTATATCTGCGATTCATTTTGAGATTGTGCCTAAAGCTATTGGTATTGGCCCGGGTTTGGGTCAAGATACCGCTACGCAACAGGGATTGTATAAATTTTTAAAATCAAACCAATTCCCTCTGGTTCTTGATGCGGATGCGTTGAATATTTTGGCACTACATCCGGATTGGTTGTCTTTATTACCTCCTAGAACGATTATAACGCCTCATTTGAAAGAATTGGAACGTTTGATTGGAAAATGGAATTCGGAAGCCGAAATATTTGAGAAAACAATTGCATTTTCTAAAAAGTACCAATTAATTGTAGTGATGAAAGGGGCACCCACGCATTGTATTGATGGCGATTTGGTTTATAAAAACACGACGGGAAATGCGGCTTTAGCCACGGCGGGAAGTGGCGATGTGTTAACAGGAATTATTACCAGTTTATTGGCTCAGTCGTATGAACCAATAAACGCGGCACTATTAGGGGTATATCTTCATGGATTGACGGCCGATATTGCATTGCCTGAAACAGGGTATCAATCGTTTATCGCTTCGGATATTATTTCGTATTTAGGAAAAGCATTTTTGACTTTAGAATAAGTTATCCTAAATAGGCTTTTAACTCTTCGTAGGTTTTGATTTTTGTGCTGACTTTTTCTTTTCCTAAAACATTTTCAATTTGTGTTGGAATAGGCAATTTTACATTCAGTGCAGGTTCTACCACATCTAAAAATTTGATGGGATGCGCGGTTTCTAGGAATATTCCAATCGCATCCGAATGGTTTTCTAATTCTTTTTTCAATCCTAAGTAACCCACAGCACCATGCGGTTCAGCAATATATCCATTGTTAGTGTAAATAGTTTTCATTACTTCCAAAGTGGCTGCATCAGAAAAAGTATAGGAAGAGAAGTCTTTTTTAAATTGCTCCAAATCGTTCTGATACATTTCTTGGATTCGGATGAAATTACTTGGATTACCCACATCCATAGCGTTAGAAATGGTAGCGATAGAAGGTTTTGGATCGTAAACACCGTTTGCTAAAAATCGAGGAACAGTATCGTTTACATTCGTAGAAGCTACAAAATGCTGCACTGGTAATCCCATTTTTTTAGCAATGATACCGGCACAAATATTTCCAAAATTACCACTTGGGCAAGAAAATACTAAGGGTTTGTTTTGGCTTTTCAACGCTTTGTAGGCAAAGAAGAAATAAAACATTTGGGGTAACCAACGGGCAATATTAATGGAATTGGCCGAAGTTAAATTTTTATGTTTCAGACTTTCGTCCAAAAAGGCTTTTTTTACCATGTCTTGACAATCGTCAAAAACACCATCTACTTCCAGCGCATTAATATTTTGCCCTAAAGTAGTTAGTTGTTTTTCTTGAATGTCACTTACTTTTCCAGAAGGATATAAAATAACGACATCCACACCCTCTACACCAAGAAAACCACTAGCCACAGCTCCTCCAGTATCACCAGAGGTAGCTACTAAAACGGTATTTTTAGATTTCTTGTCATTTCGATTGAAATATCCTAAACAACGTGACATGAAACGCGCACCTACATCCTTGAATGCCATAGTTGGACCATGAAATAATTCTAAGGAATAAATTCCTTTTTCTACTTCGACCACCGGAAAGCCAAAACATAAGGTGTCTTTAATAATAGCTCGAAGTTCGGTTTCTGGAATTTCATCTCCCACAAATTGTTGGATAGCTTGAAATGCAATTTCTTCGTTGCTTAAGTTTTCGATAGTATCAAAAAAGTCGTTTGACAGCGGTGTAATATTTTCTGGAAAATACAATCCTCTATCGGTTGCTAATCCTTGTATAACTGCTTCTTCAAAAGAAACTTTAGGTGCGTTATGGTTTAAACTGTAATATTTCATTGTGTTATATTGCTTGGGTAAGCAAAGTTTTTATTGTTGACTTAAAATTTTAACTCCTTCAGAATTCACTTTTGAAACGTGAATTTCATACGGTAAATTAATGGCTTCGTAGACTGCACTCATGGCTTTGGCAATTTTGTCTGCTGTTTCCTTTCCTTTGCATAATGCAAAAATGGAAGGACCTGAACCTGATATTCCAGAACCTAAAGCCCCATTTTCTAAAGCCGCTTGTTTGATTAAATCAAACCCCGGAATTAAGACACTTCGTAAAGGCTCTACAATTTCATCGTGTAAAGAACGACCAATTAAATCGTAATCTTGGGTGTACAATCCCGCGATTAATCCACCCACATTTCCCCATTGCATGATAGCGCTTTTTAAAGAAACGGTTTGTTTCAATACCGAACGCGCATCCGAAGTTTTTAATTCAATTTGTGGATGTACTACTGTCGCATATAATTCGGATGGGCTTTCTATTTTGATAATATCCAAAGGACTGTAACTTCTTACCAAGGTAAATCCACCCAAAAGGGCAGGAGCAACATTGTCGGCGTGCGCATTACCACAGGCTAATTTTTCGCCTTGCATGGCAAACTGCACTAAGTCTTTAGTTGAATAGGGATAGCCTAGCAAGGCATTGATACCAAAAACAGCTCCAGCTGAACTAGCCGCACTACTTCCGATTCCACTTCCAGCTTTGATGTTTTTATAAATCTCAATCTCAAAACCAAAGTCAGCGTTCACCGTTTCTAATAATGCCAATCCGGCCACTCCTGAAACATTGTTTTCGGTTTCTAGAGGTAAGTCGGCACCAATGATTTGGGTAATTTGAATTCCTTTTTGAGCCGATTTCCGAATCACCATTTCGTCACCTACATTGTCAAGACAAAGTCCTAAAACGTCGAATCCACAAGAAAGATTAGCAATGGTTGCTGGGCAAAATAGTTTTATTTCATTCATGATTATTGGTTGTTGGTTGTCGGTTGTTTTTATCTATCAACCAAAAACTATCAATTAATTTATATATTTCCAATTCGGATGACATCAGCAAATATTCCTGAAGCCGTTACCGCAGCACCTG
>CAZOHO010000185.1:0-3294 GCA_964579755.1 uncultured Flavobacterium sp.
CAATCTGTAGCGTACTCTGAGAAAAACGTGAAAATTTGTGCTTCACACGCAGGATTAACTCTTGGAGAAGATGGGGCGACTCACCAAATTCTAGAAGACATTGGTTTAATGAAAATGTTGCCTGGAATGACCGTAATCAACACTTGTGATTATAATCAAACCAAAGCGGCTACTATTGCTTTAGCTGACCATCACGGACCAGCTTACTTGCGTTTTGGACGTCCAGTAGTGCCTAACTTTATGCCTGCTAACGAACCTTTCGTAATTGGTAAAGCCATTCTTTTAAATGAAGGAACTGATGTGACTATTGTAGCAACAGGTCACTTAGTTTGGGAAGCTTTAATTGCTGCTGAAACTTTAGAAGCCAAAGGTATTTCTGCCGAAGTAATCAACATTCACACAATCAAACCATTGGACGAAGAGGCAATTTTGAAATCATTGGCAAAAACAAAGTGTATTGTTACTGCTGAAGAACATAATATCTTAGGAGGTTTAGGAGAAAGTGTTTCTAGAGTATTAGCCTTACATCACCCTGCTCCACAAGAATTTGTAGCTGTGAATGATAGTTTTGGAGAATCAGGAACTCCTGAGCAATTAATGGAGAAATACAAGTTAAACAATCAAGCGATTGTTGCCGCTGCAGAAAAAGTGATTAAAAGAAAATAATACTTTTTATTTACCATAAAAAAATCCCGATTTCAATGAAATCGGGATTTTTTATTTTTATATTTTTTGATTAATGACAGTTTTTATCTAAATGCTTTTTAACTCTAGTTGTAGTAGTTGTATTTCCACTGCAATCTGGAATACTGACAAAAGGGTAAGCTAATCCAGTAGTAGTATTTTTAATTTCAAGCTTAGTGGTGTAATTATCTCCATCATCGTCTACATCATAAAAATTAGGAACACCATCTCCATCAGTATCATCAATATTAGTCGTCGGTGTAGTTGGATAACTAATTGTATTTCTAAAGTCATACACATAACCATCTGCATTCAAATCTTCTAAATACGACGGAATTCCGTCAGCATCTTGATCTTGACGCTGAATTTCATACAATTTAAAACTAAAAACTAAAGGGGCATACGAAGGAATATTACCACTCCCTGAAGCATAATATGCTAATCCAGAAGGCAAGAACATCACCCCTGCACCAAATCCTGCATACGACACTGTTCCGTCAACATTAGTAGTATAAGTACCTTTTTTAAATTGCGGGAAAATTTCTGACCAACCTACAATTGTGTTGGTAAGACTAAAAAAACTTTGCGGGTATTTGGATTCTTCAAATTGTGTTGCCGTCAAAGACGCTGCTGTTGTCGTTGTAGCAGCAACCTGAGTCAAATAATCTCCACGATACGATGCTAAAACCCCATCTACATTAGTTGGTTTTTCACCTGTACCTTCTCTAAGAACCAAATAGTATACTTTATATGTTATTCCGTGCAAATTAACATCTCTAGTCAATAATTTCGGGAAAGACGCGCTATTTAAATAAGACCATACTGAAGACTGTGTACCACCTGAAGGAATTTTAGTAAAAGTAACATCTTGATCGTCTGTAAATCCTGCATGATTAGTAACAGTAATATAAGTTGTCTTTAGGTATTCTTCAATTGTAGCTAAATCAGTAGTATATTGAACCGAGTATTCTCTAAGTGGTTCTACAACAGTAGAATCATTTTTAGAACATGAAAATAAAGAAAGGGTTGCAACTAATACAATAAAATAATACTTAAATTTGTTCATTATGGCGAATTTTAAGTGCGCAAGATACAATATTGATTTATTTTTGTAAACTATTTAACTTCGATTTTAGAAAATTTATGCGAATAGACAAATATTTATGGTGCGTGAGGTATTACAAGACAAGAAACATGGTTACCGAGGCTTGTAAAAAGAATCATGTAACCGTAAATGGACAAATAGCCAAACCTTCTCGGGAGGTTTTTCCAACGGATAAAATTACGTTTAGAAAAGACCAAATCACACAAATTATTACCGTACTAGACATTCCTGAAAGTCGGGTTGGTGCTAAATTAGTAGATATCTATCGTCGAAACGACACTCCTGCCGAAGCCTATGCACATTTAGAGTTACTAAAACTATCTAAAGACCATTACAGAAAAACAGGAACTGGACGACCTACTAAAAAAGACAGAAGAGATATTGACGAATACGGCAATGAAATCCCCGAAGACTCGGAAGAATACTTTTTGTAAAAATTGAAACCTCAGGATTAAAACGAACAAAAAAAGATTGTACCTTTCACAAAAAATAAGTTATGAGCCAAAATATCATCTTAACACATCAAGAAATTGAGCATAAAATCAAACGTATTGCTTATCAAATCTATGAAACTTTTGTGGATGAAGAAGAAATTGTAATTGCAGGAATTGCACACAACGGATTTATTTTTGCTCAAAAAATAGCGGATGCTCTACAAGACATTGCTACATTAAAAATTGCTTTGTGCGAAGTTAACGTCAACAAATTACATCCTGAATCGGCTATTCAAACATCATTATCCAAAGAAGACTATGCTAACAAAGGATTAATTTTAGTAGATGACGTATTGAATTCAGGAACTACCCTAATTTATGCGGTTCGTCATTTTTTAGATGTTCCTTTAACCAAATTTAAAACGGCCGTTTTAGTCGACCGTAATCACAAAAAATATCCAGTTAAAGCTGATTTTAAAGGTATTTCACTATCTACTTCTTTACTAGAACACGTGCGTGTTGTTTTTGATGAAAACGGACAAAATTTAGCTTATTTAAGCTAATATTGAAATAATATCCGCAACTGTTTCATCAATCGATTTCCCGTCGACAGTTACTTTGTATTCTGCTTGATTGTAGTAATAACTTCGGTCAAACAAATGCTTAGCGATAAACTCTTGTAATTCGGCCTCCGTTTTATTAGCCACAATAGGACGTTTGCTTTTATTGTGTGCCAATCTATTAAAAAGCGTTTCAACCGAAGCCTTCAAATAAATCGAAGTAATTCCCTTCCCTTTTAACAATTCATGATTGTTAGCATAACAAGGTGTTCCACCTCCTAAACCTATGATTTGATTCTCGGGAGCCGCTAATAATTCGACAAAAACATCGTGTTCTAATTTTCGAAAATAGACTTCGCCAAACGATTCAAAAATCTGGTTGATAGTCATTTCAGCTTTAGTTTCAATACTTTTATCTAAATCCACAAAGGGTATTTGGATTAAACTGGAGAGTTTTTCGGCAATTGTTGATTTGCCACACCCCATATATCCTAATAATATAATTTTTTTC
>CAZOHO010000186.1:0-3290 GCA_964579755.1 uncultured Flavobacterium sp.
TGAAAAAGGTGGGTAACCATAATTCGATCTTAAGGAAATTATATTTCTGCTTAGCTTTAATGCTAATTTTCTCTGTAACTTCATTTGCTCAAGATGCTGCTCCTGCTGCTACGGCGGCTCCTGCTGCTACAACTGGTGGAGATCCTGCAAAAGGGAAAGAACTATTCAATGCAAATTGCGCTGCATGTCATAAATTAGATGCTAAATCTACAGGTCCTGCTCTTAGAGGTGTGGCTGGTAAATATGAGATGTCATGGATTTACAAATGGGTGCATAATAGCTCTGATTTGATTAAATCTGGAGATGCAGCTGCTGTTAAAGTTTTTGAAGAAAATAATAAAGCGGTAATGACTGCTTTTCCTCAGTTGTCAGAAGGAGATATTGATAATATTATAGCATATACTTCAACTCCTAAAGAAGAAGCTCCGGTTGTTGCTGGTGCTGCTGTTCCGGGAACTGATGCTGCAGCTTCGTCAGAAAGTGGTTTGTCAAATAATATTATATTAGGAGCTCTTGCTTTGGTGATGGCTATGCTTGTGGTAATGTTGTTTTTGGTGAACAATGTGTTAAGAAAAGTAGCTAAAGCGAATAATATTGAAGTTGCACCAAAAGAACCAAGAATTTCTATTTGGAAAGCATTTGTTAAAAATCAATTTTTAATATTGGTTACGGCAATATTCTTATTGTTATCTGGTGCTTATTTGGTTTATGGTTTCTTGATGCAAGTAGGTGTTGATCAAGAATATGCTCCAATTCAGCCAATTCATTATTCTCATAAAATCCACGCTGGTGATAATGAGATTAATTGTAAATATTGTCACTCTGCTGCTAGAGTCAGTAAAAATGCAGGTATTCCTTCTTTAAATGTTTGTATGAACTGTCATAAAAACATTTCTGAAGTTGCAGAAACTACTGCTACTCCAGAATACAGTAAGGCATTTTATGATGAGCAGATTCAAAAATTATATACTGCTGTGGGTTGGGATAAAACAACACAATCGTATACTGGAAAAACACAGCCGGTTAAATGGGTTCGTATTCATAATTTACCTGACTTTGTATATTTTAATCACTCACAACACGTAACTGTTGCTGGAATTGAATGTCAAACTTGTCACGGACCAGTTCAAGAATATGAAATTCAAAAACAATTTGCTCCTTTAACAATGGGATGGTGTATTGATTGCCACAGAAAAACTGATGTTAAAATGGAGGGTAATGAATATTACACTAAAATCCACGAACAACTTTCTAAAAAGTATGGAGTAGATAAATTGACTGCTGCTCAAATGGGAGGTTTAGAATGTGGTAAATGTCACTATTAATCAAATTATTAAGTTTTTAATATTTATATATGTCATCAAACAAAAAATACTGGAAAAGTGTTGAGGAACTAGACGGAAATAGTTCTATTGTTGAGGCGCTTAAAAATAACGAATTCGTTGAAGAGATTCCTACAGATGAATTTTTAGGAAATAATGATGCCTTGTCATCTTCTTCTACAACACGTCGTGATTTTTTAAAGTACGTTGGATTTAGTACTGCGGCAGCTACTCTTGCTGCTTGTGAAGGTCCTGTTCATAAATCAATACCTTATGTGTTGCAACCAGAACAAATTATTCCTGGTGTAGCTGATTATTATGCAACGTCTGTTTTTGACGGTTTTGATTTTGCTAATTTATTAGTTAAAACACGCGAAGGTCGTCCAATCAAAATTGATAATAATACTATTGCTGGAGCAAAATTTTCTGCTAATGCAAGAGTTCATGCGTCAATCTTGTCTTTGTATGACAGTATGCGCTTGAAAGAGCCTAAAATTGCTGGTGCTAATGCAAGTTGGGCTGATGTGAATTCTAAAATTGCATCAAGCATTGTAGAAGCAAAAGCAAAAGGGAGCCAAGTGGTTTTGTTGACAAATACTTTGGCAAGTCCATCAACTGAAAAATTGATTGCTGAGTTTGTTGCTAAAAATCCAAATGCAAAACATGTAGTTTATGATGCGGTTTCATCTTCTGAAGCATTAGATGCTTTTGAAACAGTATACGGAGAAAGAGCGTTAGTGGATTATGATTTTTCTAAAGCGTCTTTAATCGTTTCTGTTGGAGCTGATTTCCTAGGAGATTGGCAAGGTGGAGGATATGATGCGGGTTATGCTCAAGGTAGAATTCCTAAAAACGGAAAAATGTCACGTCATTTCCAATTGGAAGCGAATATGACTTTATCCGGTGCTGCTGCTGATAAGCGTTTGCCTATGTCAACTGCGAATCAAAAACAAGCATTAGTTCATATATATAATGTTGTAACTGGTACTTCAGTTGCGGTAAGTTTAGATGATCAATTTAAATCAGAAGTTACAAAAGCAGCGCAACAATTAAAGGCTGCTGGTTCAAAAGGAGTGTTGGTGTCTGGAATTCAAGATAAAAATGCTCAGTTATTAGTTTTGGCTATCAATCAAAAATTAGCTAGTGAAGCTTTTACTACTTCTGGAACAAGACAAATAAGAAAAGGATCTAACGAGAAAGTAGCTCAATTGATTAATGAAATGAAAGCAGGTAGCGTTCATACATTAATTATGAGTGGCGTTAATCCTGTTTATACATTGGCAGACAGTGCTTCTTTTGTAGAAGGACTTAAAAAAGTTACTACTTCAGTTGCTTTCTCTTTGAAAGAAGATGAGACGGCTTCAGTTGCTACAATAGCTGCCCCGGTTCCTCATTATTTGGAATCTTGGAACGATTTAAGTTTGACAAAAGGGACTTATAGCCTTACTCAACCAACTATTCGTCCATTATTCAATACCAAACAATTTCAAGATGTTTTATTGTCTTTGAATGGCAATGTAGGTACTTTTTATGATTACATTAAAGGAACTGCAGCTTCAGTAATTGCAGGATCTACTTGGAATAAAGTATTACATGATGGTGTATATGTTGGTGTTGTTCCAACAGCATCTGCTGGTTCAGCTGATTATGCTGCTGCAGCAACTGCCTTGTCAAAATCAAAAGCTTCAGAAGCATTTGAATTAGTTTTATATACTAAAACTGGATTAGGTGATGGTCAACAAGCTAATAACCCTTGGTTACAAGAATTCCCTGATCCAATCACAAGAGTATCTTGGGATAATTATGTAACGGTTTCTAATGCTGATGCTAAAAAATTAGGATTAACTAATGAAATTGTTGCTAATGGAGGATTAAATGGTAGTTATGCTACTATTACAACTACAGAGGGTACTAAATTAGAAAATGTACCTGTAATTGTTCAACCAGGTCAAGCGGTTGGAACTGTAG
>CAZOHO010000187.1:0-3287 GCA_964579755.1 uncultured Flavobacterium sp.
TGTATCGAAATTGAACCTAAAACAAATACTAAGGTTATAATTATTTTTTTCATTTATGCTGAATTTTGGTTACAAAAATACCATTAATTTTTTATCGCACACCATGCATTAACTTTTTAATAACGGGCGACATGATGAAAGATAAAAATGCCACAGATAAAGAAACAATAGCTAACATCCAAAAGTAATAACTGAGTCCTTTTTCATCGGCAATTTTATCAATGTTTTCTCCAAATTTTGCAGCTCCTTTCATACCGATAGCAACTGCTAAATACCAAATTCCAAACATCATCCCAATCATTCTGGCAGGAACCAATTTACTCACATAGGACAATCCTACTGGCGAAATACACAACTCTGCCATAGTAACAAAAAGATATACTAAAACTAAATAAATCATACTTACAGAAGCCGTCTTAGCACCTGGAACAATTCCATCAGCACCAATAGCAACGCATATCATTCCAATAGCTAAAAATGACATCCCGATTGCGTATTTCATATTAGCAGATGGATTGTATTTACTCTCCCACCATTTTGAAAATAAGGGTGCCAAAGTAATAATATATAGCGAATTCAAAGAGGCAAACCAAGAGGCAGGTACTTCTAAAGTTTTACCTGAAAATTGATCATTTAACATCCAAAAGGCGATACCCCAAATAATAACAAAACTAATAGACAAAGCAATATTAGCCATGGCATATTTTGCAAATGTTTGTCTGAATAATAAAATTAATACCCAAGTAATGATACCTAGAGGTACCAAAGTAATAGCAGCATTAATAATCATAAAAATAGTGCCTGAGTTCCCTTCTAAAACTCGATTTGTATAATCATTAGCAAAGATAGTTAAGGTTCCTGGTGATTGCTCAAATATGGCCCAAAAGAAAATAGTTAAGAATGCAAAAAAAGTAACTGCAATCATTTTTTCTTTAGTAATTTGAGAATATGTTAATAATCGATAAACCAAAAGAACCAAAAACAAAACAACTGCTAAGAGAATCGTGAAATTATTTCCTGTTAGACCCATAACTTCAAAATTAAATAGATCTAAACCTCCGTTTGTTATTATTTTAGCGGGTTCAAAAATTATCCAAATCAAACCTAAAACAGTCATTAAACCAATTAAAACCAATTGCCAAACTGGAAAAGGATTTAGTGTATCATTATCATCATCGGTTAGCGCCACTTCTTTTTTAACTGGTTTCAAACCAATATCGCCGAAGATATTTCGCGAAAGCCAAAATTGAATTAACCCGAAAAGCATAAAAATCCCAGCTAAACCAAATCCCCAATTCCAACCCACTTGCTCACCTAGATAACCACATAAAACAATACCAAAAAAGGCTCCAGAATTCACACCCATATAAAAAATAGTGTAAGCACCATCTTTCTTCTCAGGTCGGTCTTTATACATTTCTGAAACGATAGAAACCATATTGGGTTTAAAGAATCCATTCCCAAACACTAAAAGAATTAATCCTAAATAGATAAAAAAAGGCGACTCCAATGCCATAGAACCATGACCAAAAGTCATCAACAATGCACCAACTACAACTGCCCACCGATAGCCAATAACCTTGTCCGCAAAATAGCCTCCAAGCATAGTTGACAAGTATACCAATCCGACATACGATCCAAAAATAGCCATGGCTTGTTCTCTAGTCCAATCCCAACCACCATTTACAACTGTTGAAGTAAAGAACATCACCAATAAAGCACGCATTCCATAAAAGGAAAAACGTTCCCACATTTCGGTAAAAAACAACACAAAAAGTCCAGCAGGATGTCCTAAAACCGTACTTTTAAAAAATTGATCCGTTGAATTCTCAGTCATAATATTAATTATTTAATTCTTTGTCTACCCCGTGCATTAATTTTTTGATAACTGGAGATAAAACTAGTAAAAGTAATCCAAACCCAATTCCTGTATAAAAAAGATATTCAAATAATTTCAGATAACTCTGTTTGGCTAAATTCAAATCGGGAGCCATACCATTAGAAGTATCAATCGAAGCAATATTAGCTAATACTGAAGCTATAAACTCTGAACTTGCAGTAGCTAAAAACCATACTCCCATCATAAAACCAACAATTTTTACTGGCGAAAGCTTTGTCACTGCCGACAAACCTACAGGAGACAAACTCAACTCGCCGCAGGTGTGTAATAAATAGGTTAAGATTAACCAAAACGCAGCCACTTTTCCTGTTTCTGAGATATTGATTCCTAAAACTAATGAACCAAAACCTAATCCTACTAAAATTAATGCAATGGAAAATTTTACAGCAGTGTTGGGATTATATTTTCCTAATTTGACCCAAAGCCAAGCAAAAACAGGCGCCAAAAGAATAATAAACAAAGCATTAAAACTTAAAAATTGACCCGCAGTTAGTTCGACACCAAAAATAGTACGATCCAATATTCTATCGGCAAATAAATTTAAAGAAGTATAGGCCTGTTCAAATAAAGCCCAAAAAACAATAGTAAAAACTATGAGAATAGTCAGTGCAATTAATTGATCTCTTTCTTTTCCAGAAAGTTGGGTAACAGCAAAATAAACGATATACAAGAAAGACAAACCTCCTGCAATTTTTAAAATCCATGAAACCGCTTCATGACTTTGCACCATTTGCCAGAAAAATAATGCCGACAAAGCACTTGCTCCATAAATCAACCATTCGTTTTTGATGCCAAAAGAAGTTTTAACCAGCATTTCAGGAACAAGAGACTCGCCTTTACCTTCTAAAAAGCGCTTGCCCGAAATAAAAGTAATCAAACCAAAGAACATCCCAATACCAGCGGCAGCAAAACCATAACTCCAACCATAATTCTCTCCTAACCAAGCACAAATAATAGTAGCTAAAAATGACCCTAAATTAATTCCCATATAAAAAATGGTAAAACCAGAATCTCTTCGTTTATCTCCTTTAATGTACAGTTCACCCACCAAAGAAGAAATGTTAGCTTTCAAAAACCCAACACCTACTATAATTAAGGACAATGAGAAATAGAATACTTGAAGCGCAAAATTATCCCGAACAATTTCTCCAGTCATAGACTGTGTTGCCGCATTTCCTTCATACGCCATTCCCATATGGCCTAAAACCAACATAATTCCCCCGAAAATAATCGCTTTTCTAAACCCTAAATATTTATCGGCAATAAAACCTCCAATAACTGGAACCGCATATACTAAGGCGGCATAACTTCCAATTAAAAGATTTCCTGAATCATCTGAAAAAAGGTGGTATTTGGTCAGATAAAAAATTAATAAAGCCTTCATTCC
>CAZOHO010000188.1:0-3272 GCA_964579755.1 uncultured Flavobacterium sp.
AGTCATTCCGATGAATGAAAAAGGGGAGTTGGTGATGGCAGACTTTGACCAATTGCTTTCGGATAAAACAAAAATCGTAACGGTCAATCATATTTCCAATGCGTTGGGAACGATTAACCCAATCAAATATATGATTGATAAAGCGCATCAATTTGGCGCTGCCGTTTTTATTGATGGTGCACAAGCGGTGCCGCATTTGAAACCCAATGTACAAGAATTGGATTGTGATTTTTATGCTTTTTCAGGGCATAAAATTTGCGGGCCAACCGGAACCGGAATTTTGTACGGAAAAGAAGCGTGGTTGAATAAATTGCCGCCTTATCAAGGTGGTGGCGAAATGATTAAAGAAGTCACTTTTGAGAAAACGACCTATGCCGAATTGCCTCATAAGTTTGAAGCAGGAACACCAAATATTGCTGGTGGAATTGTACTAGGAACGGCTGTAGATTATATGAATTCAGTTGGTTTTGAGAATATTCAAAAACAAGAAACAGAATTACTTCATTATGCAACGGAACAACTTTTAGCTATTGAAGGATTGAAAATATATGGAACAGCTGAGGCGAAAACTTCAGTAATTTCATTTAATATTGATGGTATTCATCCGTATGATATTGGAACGATTGTGGATAAATTAGGAATAGCAGTTCGAACAGGACACCACTGTGCGCAACCGATTATGAATTTCTTTGAAATTCCAGGAACGATTCGCGCTTCGTTTGCTTTTTACAATACCAAAGAAGAAATTGACATCATGGTCGAAGCGGTAAAGAAAGCTAAAATAATGCTGTCTTAAAAACGACCGAAAAATGAAAAAGGCGATTGTTTTGTTGTTCACTATTTTATTTTTTGCTGGATGCGCTGGGCAAAAAAAAGTAGTTGATAGTTCGATAAAAGTCGAATATAAAGTCTATTCAAGAGGATTCTATCAAACGATTAGTGTGGAAAATCAAATGGTTTTTATATCTAAAAGCAGAGAGGAAAAACCAGTTGCATTCAAACTTTCGGCCACTGAATGGAATAATTGTAACACGATGCTTCAAGAGTTGGATGTAGCATCGCTACACAATTGGAAGGCACCAACCGAAAAACGATTGTTTGATGGCGCAGCGATTGCGAATTTAAAAATAACCAAACAAGGGAAAACATACGAATCCCAAAGTTTTGATCACGGCTATCCGCCGGCTGAAACAGAAAAAATAGTGAATAAAATGCTTTCTTTTGTAAAGTAAAATAGTAAAGTTTGATTATGACAATTAAAGAAATACAAGATGAAATCGTTGACGAGTTCTCGATGTTTGACGACTGGATGCAGCGCTATGAATACATCATTGAGCTAGGAAAAAATTTGCCTTTAATCAAAGAAGAATTCAAAACAGATGAGAACATTATCAAAGGTTGTCAGTCTAAAGTATGGCTGCAGGGGGAGCAACAAGGGGATACGGTTGCTTTTACAGCAGATAGCGATGCGATACTAACTAAAGGAATTATCGCTATTTTGATTCGGGTTTTTTCCAATCAGAAACCAGCCGATATCTTGGAAGCCGATATGGATTTTATAGATGCCATTGGATTAAAAGAGCATTTGTCACCTACTCGCGCTAACGGACTAGTTTCGATGATTAAAAATATTAAAATGTATGCTTTGGCATTCCACTCAAAAAACTAACAATTATGACACAAGAAATAGACACTAACGAATTAGGAGAAGCGATTGTAAAAAAATTAAAAACGATTTACGATCCAGAAATTCCTGTTGATATATACGAATTAGGTTTGATTTACGATGTAATGGTAAATACGGATTACGAAGTAAAAATTTTAATGACGTTAACCTCTCCAAACTGCCCTGTGGCAGAAAGTTTGCCAAGAGAAGTTGAAGAAAAAGTAAAATCCATCGAAAATGTAAAAGATGCTGATGTAGAGATTACGTTTGATCCGCCTTGGAGTAAAGATTTGATGAGCGAAGAAGCAAAATTAGAGTTGGGAATGTTGTAAAATGGAAGACGAAATCATTAATAAAGTAGCCCAAAGTTCCTTGGTAGTATTCGATTTAGAAGATTACTATCCAAATGAGCATGTGGTTGATTTAGATGTTTCGCAATGGTTAGCTGATGGGTTTATCCTGAGAGAAACCGATTTTAGATCGCAATTAAAAGAGTACGATTGGTCTCCATTTGAAGATAAATATGTAGCTTTATACTGTTCGACTGACGCTATTTTGCCTGCTTGGGCATTTGCTTTAGTGTCGGTTCATTTAGCGCCTTTTGCTTTAAAAATCATTCATGGAACCAAAGAATCAGCCATTATTGAATGGTACCAAGACATTTTAAACAAGTTGGATTACACGGATTATTTTGAAAACCCAGTTATTTTGAAAGGTTGTTCCAAAAAAGCTGTTCCAAATCAAGTGTATACTTTGGCGATTCAAAAATTGATTCAAGTTTCTAAAAGCGTTATGTTTGGCGAAGCTTGTTCGGCAGTGCCTTTGTATAAAGCGAAAAAATAAATTGATTTATTGTTTAGCAAAAAAGCCCTTTTGAAAACTCAAAAGGGCTTTTTTTATTCTTCTTTCTCAACTGCGTCTTTATAATCGGGATACAAGAATTTATTATAAGGAAAACGCGTAATGTGAATTTGTCTAACGGCTTCATATACTCGCTCTCTAAATTCTTCGAAATTTTCTTTTTGCGTTGCCGAGATAAATAAGGCATTTTGTTCTCCCACACGGTTCATCCAAGTCGATTTCCATTCCTCTAGAGTATAATGACGCGTTGTTCTCTCGGTCATTAAATCGTCTTCGTCAATCGTTAAGTGTTGGTAGGAATCAATTTTGTTGAACACCATAATCACTGGTTTGTCATTGGCTTTGATGTCTTGCAAAATTTGATTTACAGCTTCAATATGATCTTCAAAATCGGGATGCGAAATATCTACAACGTGTAATAATAAGTCGGCTTCGCGTACCTCATCTAGTGTACTTTTAAAGGAATCTATCAATTGCGTAGGCAATTTCCGAATGAATCCCACCGTGTCCGAAAGTAAGAAAGGTAGGTTTTTAATCACCACTTTACGAACAGTGGTGTCCAAAGTGGCAAACAATTTATTTTCTACAAATACTTCACTTTTCCCCACGGCATTCATCAAGGTTGATTTTCCTACATTGGTATAACCCACTAAAGCCACACGAACCATCGCTCCACGGTTACTACGTTGAATGCCCATTTGTTTGTCAATCGTTTTGATTTTGTCGCGCAAAAGCGAAATACGAT
>CAZOHO010000189.1:0-3266 GCA_964579755.1 uncultured Flavobacterium sp.
GTTTGGTATGGGCAACATGCCAGAAATGTACAACTTAGTGGTAAACACCAACTCGGATTTGGCCACCACAATTTTGAACACCGAAGACAAAACCACTCAAGAAAGCTTGGTTAAACAAGCCTTAGACTTGGCTAAATTGTCTCAAAACTTATTAAAAGGAGAAGCTTTAACGGCTTTTGTAAAACGTAGTTTTGAGTTGATAAAATAAGTTCAAAAAACAAGTGCTTTGTAAAGCTGCCCGAAAGGGTGGCTTTTTTTGTCTAAAAGCATACTTCAAATTATAAGTTCAGTTAATGAATTGTAAGAAAAATTTATATATTTGAAAAACAAGAGGCCAACTTTCGCCAATCTTGCCCAAATAGCAGGATACAAGTTTGAAAGTTTCACATATAAACGAGTTGGCAAATATTAAAAAACAGTAACATGAGATATTTTAACAAGATTTTGATTTGTATTTTATTGACTCTCACTTTTGGTAACTCATTCTCGCAAGATGAGAAGAAATATAAAAGTAAAGAAGAAGATGCGTATTATGATAGTCTTAGAAATACATGGGAGCATAAGGAGTTTACGCCCGTGAGTGTTGAGACTGCAAAGAAGAATGAATATGACTATGTAAAAATAGTAAAAATTAATAATCCTGCTATTTACAATTCAAGACAGGTGTTTTCAGAATATTGGGATTCAATTATGCAATCTCAAAATAAGAATATGAATGATTTCATAAAGTTTGACTCTATAATACAAGCTATGAGGAATGAAAAAATTGGAATTATTCCGAAAATGTCTGTGATAAAACAAGAAAAAAGCGGTAGTAATTGGGCTATTATATACACTGATTCAAAATATGATGATTTCATATATGGTGGTTGGGGATACTGGCTAGCATTGTCTTATGATAATGGAGAAACTTGGAAAAAGTATTACACTGGTCTAACTGAGAATTGTTATTACTATTTAAAAAGAAATTCAAAGATTCCATTATGGAAAGATTCTAGTACACTTCAAATTGAAGCTACTATTGTTAGACAAATTTCAGAGGTAATTCATCCAATGCCAGCAGAATTTGAAACAATTCAAGATAGTATTGCTGTTCAATTGAAAATTAGTCAAATTACACAAGATTCAGATAATGATGGTTTAACTGATATTGTTGAAAAAAAGATGATGCTTGACCATAATATTCTTGATTCTGATGGTGACGGAATAATTGATAGCGAAGATAAGAATCCTAGATTTAAAAGTACAAAAACGGAGAAGTCACTAATTTATGAGACATTAATTGAAAATTTTCGACCAAATAAAAAGGGAGAAATGGAATTAGATTTAACAAATCCACCAGTTTATGAAAAAAGTAAAACAGATTCTTTATATGGAGATTTTGAATCTGTTAATATATTTGTTACCGATGATATGGATTTACAAGGATTAGAACTTCATGGTGAGACTATGATAATTATGACATCAAAAGAATATGAAGAGTATAAATTAAAATACCCATCTCATTTTATTAAAAGCAGTTATTCTCAAATGTTTAAATGTGATAAAAAAAAAGACACATATAAGATTCAAACATCGCAATTGACAGGAGGTTCGACTTATATTATTCAAAAAACAAAGAAAGGTTGGAAAATATTTATGTTATCAAGTTGGATTTCATAAAAAAGTAAGGTTTGCCCTCCGCTACCCCCCCCGCTACCGCGCGAATCCCTTCGCGTGGTCAATACTGCCCGTCCACAAAACAAAGTCTCCCGACTTTGCGTGACAATACAAAACATGCTCGTGTCATTAATAACTCAAATTACTATCCAATAGTTAAATCCCGTCCCTACGGGACTTTTCTAATCTGAATACCCTTTTTTACCAAAATGCAGCTCCTAGCGGAGCTGAGATGTGTAGAAAAATATAACATGATTGCAAATCGCGTAGCGATGGAATATCGGTAACCTCACGCTGTCGCGAGTATCTTACTAGCGCATTGAGTAACAATAAAAAACCCTGCTAGTCACTAGCAGGGTTTTTGTTTTAATTCCCAATAATTCCCGTTTCTTCTTTTTTATCCTTGTTCAATAAGATTGGGGTTTCTCTCGCTAATTTATTTTTTGTTGGAATCTTGTAATTGATACTAAATCCAAAACGTCTCGAATCCATTTTGTTACTCAACAACAGCGACGTGTTATAAGAGTTGAATACAAATCGGTTGGAGTTAAAAATATCATCCGCATTGATCGAAATTGACAACTGATCTTTCAAGAACTTTTTAGACAAGGACAAATCCACCGTATTGTTGAACGGTTTATTGGCAATGAAATAATAGTAATTCCCTTTGGCAGTGATGTAGCTAAAATTGGCTACAAACTTAATTTTGCTTGGCAATACCATTTGCGACATTACATTATACACCCAAAATCCTTTGGTTTCTATAGCTGGAATTTGATGCAACTGATAAGCCGCGTACACAAATAAAAAGTTCATCTCATCCGGATTCACATTCATTTTCATTGTTTCAGCTAGACCTTTGGTAAACAACATATACGGAATCGGCATTCCGATATTGAAATTATGTACTTTCAATTCCGAAATATTCTCATTAGTATTGGTTACCACATTGGAATTCAAATTCACTCTCTGAATCACTTGATTCTTAGCCGAACTTACAGAATAGCCAATAAATGCATAATCATACGCACTCAACTTCACTTCGTAGTTATCATAAATAGTTGGTTGCAAGTTAGGATTTCCTTGGTTGCTGATAGTGGGATTTTGATAACTCGTATTGTTTGGATTTAACGCAGAGGTACTTGGCAACGTAATTTTCTTATTGTAATTCACATTAAAGAACACCGATTTGTTAAAATTGTACTGCGCACTGGCATTTGGAAAAAAACGAAACTGTTTGAAAGGGGTTAAGTCTGTATTGTTGGCTTTTCCAGAAATGCTATAATCTTCGGCTCTACCTCCAAGAATAAAGCTCATACTTTTGAACTTGGTTTGCAATTCAAAATAACCGGCAGTGGTTTTTCTTTGGTAATCCAAATTAGTCACACCTCTGTTTTGCGTTTGAAAAGACAAGCCCTCATGCAAACTTCCAAAACTTATTTTTCCTTCGTCAGAAAAAGCAATCGGTTGCGAATAATCAAATTTGAAATTGTAGAATTTTTGGTCTGAGGAATTGTCCAAAACCGGTAAGGCAACACCTAAAGAGTTCAACACAAAATCATTTTGATTGCGATTGAAATTGAATTTAAAATCCAATTTTTTTGTCT
>CAZOHO010000190.1:0-3181 GCA_964579755.1 uncultured Flavobacterium sp.
AAGAATTTTTTAAAGTCCATGTTTAATTAAATTTAAGGTTGATTGTTTATTTGTTGTTATTGAAATTGATTTTTAAACGATTTTTTTTCTAGCTGACAAAAGGTATACCAAACCTGTAATACTGCCAAAGAAAATTAATCCGAAGATCCACATGAATTTTTCTAAGCCATCAATTTTTGTTGAGGATTTTATTTCAGAGATAGCTACATACCAAAAAATAAGCATTGAAATAAGCCCTGCAATTAATACCACCTGAGAGTAAGGATAATGCATTATTTTTAGGAGCGCTCCAACAATTACAATTACTATTGTAAGTGCTAAACTAATATTTAAAATTTGCTTATTTTTCATAATTAAAGATTGTTTTTAATGTTAGTTAATTCTAATTTAATTCCTTTTAGTTTATTGATAATATCAAATTTATCTAAAGTTTTCTTTTGACCTTCTTTCAAATGTGTTTTGGCACCTTCTAAAGTGAAGCCTCTTTCTTTGACCAAATGAAAAATTAATTGAAGGTTTTTCACATCTTCAGGGGTAAACATCCGATTGCCTTTAGCATTTTTTTTCGGCTTTAAAATGTCGAATTCGCTATCCCAAAAACGAATGAGCGATGCATTTACTCCAAAAGCTTTGGCAACTTCGCCAATACTGTAATACCTTTTGTCTGCTGATAAATTGATATGCATTAGTCTAATGATTGATTTTCTTGATTAGCCAATTTTGAAATGGCAACATATTCCACTGCCGAGATGTTTCCGTAATAAAAATTAAGCGGATTCACGACTCTATTATTTTGATGAACTTCGTAATGTAAGTGTGGTGCTTCCGATCGACCGGTGCTACCCACATACCCTATAATATCTCCTCTTTTCACTCTTTGACCTCTGCGCGCTTTATATTTGCTCAAATGCGCATACAATGTTTCATAACCATAACCGTGCCGAATCACTATGTGGTTCCCAAAACCCGAAGCGGTGTTGTCAGCTCGAGCAACTACACCATCACCTGTGGCATAAATTGGAGTACCTGTTTTAGCGGTAAAGTCCATTCCTTCGTGCATTTTTCGCACTTTAGTAAACGGATCAGAACGATATCCAAAACCTGACGCCATTCGTCTTAAATTTTCATTTTTGACAGGTTGAATGGCAGGAATAGCACTCAATAAATTGTTTTTTGCTTTGGCAAGTTTCAAAATTTCATCCAAGGATTGCGATTGAATGGCCAATTCTTTACTCAAAATATCGACTCGCTCGGTAGTGTTTTTCACCAATTCGGCATTATCAAAACCTTCTAATTCAGTATACCTATTTTTTGATTTGAATCCTGCTTTTCGATTTGCATCAGAAATAGGGGCAGTATTAAAATAAGTTCTGTATAAATTATTGTCACGGTCTTCAATAGCCGCTGTCACTGCGTTCAATTCATCTATTTTTTTATTTAAAATGGCATAATGCAATTTCAATTTGTCAATTTCACGAGCCTGTAAACGGTCTTTTGGAGTTTCAAAATAAGGAGTGTTCAACAATACCACAAAACTCAAAAATCCAAATAAAGTAGAGGCCAACAAAAACAAGAAAACGAAACCAAATTTCGTTGCTTTTTTTGTTTTTATTTTTCGATACGCCAGATTTTCAGAATCGTAATAATATTTTACTTTCGACATATTTTAAAATACCCTATTTTTGCACTTCGCAAAAAAGTTAGTCGAACAAATTTAATAAATGTTTCATTGGTTCGCTGCTTTTTTGAGAATAAAAAAAGTGGAGGTGTAGATTTGGTTCTTCGAGGATTCGAAAACCGATTGAAGCTTTTACCTAATAATCGAATAAACACTACAAATGAAATCACAAGACGTACGTAAACAATTTTTGGACTTTTTTCATAGCAAAGGACACTTGATCGTTCCTTCGGCACCAATCGTTCTTAAAGACGACCCCACTTTGATGTTTAACAATTCAGGGATGGCACAGTTTAAAGAATACTTTTTAGGTAACGGAACTCCAAAAAGTCAACGAATTGCCGATACGCAAAAATGTCTTCGTGTTTCAGGAAAACATAATGATTTAGAGGATGTTGGTTTTGATACTTACCACCACACCATGTTCGAAATGTTGGGTAACTGGTCTTTTGGCGATTATTTCAAAAAAGAAGCCATCAACTGGGCATGGGAATTATTGACCGAAGTCTATAAAATTCCAAAAGAAAATTTGTACGTTTCTGTTTTTGAAGGAAATCCTGACGAAAATGTACCTTTTGACCAAGAAGCTTGGGATTTATGGAAAGAGTTGATCGATGAAGACCGTATCATTTTAGGAAATAAAAAAGATAATTTCTGGGAAATGGGTGACCAAGGACCTTGCGGACCTTGTTCTGAAATCCACGTGGATTTACGCTCAGATGCAGAAAAAGCGTTGATTTCTGGTAAAAGCTTGGTGAACAACGATCACCCGCAAGTGGTGGAAATTTGGAACAATGTATTTATGGAATTCAACCGTAAAGCAGATGGTTCTCTAGAAAAACTACCTGCACAACACGTGGATACCGGAATGGGATTTGAGCGTTTGTGTATGGCTTTGCAAGGAAAAACTTCGAATTACGATACTGATGTATTTTCTCCACTAATTGAAAAAGTGGAACAAATCACGGGTTTGAAATATACTTCAAACGAAATACAAAATAGTTCAGAAGAACAAAATAAAACGAACATTGCTATTCGTGTAGTGGCCGATCACGTTCGTGCAGTAGCTTTTGCGATTGCAGATGGTCAATTGCCATCGAATACCGGAGCAGGATATGTAATTCGCCGAATCTTGCGTCGTGCTATCCGTTACGGATTTACCTTCTTAAACACCAAAGAGCCTTTTATTTATGAATTGGTAGCAGTGTTGTCGAATCAAATGAGTGAATTTTTCCCTGAAATCAAGTCACAACAAACTTTGGTAACCAATGTGATTCGTGAAGAGGAAGCTTCTTTCTTAAGAACCTTGGATCAAGGATTGCAATTGCTAGAAAATGTGATGAATCAAACTACTGGAACTGAAATTTCAGGAGAAAAAGCATTTGAATTGTACGATACCTTTGGTTTCCCAATTGACTTAACGGCTTTGATTTTAAGAGAAAGAGGCTACCAATTAGACGAAGCTGGTTTTGAAAAAGCGATGCAGGAGCAAAAATCACGTTC
>CAZOHO010000191.1:0-3147 GCA_964579755.1 uncultured Flavobacterium sp.
AAGGAATGTTTACTATTTTTTTTCCAGATGATTTGCACCAACCTTGTGTTCAAACAGAATCCGCTGCTGAAGTAAAGAAAGTAGTGATTAAAGTCTTAATTCAATAAATCGTACTTCGTATATCGTATATCCTAAATCGTAAATTACAATGACAACCCATCTCGCTTTACTTCGTGGCATCAATGTTTCCGGACACAATATGATTAAAATGGAGGCATTAAAAACGACTTTGGAAAAATGTGGTTTTCAAAACGTGACCACCTACATTCAATCTGGAAATGTGTTTGTAACTACTGAAGAAGAGAATCCAGCTAAAGTAGGTTTCCTCATCAAACAAGAAATCTTCAAAGCATTTGGTCACGAAGTGCCTGTGGTGGTGATTGCCAAATCTGATTTAGAAGCCTGTTTAACTAACAATCCCTATTTGAAAGAAAAAGACTTGGATACCAAAAAACTCTATGTCGCTTTTGTATCGATGGCTTTGCGAAATGAGGCCATTAATGATTTAAAAATGAGTCAAGTGAAACCAGATCAAGCGCATATTGATGCCAATAAAATTTACATCAAATACGCAGTAAGCGCAGGAAAAACCAGACTAGACCAAAAATATATTGAGAAAAAACTAAATGTGACGGCCACGATACGAAATTGGAATACGGTGTCGCAGTTGTTGGAAATGTATAATGCGTTTGATTAATCCCCCTGTGGGGCTACCGATATGGCATCGCTACGAGATTATTCTCATTTTTTTGTAAAAATTGCTCCGTTAGGAGCAGAATATTGGTAATAAATAATGTTAACTAATAGTAAAGTCCCGTAGGGACGATATGTTTGAACTACTACAAGAATTTAACTTCGTTGAGTTTCATTTTGTGAGGCAACAAGAAGGATATTTTTTATTACTCTAATTCTATAGTCCATTTAATTTGTCCGTTAGTTTCATTACAAATTTCAATTCCACCCATTCCATAATCATAACCTAAAGAATATTTAATTTGTCTGTCTTTAATGAAGTTAGTAAGTTTTGGCGAAACTGAAATCATTTTATTAAACAAAGTTTTCGTTTCGTTTATTTCATCCAATGCACTCTGTTTAGTCAAGTTTTTATGTCATTGCAAAGTGTCCAACCTGTTACAGAAAAATGATGTTCATCTTTAGCATCAAAAGTCAGGTCACCAATTTTGAACGTATGTCCTTCCGTCAGTAAGATGATTGCATTATTAACTCGATGGCTCAATTCGTTATTTGTCATTTTAATCTAATATTACGCTGCCGATAATTATATAATCAAATTCACCTGGGTTTTCTGTTACAAGAGCACCTGCAACTGTAACAGAGTAATGTTGTAAAAGCGTTTTGAAGGTTGTTTTTTCGTATCTTGGACTAAGTTCAATTAAGTCACTTGTCAATTTGTCACCTGTAAGTGGTTTGGTCAGCTTAACTAAAAGTTTGTTGCCTCCTCTATCAGAAAGAATTTTACCGAAAAGAATTTCTTTCCAATCCCAAGGCTCACTTACAATAATTCTTACTGTCTGTCCGTTTAAACTCATTAGTTGTTTTGTCTTGTTCTGAAATAACTGCTCACTCATTTATTTATGCATATTATTCATACAACTAGTTACAAACGGTTATATTTTTGTAATAAAAACCAATTTTGATCTAAGTCCAGTTGCAGATTAAATCAAATATAAAAAATAAATTTATTCTACCACAACTGTCCCACTTCTTGTTTGATCAAGTCCAAGGCAGCATAAGTAGGAGCGGCTTTATCTACTAAACTACTCACTACAAATTCTCTCAAGTCAGTGGCAGTTTGTACTTTTTCATTTTGAGCGGCAATGCGTATCAATTGGATAGTCGCATTCTTAGCCGTTTGAATAATAGACCAACATTCGCCAGACACATAAATTTGTTGGCTTAGATTGTGTTCAAATTCTTGTTGGATTTGGTCAATGATAAAATTTTCATATTCTTTTTTATCGTTGGTTACAGGGGTATTTCGCAACAATATTTGTGAGGGATTGATACGTTCCATTAACAAACTCAATCGTTCGTAGGCTTGCAAACGCAAAGGTAAAATGTCTTTTTTGTTTTCTTTTTGCAATAACCAACGACGAATTTTCTCTTGGTCTTTAAAATAGTTATCAAATAAAAAATAAGCAACGCCACCCGTTACTAAAGAAGGTAATGTATATCCAAGGATTTCAAGTATTTTGACTGTTTCCATTTGTTTTTTTCTATTTTTGAAACACAAAAATACGCTTTTTGATAATCTAATAGAAGATTTGTTTCTTCAATCATACCCATAATGGAAAACTACATCATTGTTTTACTTTGTTTGGCTGCTTTTTTTGCTGGATTTATCGATGCCGTTGTAGGTGGTGGTGGCTTAATTCAAACTCCCATGGGATTGATTTTATTGCCCAATTTACCCGTTTCGACTGTAGTGGGAAGTTTGAAGATTCCGGCATTTAGCGGAACTTCGTTTGCGGCCTACCAATACCTTAAAAAAGTAGATATGAACTGGAAATTGCTTTCGATTATGATGCTATTAGCTTTTCCGTCAGCGTTTTTAGGGTCGACTTTATTGACCTATGTGAGCAATGATTTTATGAAACCTATTCTGTTAGTGGTGCTGTCTTTTTTGGTGATTTATACCTACGCCAAGAAAAATTTTGGACAACACATTGAAAAGAATAGTTCTCCTAAAAGACAACTAATCAATGCTGTGAGCATTAGTTTTGTGGTGGGATTGTATGATGGTTTTATAGGACCTGGAACCGGAAGTTTTTTGGTGGTGGCGTTTATTGCCTTGATGGGATTTGATTTTTTACACGCTTCTGCCAATGCGAAAATGGTGAATCTGGCTACTAATTTTGGTTCGATTTGTTTGTTTTTTATCAAAGGAAAAATCATTTGGGCAATTGCTATTCCAATGGCGTTTAGTAACGCTTTGGGTGGTTTTTTAGGGGCTAAATTGGCAATTAACAAAGGGAATCAATTTATCCGAATCTTCTTTTTGATTGTGGTAATTGGAACTTTAATTCGTTTTGGATACGATGTGTTTTTTAAGTAAATTAAATAGAAGTCAATTATTAGTTTCCAAATCAATTTTAATTTTCCAATTGTTACATTAATACATTGCTA
>CAZOHO010000192.1:0-3139 GCA_964579755.1 uncultured Flavobacterium sp.
GACAATAAAAACATCGCTCTACTTTCTTCCGAACGGCTTTTATAGGACTTCATTATCATCTTTGCATAATCTTCCTTTAAGACAACTAACTCCTTTTTAAGCTTGTTGATTTGTACCTGATTGATGTACATGTCATTGCTCAGGAGTTTAGCTTGTTTCTCTGTGGTCTTTATCAAATTTTCTTTCAGCGCTATTTTTTTCTCTTGAATAGCCATAACACTAACCGCTGATTTTTCTTTTTTCTTAACGGATTGTAAGAGTCTTTCATTCTCTTTTATTTCTTGCTGAATTTGTGCTTTTCGCTGTTCTAGCTTTTCTTGTTGCGAGTCTTGGCTCCAAACCAAAGTGGTGGTGCAAACAAAAAGTAGACTAAGGAGAAATTTTGGCATGGTAAAATATTTTTGCAAATTTACTTAATTAAAATTCTTTTATACCCATTTGGAATGCTATATGGAAAAGAAAGTTCTTCATTAAAATTAACCGCATTGTAATTAAAACTAATTTCGGTTTTCCCTTTCGTTTGGAAAGTGTGAATCAAAATCTGCATTGGAACACTTCCCTCATTAAATGAAGCGCGTTCTGAATAACTCACCTGAATCATTCTGTCTTGCTCCGGTTGATTGATTTCTTGTTTTTGAATCTGGGATTTTTCTGTGTCCAAAAAGAAGGTTTTCTTAGTTTTTCCTGATTGTAAATCCGCCAATTCAAAACCTTGTTCACCTTTTGACAAAGCATATTTTCCTTGTTGTAAATTATCAAATGCTTCGCCCAACAACATATTTTGAATTTTAGAAAAATCCAAATCAGTGCCAAGCCATTGACTCAATCCACTGAAATCGCCCTCAAAATACGTTCCGTTCATCTTCTCATAATAACTCACCGATGTAGGTGTAATTAAGGCTTTCGCCATCGTAATTCCTAAGAAACGCACACTAATCAAAATTTGTTCGTCTTTCTTAATTTTAATTTCTGCCGTTACATTCTGTGTTTGCTTTTCATCCGAAAAACGCACATTCGATTTAATATAAACGGTAGCAAAGTTGATTTTGTTGTTGTAATGATTCGCTATTATTTCTTCAGCCGAAATCCCTTTTGTTTTAGGAACTTCTGGAGCTACTACCACAACCGCTTGTTGGGTTTTACAAGAAACCAATACCATTAAAAACAACAACGCCATTATTATTCTTCTCATTTCTTTTTCTTTTGTATTAATTGATCCGCTTTCGCAAAAAAGCTGTCTTTCTTCTTAAAATCACCTAACCCATTATAAGCTTCTGCCAGTTGCAAATTAAAATTAATTTCCAAATCCAAATCATCTATCACAAAATCCAAACCCGTTTCTAAAGACGTTTTCGCTTTGTTAAATTCGCGCAATTGGTTGTTGGCTAAACCCAAATAATAATAAAAATACGCCTGAGCGGGATACAATTCTATTCCTTCCTCTGCTTTTTGGGCTACTTTTTGAAACTGCTGAGCCGATGTGTAGGCTTGAAGCAAAAGCAAATTGGTTTCCACCACTCCTACTTGTTTTTGAAGTGCTAATTCATAAAAACGAATGGCTTTCTCCGTTTGTTTTTTGTTTTGATAGAACTTTCCTATGGCTTGAGCCACATTCACTTCTTTGTCTGAATCGAAAAGCGAAATTGCTTTTTCTAAATTGCCTTCAAATTGCGGATTATTATATGCAAAAATCAAAAATTCATTCATTACTCGATGCTTAACCGCATTGGGTATTTGGCTGTTTGCCAAAATGCTATTCATGGTTTGAACCGCTTGGTTTCCGTCATTGACATCCAAATAGTTCTTAAATTCAGACAACTCTTTCCAATCTGAACTTTGGTTTTTGGTAGCCAAAAGAATTTGATTTTTAAACTGCGTTCTTTCTTGCGATTTGCCATATTTAGCATTCATCTCGCCAATCAACCCTAGCGCTTTTTCCAACTGATTTGTTACCATATACAGCGGAATCAAATCATCTTTATACCGCTCGTCAAACAAAATCAATTGTTGTACCGCAGCCATCGCTCGGTCGTAATTTTTCGTTTGAAAACTCAAATCATATATTCCTACCCAAAACCATCTGTTTTTAGGCTCAATTTGTGTTGCTTTTTGAAGCGATTGGTAGGCGTTTTCATATTGCTTTAAAGCCAAATAATTTTTACCTAATTCAAAATGAATTGTTGCATTATTGGGTTGGCTCACCAAACATTTCTCCAAAGCCACAATCGCTTTGTCGTAGTTTTCAATACCTTTTTGCAACAATGATTCGTAAAAAGAATCCTGAAATTCATCCGAAACCATAGCAATCTCTTCGGGTTCTGTTTGCGACCACCCTGAAAACGGCAATACAAACAGACTTAAAAAGAAAAAAACTATAGTCTTTGTGTTCATGTTTTTTATTCTAAAACCGAATAATCTCCGATGCTGATGCTAGTAAAATTCCCGTCAAAACTCGCGTGATTTCCAATCATTGCATTGTCTAAATTGGCATTTTTAATATGCGAATGCGTTTGTACCAAACTGTTTTTAATCGTACTATTAACAACGTGACATCCTTTCCCTAAAGACACATTAGGTCCAACAGTAGCGTTAATCAACACCACATCTTCACCAATATAACAAGGCGGAATAATCGTAGAATTCTCCGATTTTACTCCATAATCTACCAAATGTTCTCCGTCATTATGCAAAAAGCCTAACATTCTTGAGTTGGTTTCTACAGTTACATCTTTGTTACCGCAATCCATCCATTCAGCCACTTCTCCAGGAACAAATTTCATGCCTTTAGCCATCATTTGTTTGATTCCGTCGTTAATTTGGTATTCGCCTCCGTGAATGATATTGTTGTCTAACACCCATTGTAATTCGTTTTTCAACACTGCCACATCTTTGAAATAGTAAATTCCAATTACGGCCAAATCCGAAACAAATTCTTTAGGTTTTTCAACCAATTCTACAATTTCGTTAGCATCGTTCAAGTTGATTACACCAAACGCCTCTGGTTGATCTACTTGTTTCACCCAAATTACGCTATCGGCATTTTGATCCAAATCAAAGTCGGCACGAATTAACGTATCGGCATACGCAATAACTGCTGGACCGCTCAAGGAATCTTTGGCACACATAATGGCATGACCTG
>CAZOHO010000193.1:0-3135 GCA_964579755.1 uncultured Flavobacterium sp.
AATCATGACCATAGCTAAGGTATCTAGCTCACAATATTTCAATAATCCCGATGTAATTTCACTTCGTTCATTTTCGGTCATATCTTCGTATTGCAATTTTGCGTAGGCTGTTAAAGCGGCTCCACCATCTGCGATACTTTCTATTTCAGAAATTGTAGCTTCTTTTTCATTATTTACCCAACCCTCAAAAAGTGGTGGTAACATTTTATATGGGTTAATCAATTCATCATTTAATATGTTTAACCAAATATGGTTATTAGAAAAATTGTTACTACCAACATTAATTTTCTCAATAGTATTAGAATATTTATTTCTTAGAAATTCGCTTGAAATAAGAGATGCTGGTAAAACTGCTTTAATAGAATTAGAACCTTTGGTATATGGATTATAATAATAGTCTTTTACAACTTTATTTAAATCCACCATACTTCTTGAACCCTCCCATTTTTCAAAACTATCTTTTGTAGAAACTGTAATAGTCTTTAAAAAAGAAATCAATTCCAATTTATCAATTTCATTAGATTCATTTAATTGTTTGATAATCGCATTTAATATCGAGTTTTCGTGGGATGCAAATCGAAATATTGTACCATCGTCATACATTAATGCATCACGTAATGCTCTTGCAAAATTAAAATTTGGAAATTCTCCTGGAGTATTGCTAATAAATTCTGTCCTGTGCTCAATCTTTCCGTCTTCATTATAAATATGATGTGAAAATTGAAATGCAACTTGTTCATAGGGAGTTCTTCCTGCTGTAAAAGGAAGGGCAACAGTACTTGTTTCAAAATCAATAAAGTGTAGCGGAAAAATCCAATTATTAATTTCAGATTTCAAACCCTCTTTTTCGACATATACTGAAAAATCAGCCGTTCTAGCTTTTTCAACTTGAATCCATTGTCTTTCAGATGCAGATATTTTATCTGGGCTAGGATTTACTTTGATATCATTCTCTGATAAATCATCTAAAAACAATCGATTCTCTTCAACTAAATTACCTCCTCTAAAATTCCAAATTTCCATTGCATTTGGTCTTTTGAAATCAGAGAAACTCCAATTCAATTGTTTAGTAAAACAATGCTCAAAACCAGATTTCAATCCCTTTTGTTTTTCTTCGTGGGATGCTTTAAACTCACATGATTTACATGAACTAAATTTGATTGGCCAATTGAGATATTTTTTTTCTTGATATCCATCTTTAAACAATTGCATTGCTTCCGAAAAATTCAAATTTTCATAATATGTAAATTTATTTTCAATAATTGAATTGATAATACTATCTACATTTATTTCTGATAAAACGGATTGCCCTATTTCTTCAATTTTACTAACTTTTTTAATAATATCAGTTCTTGGATTGCCATTTTTAGGTACTCTAAAAAGTTGGTTTAAACCATCAATTGAGGCCTTTTTTGTTTTATTAGCCATCATTAAATAGGCTTCCACTTCAAAATTTGAAAAAGACAATTGAACTACTTTCTTTTGAAATGCCAAATCAAATAAATAGGGTTTCCACCCACTTACTAATTTTCCATTTTTACCAACGAACAAGTAGTCGTCTGTTGGGTCAAATGATTTTGCTTTTACTTCAATTAATCTTAATTTATTGCCTATTTTTTCTATAATATCACAACGAACATAATAGCCTTCTACTAAAAAAGCCCCTTCGTATAGCACAGCATTTTCCTGTGTTAAGGCTTCATTAGTCAGAGTAACTGCTTTTTCGTACTCAAACGATTCGGCGTCTATAAAAATCCCGTTTTTATAGTGTAATCGCGCTAGTTCTTCTACTTGGAAACCACCTTCAGCAAGCGATTTTAAAAATGAATCATCAGATTTTTTATTTGCAAATGTTTTATCATTTGTAAAATAGAGCTTATTTGGACATTCAAGGCCTAATTTGAAACGGGATTTGGAGAGTACTCGCATTTTGCAATTTTATTTATTGTAGCTCGTAATTAAATCTGTAATATCAAAATTCACAAAATCATTAACCTTTTCAAATATTTCATCTGAAACATCAAAAATATCCCTAATATTACTATCCTTATTTACTTTATTAATGAAGTTTTCTATCTTATAACTTCTTGAATAAAATGTTTTGGAGGTATTAGGATGATACCCTTTTTTATCATCTGTAAAAATTAGGCTATTATGTCTTTTCCAGTTTTGTGTTATTTTATATAAAATATACCTAACAAACTCCGCATATACTTCCTTTTTAATTTCATTTATTTTAGTGCTGTCATAATATTTAGTTTCAGCAGAAACATAAGCTTTTATATTTTCTCCTTGAACTTGTATACCTATATTTATGAATTCTCGTTTTGTTTTGAAAAAATCAAATTTGTCATCTTTTGGTAATTTAATTTTTTTATAGAAAGCAAAAAGTGGCATTCTACCATTAGAAGAACCAGCTTCTAAGTATTCATCTATTGAGTTTTCTTCATTATTATCTGATAAAGAATTTAATATACTAACATCTTTAAATTTTGATTTTACTAAAGCAAATAATAGTTTATAGTAATCAAATCTAGCGTATTCTTCATTTTTGGTAAAATCATCAAGACAAACTTCTTCTTTTATGTTATCTTCGATAAATTTTATATAAGCATTTGCAATAATGATATTCTCGTTTGATTGTTTTTTATCATTTACAGCATCATTACCCTTAATAATTTCTATTAATACTTTATAGGTAATTGTTATCCATGGATTGTCTCCTAATTTTTTATTCCAAGCATTTAACTCATCAAAATTATAATTCACAGAAATTAAATCATTTTTTATTTTATCTGTGAAATATTCTTGGGCAACACGAACACGAGAAGGTTTTAAATACACATACCAACAATTTTCTATATTCTCCCTTGGACTCATTTTTTCACGAAAGTAGTAATACTCAGTTTGTGAAAGTTTAATTTTTTCATTTAATGGCAAACTATATTTATCGAAATTCTTAACTTTTTTTAATAATTTATTAGCTTCAATTTTATGCTCGGAAGCTTTAATCTTATTCTCAATAATAATTTGATAGTTTTTAGAATTGTATGAATACTTTATTAAAATATCATTTTGATTAAATTAAGCCCAACTATATCCTTTTTTTAAATCTATTTTGATTTCTTCAATTGT
>CAZOHO010000194.1:0-3106 GCA_964579755.1 uncultured Flavobacterium sp.
CTTTCAGTGATATTAACTGGAATACCTGAAATAACCACGTGGTCTTTCTGAGTTTCCTCAAAAACAAATCCGGTATTCATCAAAGACAACTGCAATTCGGCAATCAACTCCATCTCGTTCTTAGAGAAATACAAATTCAACGGAAACAACAATTGCTGACTCGATGCTTGATGTACCGTCATATTAACTAAAAATTGTTCATACAAAACTCGTTGATGCGCGCGTTGCTGATCTACAATCACCATTCCTGATTTGATTGGCGAAACAATGTATTTTTTATGAATTTGATACGTTCTATGTACGGTAGGTTCAGCATCTTCTAAATCAAACAGAGAAGACGTAACTTCTTCATTTTCAAAACTAAAATTACTGGAAGCCGAAAACGTTTCGGCTTCTTGTTTCAATCCCACATACAGCCCTTCCCAACTCGAAGCAATTTCTGTTTTTTTATAATTGGAACCAGAACCCGAATAGGATTTTGTAGGTTGCGTCTCTGCAAAAGGATTAAAATTAGCATCAACCTGAACCGTTGGCATGGCTCCTTCCAAATCTTTATAATGATACGGTGTATCTAAATTTGCATCGCGATCAAAGTCCAAAACAGGAGCTACATTAAATTGTCCCAAACTGTGTTTGATAGCTGCTCTTAAAATCGCATACAAGGCTTGTTCATCATCAAACTTAATCTCCGTCTTAGTAGGATGAATATTAATATCAATTGTATGGGGTGGTACTGATAGAAACAAGAAATAACTCGGTTGCGCACCGTCTTTTAAAATTCCGTCATAAGCCGCCATTACCGCATGATGCAAATACCCACTTTTGATATATCGGTCGTTCACAAAAAAGAATTGCTCTCCCCTATTCTTTTTGGCAAATTCAGGTTTGCTCACAAATCCTTGAATTTCGACTAGTTCTGTTTCTTCTTGAACCGGAACTAATTTTTCATTGGTTTTACCCGAAAAAATAGCGACAATTCGCTGTCTGAAATTAGATTGAGGCAAATTGAACATTTCACTTCCATTGTGGTAAAACGTAAAATGAATATTAGGATGTGCCAAAGCAACCCGTTGAAACTCGTCAATGACATGACGGTATTCCACAATATCCGATTTCAAGAAATTACGCCGTGCCGGAATATTATAAAACAGATTTTTAACAGCAAACGAAGTTCCTTTGGGCAAAACCGCTACTTCTTGAGAAACAAATTTACTTCCCTCAATAATGAGATGCGTTCCCAATTCTTCCTGATCTTGCTTGGTTTTCATCTCCACATGAGCAATCGCTGCAATCGAAGCCAAGGCTTCGCCACGAAATCCTTTGGTATGTAATGAAAATAAATCTTCGGCCTGACGAATTTTAGAAGTCGCATGACGTTCAAAACACAAACGCGCATCAGTCACACTCATACCCACACCATTATCAATCACCTGAATCAAGGATTTTCCGGCATCTTTGATGATTAACTTGATATCGGTTGCTTTAGCATCCACTGCATTCTCCAATAACTCTTTCACTACCGAAGCCGGTCGTTGTACCACTTCACCAGCGGCAATTTGATTGGCAACATGATCAGGAAGCAATTGAATAATACTCGACATCAAAAAAAATTTAATTGTTGGGGTTAGTTTGTGATTGAACCACAAAGCACAAATTTAGGGAATTTATACTTGGTTTTAAAACATCCGTAATTACAAAAAACAGAAAAACCTATACTACTTACTAATAGTATAGGTTTGTTAAGGTATATTATTTTAACTATTCTTCTATTTGCAACGGATTGTTCTCAATTTGCAAGGCGCCACTTCCTAATAAGTGTTGATTATCAATTTGATGAGACAATGAAGCCTGTTGACGAATAAATGCCATTTTAATAGCCGCAATAGCTGCTTCGGTTCCTTTATTTCCGTGAATTCCACCACTTCTATCAATAGACTGTTGCATCGTATTGTCTGTCAATACACAAAAAATAACGGGAATGTCAGTTTGTACATTCAAATCTTTAATCCCTTGTGTTACGCCTTCGCAAACAAAATCAAAATGCTTGGTTTGTCCTTGAATGACACAACCAATTACAATAACCGCATCTACATTTTGTGTTTGCAGCATTTTCTTGGCACCATATACTAATTCAAAACTTCCAGGTACATTCCAACGAATAATCTGTTGTGCTGGAACTTGGTTTTCTAATAACGCTGTAAAAGCACCATTATACAATCCTTCAGTAATGGTTTCATTCCATTCTGCAACTACAATCCCAAAACGAAAGTTGCGTGCATCAGGAACACTATTTTTATCGTATTCTGATAAATTTTTATTTTCGGTAGCCATCGTTAATTGATTTTTAAAGGTTTATGTTAAAGATAAAAATAAAGGTTAGAAATTACAACTAATTAGACAAAATCTAATCGCATTATAATTGCTAACCTAAACTTTATTTGGGTATTTGACTATTGCGCCAATCCAATCAATACATCTACTGAAGCGGCTTCAGGAGTAGTATCATAATTATCTTTAATATCGGTAAGGTATTTTAAAGCGTCTTCTTTCTTTCCTAAAGCTAAAGCCGTTTTACCAGCTTTCAATAAGAAACGAGGCGTTGTAAAATCATTTTTACTTGCTTCTGCTGCTTTAATATAATTTTCTAAAGCTTCTTTTGGTTGATTTTTTTGAGCGTAAGCATCTCCGATAGCTCCTTTAGCCAAAGCACCTAAGATCATATCTTTAGATTCAAACTTGCTTAAGAAATCAATTGCTTCAGCATATTTACCTGTATTCAAATAAGCAATACCTGCATAATAGTTAGCTAAATTTCCTGCATCAGTTCCTGAATATTCATCAGCAATTTTAATGAATCCGAATTTACCCTCAGAACCATTCAATGACAATTTATACAAAGAGTCACTAGCTACTCCATCCGTTGCTTTTTGGAAATTTTGTTGTGCCACAAACATTTCATTAGCCGCTTCTTCTTCTTTTGGTGTAGCAATGAATTTTTCAAATGCTAAATACCCAACAGTTACCAAAGCAATTGCAGCAACAAAACCAATAATTACTTTTTGATTTTTAGCAACAAAATCTTCCGTTTTAGAAGCAGTTTCGTCCA
>CAZOHO010000195.1:0-3098 GCA_964579755.1 uncultured Flavobacterium sp.
CACTAAAAAAATAAAAACCGTAAAAAAAAGTGCAAAAAACCGTAAAATTTATCTAAAAAATAAATTGAATTTTGAAAGCGCTTAACCTAAGTTAGGTAAATGAATATTTTAACTCAAATTTGATTTAAAAAATCTAGACAGTGTTTAGATTAACCTAAATCAACGTAAATAAATAAATAACAAATATGGCTATCATTCATTTTTTAAACGTATTAGAAGGAGACTGTAATATAATACAACATGATTCTGGAAGAACAACTGTAATTGATATAAGCAATGGGTATAATGATTTTGACACGGAAGAAGAAACTGCTGTCAAAAATTCGGAATTAAGAACAGCCATGTATGAAAGAACCCAAGTCCCAACTGATAAAAAAGATTACAAACAGAAAAAAAATCCGGACAATCCCATATTCTACCTTAGGGGAAGGGGTATAAAGAATATTTTTAGATTTATTGTTACCCATCCAGACATGGATCATTTGGACGGAATAAAAGACCTTTTTGATGAATTTTCAATTGCAAATTTTTGGGACACAAATAATAAAAAGGAGATTTCTAGTAAAGCGGGTTCTGGCGGATACAATATGCAAGATTGGGAATTTTACAAAAGCCTTAGAGACGGAAAAATATCTCCAAGTAATCGATTAACATATTATTCTAATAACTCAAACCCCTACTACAATCAAGATAATATTGAAATTTTGTCTCCAACTCCTTCAATTGTTAACGCTTGTAATGAGAATAAAAATTGGAATGATTCATCATACGTGATTCTATATACACCTCCAAAAGCAGGTGGAGGTTATTGGAAAATATTATTTGCTGGAGATAGTGAGGATTTGACATGGGAACACATAATAAATAATCATGCTGAAAAAATTAAAGATATTGATATTTTATTTGCACCACATCATGGCAGAGATTCAGGCAGAGATTTTAATTTTTTAAAATCTCTTACACCTACAATAACCCTTTTTGGAAATGCAAATGCTAATCACTTAGCATATAACAAATATCCTGGAATAAAAATTACAAATAACCAAGCAGGCTATATAATCCTTGATATTTCAACTCAAAACATTAATCTTTATGTAAAAAATGCAGAATTTGCAAGAGATTTCAGAGCAAAACAAAACCTAGGAACTTCAAACTATGATGCAAAACATAAAGCACACTTAACATATTCAATTAATATATAAATATGGTAATCAATAATAATTATTATTTTAAAGCAAGACTTTTTCCAACTGTTTTGACAGGAATCCCAGCAATAATTTTGTACTACAGGTTTGTGGCAAACATATATCATGACAAACTTGAAAATATTTACAATGGTCTACCAATCATTACAGATATTTTTTTTTCAAGTGCTATTATTTATTTACTTGTTCAGATAAATCGGTTTATATCTAAAGAAATATTTCAAAAACTTTATTTTAAGGATGAAATAAATATGCCAACTACAAACCTACTACTCAAATCAAATAACGAACTTGAAACAAGTATAAAACAAAAAATAGAAGTCAAAATAAAAAATATGTTTGACATAGAGCTACTTTCACAAAGGGACGAAGAAAAAGATAAAGAAAGAGCACGAAAACTAATCTCAACAACAGTTTCACAAATTAGAAATGTTCTAAGAAACAATTCATTACTTTTACAACACAATGTTGAATACGGTTTTTTTAGAAATTTGATTGGGGGTTCATTTATAGCTTTTATAATTTCATTAATTATTGTTGCTACTTCACAATATTCAGCAGACATCACAATTAGAAATTTAGGTTGTATTTTGGCTTGTATTTACTTTTTACCGATTTTACTAAGTAAATTTATAATAAATAAATACGGAGAATTTTATGCTAAAATACTTTATGAGCAATTCTTAACAGTTTAATCTAATAACAAGGGCACGCATTCCTTTTTTTATAATTACCCTCCTTAACAATTAATAGCTAAGGAGGGAAGTTAACTCAAAAACCAAGAATAGGTTGAATTCCTATCACTCAGTGCTTTTAAATGTTTTTAGTTGATACATCTAAAAGACATCCCAAAACCTTTTTCGGGAAGGGTTGGATTATATCAAACCAATAAATCGCTTTAGAGAATTAACCACTAAATTCATTCCGTTCTGTTTTTTTTCTGAGAAAATTATTAGTACTCTATTCAGGTAAATTATCGAACAGTTTGATTTCAGATTTAGATCAATTCTGTGCTCTTTTAAATAAAAAAGAGGCTGTCTCAGCACTCGCGAAACAGCCTCTTTTGCAATCCTATTAAATTTATAAGGTGTTTTTAAACTCCTTCAACATCATAAATTTTTTAATTTCCTTTTCGGAAATTTCAGGGTTTGCTCCTTCTTTTGATGCAACTAATGCTCCCATTGCGCAGGCAAAATTTAACGATTTTTGAGGTGAATCGCCTCGCAATAGTTTCGTTATCAAGGACGCTAAAAAAGAATCCCCTGCACCTACGGTATCGGCTACTTTTATAAAATAACCACTGTTATAATAAAATTTATCATTATAAAACAAAACCGCACCAAAAGCCCCTTTCGTTACACAAATTTGACTACTACCCATTTGGGATGCAATGAAACGAATATTCTGTTCAAATGAATGAAATGGCGACGCTAACATTTGAGACAATTCAAGTAGCTCTTCATCATTTAATTTAATAAAGTCAGAGGCCTTCATTAGGTCAATTAAATTTTCTTTAATATAATAAGGCTGCCTCAAATTAACATCAAAAACAGTATAATTAGCCTGTTTTATCATTGAAAATAACGTGCTTCTGGACACCTCATCTCTACATATTAAACTACCAAAAATAAATACATCTGAACTTGAAACTACAGCGCTTAATTCATCGTTTTGTTCAATCTTATCCCAAGCTGAGGGATAGGCAATGTCATAAGAAGCATTTCCTTTTTCATTAATCATCACATGTACCACTCCTGTCTTATATTCTTTTGATTTTTGAATGAAGGATACGTCCATTTCTTTGGATTTTAAATAATCGAAAATCTCTGAACCCTCTTCGTCTAATCCAACTTTACTAATTATTTTTGATTGTACGCCTAATGATTTCATTCT
>CAZOHO010000196.1:0-3076 GCA_964579755.1 uncultured Flavobacterium sp.
CTGAATATCATCGCCATGAAACATAAAAGCTCCTAAAATATTTTTGATTTGCGTACGAATTTCCCCTACTGCAATACTATCAATAGTTTCAAAAATAGTGGCGTTTTCATCTAACAAAGCCGCTTGATTTTGAGCAAAATAACCTATTTGGGCATTGTGACCAATTTCGACACTACCGCTATCAATCCCTATTTCTTTCATGATAGCCTTAATCATGGTCGATTTACCTTCTCCATTTTTCCCAACAAAAGCTACTTTTTGTCCACGCTCAATAACCAAATTGGCCTCTTTAAACACCACATGATCACCGTACGATTTAGACAATTCTTTCACAATCACAGGATATTGCCCAGAACGAGCTGCTGGTGGGAATTTCAATTTCAAAGCGGATGTATCGACTTCGTCTACCTGAACAATCTCTAGTTTTTCTAGCATCTTCACACGCGATTGCACTGCATCGGTTTTAGAAAAAGTTCCTTTAAAACGTTCAATAAAAGCTCTATTATCGGCAATCATTTTTTGCTGTTCATCATACGCTTTTTGCTGGTGCATACGGCGGTCTTTTCGCAATTCCAAATAATGAGAATACTTCGCTTTATAATCATAAATACGACCCATCGTTACTTCTATAGTACGATTGGTAATATTATCTACAAAAGCCCTATCGTGCGAAATCACCACTACTGCTTTGGCTTGGTTGACCAAGAAATCTTCTAACCACTGAATACTTTCAATATCCATGTGGTTCGTTGGCTCATCGAGCAAAATCAAATCGGGTTTTTGCAATAAAATTTTAGCCAATTCGATACGCATTCTCCAACCTCCAGAAAACTCCGAAGTTTGACGTATAAAATCTTCGCGAACAAACCCTAAACCTAGCAAGATTTTCTCTACCTCGGCTTCATAATTCACTTCCTCAATAGCGTAGTATTTCTCACTCAAATCCGAAACACGCTCAATCAACTTCATGTACTCATCACTTTCATAATCTGTACGAACGGTCAATTGTTCATTAATAGCGTCAATTTCATCTTTCATTTTAAAAACTTCACCAAACGCCTTAGACGTTTCTTCCATTACAGTCGCGCCATCTGTAGTCAATAAATGCTGTGGCAAATAAGCAACTACCGCCTCTTTGGGAGCCGAAATAGAACCTGTAGAAGGTTTACTGTGTCCTGCAATAATTTTTAAAAGCGTCGATTTTCCCGCTCCATTTTTACCCATAAGGGCAATTTTATCATTTTCATTAATGGCAAAAGAAACATCACTAAAGAGTGTTGTTCCGCCAAATTGCACAGAAATATCGTTAACTGTAATCATTGCGTAGTGGATTTATTTGTTGGGAAAAGCGATCATTCAACCTCCCGTTTTTGAAGGCGCAAATATAATTCAAATCTATTGTTGTTTGAAACTAAATACAGAAAGTTTTAAAACTATAAACATAATTATTCCCCGTTTACATTCTAACACAAAAACCAAATCATAAAACTTCAAAAAAAAACTCGCATCAATTAATGCGAGTTTTTTTTAGTATAAGATGAAGTTATTCCTTTCTCCACTTCTTAGTTTCCTCAAAAACGTGTTACAAAATGGCTTGTTCTTTTTCGTCAAAATCAACATTCCTGCGACTCATGACTAACTTAGCCGTAGCAAATGCTTTACTTGTAGTGTAAGTAGTAAATCCTGCGGCTCCGCCCCATGAAAAACTCGGCACAAAATTACGAGGAAAACCACTACCAAAAATATTAGCACTTACCCCTACTACTGTTCCTGTATTGAACATAGTATTAATACCACATTTGCTATGATCACCCATCATCAAACCACAAAATTGCAAGCCGGTTTTAGCAAAACCTTCGGTTTCGTAACTCCACAATCTCACTTCTTCATAATTATTTTTAAGGTTGGAATTGTTACTATCTGCACCAATATTACACCACTCTCCTAAAACGGAATTCCCTAAAAATCCGTCATGCCCTTTGTTAGAATAACCAAATAAAACCGAATTATTCACTTCTCCCCCAATTTTAGAATACGGACCAACGGTAGTGGCCCCATAGACTTTAGTAGCGAGTTTTACCCCTGCCCCTTCGCACAAAGCAAAAGGCCCACGAATCACAGAACCTTCCATGATTTCAGTATTTTTACCAATATAAATAGGTCCTGTAGCAGCATTCAAAGTGACAAACTCTAATGTTGCGCCCTCTTCAATAAAAATATTTTCAGGAGCAATTACATTCACTGATTTTGGAATAGGTTGCGATTTTCTATCCTGAGTTACCAACTCAAAATCAGCACGAAGAGCAGCATCATTTTTAGAAAAAATATCCCAAGTATGTTCAACAGCCAAGCACTCATCGGTATATTCTAGTATTTCATACGTATCAAAATTGACTTCTTCTTGTTCTTCATTAGTAAAAAAAGCAATCACTTCCTCTCCTTTAAAAATAGCTTGATTCGATTCTAAATTCTGAATCATTTCAACCAAAGTTGGATTAGGCAAAAAAGAAGCATTAATCATTACGTTTTGCTCCATTTCGACCATTGGGAATTTTTCCGACAGGTATTCTTCTGTCAAAGTCGTTGTTGTAGAACCTAAATAGGCTTCCCATTTTTGACGGATTGTCAAAATTCCAATTAAAATATCAGCCACAGGGCGTGTAAAAGTAAATGGCAAAAGTGCATTTCGAGCAGGACCGTCAAAAAGGATATAATTCATATTGAGAAATTACAAAGTTATAAAGGCTCAAAGTTACAAAGATTTTGAAGCAGATGAAAATAAAAAAGCCCCACAAACAGTGAGGCTTTGTATAATCAGAAACGAATTAAAATTATTTAACGTGTTTCGCGTATTTAGTTTTGAATTTATCAATACGTCCTGCAGTATCAATTAATTTAGATTTACCTGTGTAAAAAGGGTGAGATGTTCTAGAAATCTCCATTTTTACAACTGGATATTCTACACCATCAACAGTGATAGTTTCTTTAGTTTCTGCAGTAGATTTAGTAATAAAAACGTCGTCATTTGACATGTCTTTAAAAGCAACTAATCTGTAATTTTCTGGGTGTACACCTT
>CAZOHO010000197.1:0-3064 GCA_964579755.1 uncultured Flavobacterium sp.
TGGCCTTGCCAAGAGTTTTGGCAGGCATTATAGAAAACTACCAAACACCAGAAGGAATTGTAATTCCAGAAGTATTACGTCCGTATTGTGGGTTTGATATTATTAACTAATTATTATTTAAGCAGTAAGAGATTCATTGGTCATCTTACTGCTTACTTAAAAAAATCGCATTTGCGTTATAATTGAACCAATTGGAATTAAAAATGAAAAAACTACTACTACATATCAGCTTGTTTTTTTCATTAATTGGTTTCTCCCAAAACGAGCAATTAGCTCAATACTATTACGACAAAGGCGATTTTGAAAAAGCCAAAATCAGTTACGAAGAACTTTTACAATCCGTTCCTCAAAATTACCAATACTTCATTAGAACCATTGATTGTTACCAACAACTAAAGCAGTTTGAGGTAGCCGAAAAAGCCATTCAAACCCGATTGGACAAGTACAAACAAAGTTCGCTTTTGGTAGAACTGGGTTATAATTTTAAAATCCAACAACAGGAAGACAAAGCCCAAAAGTATTTTGAACAAGCCTTGGCTAAAATCAAATCCAACCCGAACGAAGTGTATGGCATAGCCAATTCTTTTGAGAAAAAAGTCTTGTTGGACTTTGCGTTACAAGCCTATAAAACGGCAGTGCAACTGCAACCTAATTTCAATTTCAATTACCAAATGGGTTTGTTGTACGGGCAACTGGGCAATACCGATATGATGATTAGTACTTTCTTAGACGAGGCTTTTGTCCATCAAGAAAGTACGATTTTGATTCAGAATCAATTATCAAGATTCATGACAGATGAAGGCGATGCGGGATTTTCGGCCAATTTGCGAAAAGCATTAATTACACGAACCCAAAAAAATCAAGACGTGTATTGGAACCAATTTTTGAGTTGGTTCTACACCCAGCAAAAAGAATTCGGCAAAGCCTTTATACAAGAAAAAGCTATTTACAAACGCAATCCGGAATCGTTGAATGCTATACTTAATTTGGCACAATTGACGATTGAAGAAAAGGATGATACAACAGCCAAAACTATCTTAGGTTTTGTATTGGAAAACACCACCGAAATCGAATTATTAGTACAAGCCAATCGCTATTTGATGCAACTCAAAATCGACACAACTCCCGAAAAAGACTGGGCGAGTATCGAAACCGAATTATCAGCTTTGGTCACGAAATACGGAATCAGTCCTTTTACCTTATCTTTGCAACTGATGCAGGCGCATTTTTTGACGTTTAATTTAAAAAAGCCCGAAGCAGGAAAGTCAATTGTTCGAACTGCATTGGAGTTGCCCTTGAACGAATACGAAACGGCGCAGGCCAAAATGGAGTTGGCAGATATTTTGCTGTACGAAGCCAAATTCAATCAGGCGTTGTTGTATTATTCGCAAATTGAAAACGATTTGAAGAACGATGCGGTGGCACACGAAGCGAGTTTGAAAGCGGCTAAAACGAGTTATTTCAAAACCGATTTAGAATGGGCGTTGAAACAATTCAAAGAGTTGAAATCGGCGAGTACACAGTTGATTGCCAATGATGCGTTGGAGTATTTTTTGCTCATCAATGACAATACCGTTGCCGATTCGACGCAGGTGGCATTGAAGGCTTTCGCCAAAGCGGATTACCTTGGATACCAAAATCGAAATCAAGAAGCGATTCAGGCTTTTCAAGCGATTTTGAAACAATACAAAGGGCAAGAGATTGAGGCGGTTACTCTGTTACGATTGGGGAAATTATACGAAAAAACAGGCGATTTTTCATTGGCTTTACCCCAATACCAAAGCATAATAGAGCAGCATTCGGACGGAATTTATGTAGATGAAGCGTTGTATTTTTCGGCAGAATTGTATAAAAATCAATTGCAATTGCCCGAAAAAGCAAAGCCATTGTATGAAAAGATAATTTTCCACCACCAAGACAGTATTTATTTTGTGGAGGCAAGGCGAAAATTTAGAGAATTAAGAGGAGATAGTAATTTATAAGGAGCCCCCTAACCCCCGAAGGGGGAATTAGGAGCCAATAGATTCAGAGTAAAAGAAAGTTCAAAAAACAATTAATTTAACCCTACTTACCCCTTAGTAGGATTTCCCCCTTTGGGGGTTAGGGGGCTAATATGATACTTTACAACGTAACAGTTAACATACACGAAAGCGTTCAAGACCAATGGTTACAGTGGATGCAGCAAACACGAATTCCGGCTATTTTAGCAACAGGAAAATTTTCATCGGCTAAAATTGTGAAAGTTTTAATTGAAGAAGAAATGGGAGGAACTACGTATTCAGTTCAATTTACGACGGATAGTAAAGCGACTTTGGAAAAATACTATGCAGAAGATGCACCGCAATTCCGTCAAGAAAGTTACCAGTTATTTGGAGAAAAAATGCTGGCTTTTAGAACGGAACTAGAGGTAATTTCTGAACACAATTAAAAAAATAGCGAGATTGCCTCGTGATTCGCAATGACTCAATGGAAAAAGTAAAAGCTAAAAAACATCTCGGACAACATTTCTTAAAAGACGAAAGCATTGCGAAAGCGATCGCTGATACGTTGAGTTTGGAAGGCTACAATGATGTACTCGAAATAGGTCCAGGAATGGGAGTTTTGACCCAATATTTATTGGACAAACCTACCAATACCTACGTGATTGAAATCGATACGGAATCGGTGGCGTATTTGGATGCCAATTACCCAAAGTTGAAAGATAAAATCATTTCGAAGGATTTCTTGAAATACGATGTCAACGAGATTTTTGAAGGCAAACAATTTGCGATTATTGGCAATTTTCCGTACAATATTTCGACGCAAATTGTATTCAGAACCTTGGAATTCCGTTACCAAATTCCAGAGTTTTCTGGCATGTTCCAAAAAGAAGTGGCAGAGCGCATTTGCGAGAAAAAAGGAAGTAAAACCTATGGTATTTTGTCGGTTTTGGCACAGGCTTTTTACGATGCCGAATACTTGTTTACGGTAGATGAACATGTGTTCAATCCGCCACCAAAAGTAAAATCGGGGGTGATGCGTTTGCGACGAAAAGAAGACTTTAGTTTGCCTTGTGGCGAAAAAT
>CAZOHO010000198.1:0-3053 GCA_964579755.1 uncultured Flavobacterium sp.
ATAATCTTAGTCGATCACATCATATTATCTAGGACTGGTTATTATAGCTTCACAAATGAGGGGAAGTTAAGTTGAAGATGTGAACTTCTAAATAAGCACCTTGAAACTACTACATTTTAAAGTTTAGTCAATCACTACCATATAATATAAATAGCGGTTATTTAAATAATTCAATAATATCTACTTCTAAAGCTAAAGCCACTTTCTCTAAAGTAGCAAGAGTTGGATTTACTCTGCCTGCTTCAAGTCTTGACATATTGCTTTTTTCGAAGTTACATTTTGCGGCAAGTTCTTGTTGAGAAATTCCTTTAGACTCCCTAATATTTTGGATTCGTTTACCCACATTTATTTGAAGAGAATTTTCTGACATTGAACTTTTTTGAGTTGTAGTATTTGATAACTCAAAAATTGTTCTATTTTTGTTATAGTTGGTTATCATCTATGATAACTAAAAATTAAATTATGGCATATGAAGATTAAAATAATTATAAGCGTGCTTGCCGTATTAAGTCTGACCTCTTGTAGTAAAGAAGAGGAGAATTGCGAATGCAATCAATATTTCCAATCTTCAAATGGTAGTTTGGTTTTATATGCAGGAGCAAGTATGCAATTTTGTGATGGGACACTCCCCAATCCAAATCCTAGAACGACTGTTTACAGAAAAGAGTGTAAATAATAACCAAATTATATAATATGAAATCAATTAAATTTTTAATCCTATTAGGATTAGTTACTGTTTCCTGTTCTAAAAATGAAGAACCTTCAACATCATCATGTAATGATATAGTCTGTGGTGGTGTGTCTGGAAATGGGAGGTACACAATTTATAGAGGTACTTTAAATCCAGATACTTGTGGAAACACTGAGTTGGTGGTTAATGCAGCTACATTTAATTACTATAAAGCCAAATGGGATGCAAATCCTGAGGGATATGCCTGTTGGGAGGGGTTAAAATGATTTGATGTCTTAAAGTCGATTAATACTCTAAATCTAAAACCCTGATGGAATTAACAATACTTGAATTGTATAGTCAAATTTCCATTTATAAAATCCAATAACATTTTAAAAACAAGAATTATGAAAAAACTATTTTACATTGCCTCAATACTATTACTATCGGTTACAAGTTTTGCCCAATCAAAATTTCATTTAGGATTTGAAGCTGGATTTAAGGCAGGATACTGTTATGGAATACCAGCTTGTATAGCTACAGTAGCGATTCCAGCACCCTCTGTTGTTGGATTTACTTACCAAGACGGATATAATAATGGTTTTCAAATGGGACTAGACGAACAAAGGGGTGTTAAACAAAATACGACAAAAGGATATGTAGGTACTCCTGCAACCTTTATTGATAATAAAATGTTCAAATTGCCTTATGAATTAATGATGCAAGTAATAGATAAAAAAGATAAGGACTTTGAAGAAGAATATGGCTCCCTAGAGAAAAGGACTCAAATTTTTAGAGATTTATTAAAAAAAGCTGAAGCTGCATTTAATAGAAAGGAATACTATAGCGCAATTAATTATTGCAATCAAGCAGAGAAAACGTTTTTAACAAATCCAATGATTGATATGATTTTAGGAGGCAGCTATTACTCAAATGGCGATTATGATAGCGCATTAAGACATTTAAAAATTGCAAAAAACAATGGCTATTATCAAGCAGAAGATTATATAGTACTGATAAAAAAGAAAGAAAAAGATATGAGTTATGAAAGACCGATTAAATTTGGAGCAAAACTCGGGTATAATTCAAATAGCCTCAAATCATCAACACTTTTAGGTTTATTTTTCCAAGGGAGAACTGGAAAATGGGGATTTAAAAATTTCAGTATCCTAACGGAATTACAATTTTATAAGTCTCAATATAATCAAGTCGTCCAAAGTTATTATTCTTTTGGAGGGAAAACATTATATGAACATAAAGACAATATACTTCAGGTTAATTTTCTTTTTAAGAAAGCACTTAATAAAAATGTTGCAATTATTTATGGTACTGGACTTTCTACTGGATTGGAAAGTCATGCTTCGATGATTGATCTAAATGCAGGTTTGCAATATCATATCTCGCAATTTATTTTTACGGAATTAAGATATAATCGAAACCTTACACGAAGTTATTTTCAAGGAGATGGCGAATTAGTTTATAAACCAAATAACATTCAAATTTCTCTAGGGTATAAGTTTTAATAAACGCATGAAAAAAAACGATAATGGTTTAAAATTGAAACTGGCAAGCAAATTAATAAATGGTGTTGAATGTATAAAAGATTTTGTTCTTGCTTCAAAAAATGCAGATATAGTTTCAATAGAAGTACTATTAGATAATAACGGAGTTTTTGAAATCGAGGACTTAAATAAAAAAATTGTTACTGCAAACAAACTGGATTTTTTAAATTGGTATGAAAGTAAACTGCTTGAGACAAAAATTGAGGATGTTGAATTTGACCAATGTATTGGTTGTAGTTTCGGAAATCATGTAGTTATATTTAATAAAGGCACATTTCCAAGGAAACCTCAGGAATTTACAGACTCAACTAAAGCTGGTATTATGTTTACGATTTCAGATGGTATGATTAGTAAGACTCAATTATGTATCAATTTTCTAAAAGCTGAAAACAGAACTGTTTTTCAATGTGTGGGGGATGAAGTTGCTAAAAATATAAAGGCTGGATATTCAGATGCAGAAGCAGTAGCTATGTATGATGCCAACCCTAATTCCGAATTTAGCTATATCACAAAAAAAGTAAATGAGGAGTTTAATAACGGATTCTTTTGATACTAAAAAATCAGACTCCTTGAATAACGTTGCTTAAATATTGGGTCAAACATAGGTCAAACAATTTTAGATATAATAAGAAAAGTAAAGAAACTAAATGCAAAAGAATAAAGTGTTATGTATCTGATTATGAGATAAAAAGTAACAAAATACAACAGAAGGAAACATACCTGGAAGGGACTGTTAATCAGAGGGTCCTTGGTTCGAGCCCAAGAGGGGGAGCAAAAAGCAGAAAGCCATCAGAAATGATGGCTTTTTCTTTGTCTATAAG
>CAZOHO010000199.1:0-3050 GCA_964579755.1 uncultured Flavobacterium sp.
AATTCTCTGTATTTAGTTAATGTCCATAATTCGTTATCTACTAACAATTCTAATTTATCACAGTGGTTTCTAATGATATCAAAATACGGTTTTACTTTATTACAATAGGCTTCGGCCATTGCTTGAGCATCTGTTAAACCATTTGCTTTTTTTCTTTCATCAGTCATTTCTTCCACCTTGGTATTGATACCTTCAATATGAGCTGAAATTTGTTTGATAATCGCTATTTGCTCTTTAGAAACACTTTCAAAATCTTTTCCAAAAATTTCTTTCAAACCTCGAACATTTTCAATTAAGGTATTTTGGTAGCGAATCGCCGTTGGAATCACATGATTACGAGCTATATCTCCTAAAACACGACCTTCAATTTGGATTTTTTTAGTGTATTCTTCCAACTCGATTTCGTAGCGTGCCTCTACCTCAACATGATTCATAATTCCTAGTTCAGAGAACAAATCCAATGCTTGTTTAGACGCTCTAGCTTTTAAGGCTTCTGGAGTCGTTTTGTAATTACTCAACCCTCTTTTAGCCGCTTCTTGTTCCCAAGCATCGCTGTATCCATCACCTTCAAACAAGATTTTTTTAGATTGCTTGATGTATTCTCTTAAAACATTGAAAATAGCATCGTCTTTTTTCATGCTTTTATCCTCAATCAAAGTGTCTACTTCTACTTTAAAATCACGCAATTGTTTCGCCACAATAGCATTCAAGGTAGTCATAGCATTAGAACAATTGGCAGAAGAACCCACTGCTCTAAACTCAAATTTATTTCCGGTAAATGCAAAAGGAGACGTTCTATTTCTGTCGGTATTATCCAACATTAAATCTGGAATTTTACCTACTACATTCAATTTTAAATCTGTTTTTTCTTCAGGAGATAATTTTCCAGTTGTAACCCCTTCTAATTCGGCTAAAACTTTAGTCAATGAATCTCCAATAAATACCGAAATAATAGCGGGTGGTGCTTCATTAGCTCCCAATCGATGATCATTACTTGCCGTTGCAATAGAAGCTCTTAGTAACGATTCATTATCATTTACCGCCTTAATTGTATTGATAAAGAAAGTCAAAAACTGCAAATTGCTCATTGGTGTTTTACTTGGACTCAATAAGTTTACGCCAGTATCAGTAGCCAATGACCAGTTGTTGTGTTTTCCTGAACCATTAACCCCTTTGAAAGGTTTCTCGTGGAATAAAATTTTGAAATCATGACGCTCTGCCACTTTTTCCATAACATCCATTAACAAACAGTTGTGGTCTACCGCCAAATTCGTTTCTTCAAAAATAGGCGCCAACTCAAATTGGTTTGGTGCCACTTCGTTATGACGAGTTTTAACCGGAATTCCTAGTAACATACATTCCTGTTCTAAATCTCTCATGTACGTCAACGCACGCGTAGGAATAGAACCAAAATAATGATCATCCAATTGTTGTCCTTTTGCTGATGTATGTCCTAACAACGTTCTACCCGTCATCATCAAATCAGGACGCGATTTTGCTAAAGAACGATCTACCAAGAAATATTCTTGTTCCCACCCTAAAGTAGCCGTTACTTTTTTTACATTCTTATCAAAATATTTACAAACTTCGGTAGCCGCATCATCCATTACAGTCAACGCGCGCAACAAAGGTGTTTTATAATCTAAAGCTTCTCCTGTGTACGAAATGAAAACGGTTGGAATACATAAAGTAGTTCCAAAAATAAACGCTGGAGAAGTTGGATCCCAAGCCGTATATCCTCTTGCTTCAAAAGTATTTCTAATTCCTCCATTTGGAAAACTAGACGCATCTGGTTCTTGTTGTACCAATTGCGCTCCGCCAAATTTCTCTACAGGATCACTGCCATCATACGAAGTTTCAAAGAAAGCATCGTGCTTTTCAGCCGTAGTACCCGTAAGTGGCTGAAACCAGTGTGTATAATGAGTTACTCCTTTAGAAAGCGCCCATTCTTTCATTCCCATTGCTACATAATCAGCAATCTTTCTATCAATTTTAGTTCCGTGTTGAATAGCACCTTGAACTGCTTTATAAGCCTCTGAAGTCAAATACTGCTTCATCGCTTTGGCATTAAAAACATTAGAACCGAAAATAATTGATTTTTTTTCAGTCTCTTCAAAGTGTAGTGGCTTTCTAGTAGAGGCTTCTCTCAAAGCTTGAAAACGTAATGTTGACATTTTGACAATTTTAAATTATTAAATACTCATTTTCACTAAGTAAAGCAAAGATAAACAATAAAAAACAATATAAAATCAAGAGATCCTATTGCGAAATTATTTTTTATAAGTACAAAAAATTGATATTTTTTAAATATACCCCCAATAAAATGCAGTTCTGTGAAAAGTAACCTATTACATTATAAAAAACACCCCCTTTTTTTTTAGCACTGAAAAAATATTTTAAATTTGTACCAGAATTTGAATCACAAAATAAATTTATATTATCATGGCTAAAATTAAATTAGAGTACCTTTGGTTAGATGGTTACGAACCAACTCAAAATCTTAGAAGTAAAACTAAAGTGGAAGAGCACGAAAACTTTCAAGGAACTTTAGCAGAAATTGGGAACTGGTCTTTTGACGGGTCTTCAACAAAACAAGCTGAAGGAGGATCTTCTGACTGTTTATTAGTACCAGTTGCAATCTATCCAGATCCAACTCGTGTTAATGGATATTTAGTAATGTCAGAAGTTATGTATGCTGACGGAACTCCACACCCTTCTAATGGTAGAGCAACTATCGACGATGAGGATGATGATTTCTGGTTTGGTTTTGAGCAAGAATATTTCATCATGGATACTAAAACTTTATTGCCTTTAGGATTCCCTGTTGGAGGTTACCCTGCACCACAAGGTATGTATTACTGTTCAGTTGGTGGAAAAAACACTCACGGAAGAAAATTAGTTGAAGAGCATGCTGATTTATGTATTGCTGCTGGAATTAATTTTGAAGGTATTAACCAAGAAGTTGCTTGTGGACAATGGGAATTCCAATTGTTTGCTAAAGGAGCTAAAAAAGCAGGTGATGAAATCTGGGTTGCTAGATATTTATTAGA
>CAZOHO010000200.1:0-3000 GCA_964579755.1 uncultured Flavobacterium sp.
ACAACAAAGCGCGTCAAGCAGCAATTACTAACGAAATCTTAGAGATTGTTGGTGGGGCTGAAGCGTTGAACGGATAATATTAGTTTGAAATATATCATGAGAGCCTCGCGTTGCGGGGCTCTTTTTTTTGAGTATTTTTATAAAAAAATTACACTTTGGAAATAAGAGAACTTACTACATTAGAAGACATGTTAGCTCAATTTGAGCTGATGCAACATTTGTATAGCAATAATTTTACTTTAGAAAAGTACGAAGCCTATTTGACGGAAATGCTTCCTCATAATTATATTCAAATCGCTGTATTTGAAGGCGAAGAATGTATTGGACTTTCGGGTTTGTGGTCCGGAATTAAACTGTGGTCAGGCCGCTATTTTGAAATCGACAATTTTATTGTACATCCAGATCATCGTTCTAAAGGTGCAGGAAAATTAATGACCGATTATATCAATGCAAAAGCAGAAGAAGCCGGTTGTACCATGATTGTATTGGATGCCTTTACAGGAAACTTTACAGCGCACCGTTTTTATTATAACCAAGGCTATTATCCAAGAGGATTTCACTTTATTAAAACGTTGAACGAAGCCGGATTGTCTTAAAAAAGCTGTTAACAAAACCAATTTCAAAACCCGAATTAAACCAAAGAATTCGTTATTTTTGTTTTTATCAAAACCTAAACCAGACCAACTTGGGATTATATAAAAGTCTTTTTAAACAAACCGCAATCTATGGATTAGCAACGGTTTTACCGCGAATGCTGAGTTTTTTACTTGTGCGTTTGTACACCGGAATCTTGCCTACTGGAGAGTATGGAGAAGTTTCTATAGTACTTTCATGGATGGTTTTTTTCAACGTGGTATTGTCGTACGGAATGGAAACGGCTTTTTTCCGATTCTATAATTCTGAAACCGACAAAGAAAATGTGATTGCCACTTCGACTATTTCAATTTTTTGGTCCTCTATTATTTTCCTTTTTGGAGCTTTAATTTTTAGAGGAACGCTTGCTTCATTGGCCAATGTAGAGGTGCAATACGTTACTTATGCGATTTGGATTTTAGTGTTGGATGCGTTAGTGATTGTCCCTTTTTCAAAGTTGAGGGCCAATCAAAAACCAATGCTATATGCTATTATTAAGATTGGAAACGTAGCAGTTAATTTGGCATTGAACCTTTTCTTCTTATTGCTTTTGCCAAAAATTGCTGCTTCAAGTCCTAATTCATTTATTGGGAATTTGTATGTTGCTAATTATGAGATTGGCTATATTTTCGTTTCTAATTTAGCAGCTAGTTTATTAACTTTAGTAGTGCTATCACCTAATTATCTTTTCTTAACGCGAAAATTTGATGTGGCACTTTGGAAAAAAATGATGCGCTACGGATTGCCTATTTTGGTTGCCGGAATTGCCTTTGCAGTCAATGAGCATTTTGATAAAATTCTGTTGGGATATTGGTTACCAGAAAGTGTTGCTAAGTCGGAAGTAGGAGCCTATTCCGCTTGTTATAAATTAGGATTGTTTATGGTATTGTTTGCCACAGCATTCCGTTTGGGAATTGAACCTTTCTTTTTTAGCCATTCTAAAAATGAAAACGCGCCACAAACCTACGCCATGATTACCAAATATTTTGTGATTTTTGGATCTTTGATTTTGTTAGGTGTAATCGTTTTTGCCGATGTCTTGAAGTTCTTGCTTTTGGATAACAAAACCTATTGGGAAGCCATGAAAGTGGTGCCGTTGATTATCTTGGCTAATTTCTTTTTAGGAATTTACAACAACCTTTCGGTTTGGTATAAACTAACTGATAGAACTAAAATGGGCGCTTATATTTCGATTGTAGGAGCTGTTTTAACCCTGGTGTTGAATTACCTTTTAATTCCAAAATTTAGCTATTACGGCTCGGCTATTGCAACCATTGCGGCTTATGGGAGTATGATGTTCATTTCTTATGTTTTAGGAAACCGTTATTATCCTATTCCGTATGATATGGAAAAAATTGGCGGCTATTTAGGATTATCTATTCTATTTTCGGCCATTTCTTTTTACGGATTCAGAGAAAATTATTTTGTGGGAATTCCGTTATTGTTGTTGTTTGTGTATTTTGTGTATCACAACGAAAAAGCAACTATCTTGTCTATCATTAAACGAAAAAAATAAAATGACAATAAAAATCATTAATAAGTCGCAGCATCCGTTGCCTAATTACGAGACGCTTGCTTCAGCAGGAATGGATTTAAGAGCTGATTTAAGCGCTCCCATTACATTGCCTCCTTTAGGACGAATTATTGTGAAAACAGGATTGTTCATTGAGTTACCCATTGGATATGAAGCGCAGGTTCGCCCAAGAAGTGGATTGGCTATCAAAAAAGGAATTACCGTTTTGAATTCCCCGGGAACAGTCGATGCTGATTATAGAGGAGAAATAGGAGTGATTTTAGTCAATTTATCCAATGAAGATTTTGTAATTGAAAACGGTGAACGCATCGCTCAATTGATCATTGCCAAACACGAACGTGCCGAATGGATTGAAGTTCAGGAATTATCTGAAACATCCAGAGGAGAAGGTGGTTTTGGAAGCACGGGGGTGAAATAAAATTAAAATTTAATAATTTAAAGATTGAAAAATTTAAAGATTTGCAAAGCTGAATTTTTAAATCTTTTAATCTTATAATCTTTCAATACAATATGAAAATAATAGTACCAATGGCAGGACGAGGTTCTCGTCTTCGCCCACACACATTGACCATTCCTAAACCCTTAATTCCAGTTGCTGGAAAACCAATTGTACACCGTTTGGTGGAAGATATTGCGGGAGTTTTGAACCAAGAGATTGAAGAAATTGCTTTTATTATCCATGAAAGTTTTGGTAAACAAGTCGAAGCTGATTTGATTGCTATTGCTGAAAAATTGGGCTCTAAAGGAACGATTTATTATCAAAATGAAGCACTTGGAACAGGTCATGCCATTATGTGTGCCAAAGATTCCTTGAGCGGTCCAGCAGTTATTGC
>CAZOHO010000201.1:0-2989 GCA_964579755.1 uncultured Flavobacterium sp.
CCTGTTTTATAATCGATAATTCGGACGGTTCCGTTACGATTTTCGATTCGGTCTACATTTCCTTTAATCAAAACCGGAAAAGGTAATTTAGGATGTTCTAAAAGTCTTTGATATGTTTGTTCCAAAGCAATAATTTGGATTTGGTCACCCGATTTAATGGTTTCCAACTCGACTTTCAAGAAGTTCGACACATTGCGTTTTGCCACTTCAAAAGCTAACAAATTGCGTCCTTTCTTAATTTCGCCTTCTTTATATACCAATTTGAATTGTTTCAATACTTCGGTATCAACTTGCTTAAAACAATTTTGTATATCAAATTCAGAAATCAACCTTCCAATAAAAGGTTCATAAAGCGTTTTTAAGGTTTCGTGAATAATCGTTCCTAAGGTATTCAAAGCAATACTTTCTTCCACTTCCTCCACTTCACGAATGCGAAGAATTTTTTGGAAATAAAAATCAATCGGATTCCTGATGTAACTCGTCAATGCCGAAGGAGAAAAACCTTGCTCAGCAATTTCTCTCAATCGTAACAAAACTGCTTCTGATTTCGGGACTTCCATCGGCAGATAGGCTGTTTCAGGCAAAACCGCATTGTAAATTTCTTGAGTCAAATTGTGATTGGCTTGTCTTTCTACCTCCAACTGGGTAATAAATCGACTTCTTTCGCCAGCATCCATCCCTTCACTTTCAGTATTGTATAACAAATAAATGTTAGTCGCTCGTTGCAGCAAATGGTAGAAATGATAGGTATAAATAGCATCTTTTTCTTTGAACGTTGGCAAACCTAATTCCCGTTTCACATCATACGGAATAAAGGAATTGGACGATTTCCCCGCAGGAAATTTACCTTCATTCATAGACGTGACAATAACCGTATCAAAATCCAAAACCCTACTCTCTAAAACGCCCATAATTTGCAAGCCGTTTAGAGGTTCTCCTTCAAACGAAACCTCAGCAACATCTATCACTTGTTTGTAAATGGCGTATAGCGTTTCAATTTTATCAATATGTTGGTGTTTTGAATAGTACGTAATCAATTTATTAATCACTTTGAAAATAGCAAAAACAAATGCTTTTGTTATCTTTTCCTCTTCATTATCGTTGCTTAAATTATTTTTCAAAGTCTGTAACAAACTAATAATAGTTTCCAAAACAGGAATAGCACCCGTCTCCCATTTTTTGAATAACAATAAAAATAATTCACTCGGATTCGGATTCAAATCCATTAGTTTTTGGTGCGTAATGAACGTATAATTGTTCTCATTGATGAGTTTAACTAATTCACGTGTTTGCGCATAGGGTTCCACCAACGGATGTGTCAAAATATCCAAAACCTCCTTGTAATACAACACGTATCCCTTGTTGTTTCTCGACAACGAATTAGTGTGCATCTTGAATAATTTGGCTACCAAAATTTGGGCAGGATTATTCTTTGCCGAATACCCCATAGTAATATTCAAAGCACCCACCGAAGCCGGTAACGAATACAACAAAGGAACCAACAAACTTTCTTCTCCTAAAACTACAGCGACTTTATCTAAGGCTTTATCGGGATGTTCCAAAATGGTTTGTTCCAAAATACTTCCAGCAATTTTAGCCTGTCCCACCGACTTTGGAGTTCCAACAACTTGGATGTTTTTGGTAGCTGAAAAATCATTTACTATCCATTCAAATGGATGTGATTTATAATACTTCCAATTTTCTTTAAATCGGCGTAAAAATAGTCCCGCATCGTGATATGGGTCGTTGAGAAACGTCTGGTCAGCATCCCAATAAATTTTGGCTTGACCTACAGCTAAGAGTTCTTGAACTATTTTTTCCTCGGCAGCATTTAAGGCATTGAAACCAGCAAAAACAAATTGTTTGTTTTGAACAGTATTCAAAAAATGAATTAAATTTTTGACCGCCTCTCTATAAATTAACCCTTGATATCCGATACCTTTTGCAAGCAAGTGATCGTATAGTGATTGATAATATTGGGGCAATAACTTCCAAAAATCAATATAATTTTCGAGTAATTGTGTTTTGTCTTCAACCTCAATTCCCCATTTTTTAATGTCTTCAATATCTTTCAAATAAGACAATACATGAGAAGGTTCTAACAAGTAGCGGTCAATTTCATTAAAGTCTTGTAGGAGCGTCTTGGCCCAATTGGCAAACAATTCAAAAGACTGTTGTTGGATACTTGGCGTAATAGACAAATACACTTCGTAAAATTCAAATAGTTGTTCGATTGCGTCCACAGAACGAATTCCTGCAATATTTTGAATAAAATCTTCAATACTAATTATTTCAGGCGAAAGCACTGTTTGGCTTACCTGGTTCTTTATGGCCTCAATCAAAAAAACTTTAGCTCTTTTATTGGGCAGAATAACAATTGTATCCGATAATTTATCAGAATAGTTATTTATTAGCACCGCAGCAATCTTATCTAAAAAAGAAGAATTTGTCATTCTATAAAAATAAAAAAACGCCCTGATAAATCAGGGCGTTTTCTAAAAAATATTTAAGTATATTATTTTTGTAATACCACTTCAGTTCTTCTATTTTTAGCTTTTCCGGCAGCAGTTTTGTTAGAAGCAATTGGTTTGCTTTCTCCATAACCAACCGCAGTTAAGTTAGCTGCTTTTATTCCTCTTTCGATTAAAGCATTTCTAACTACATCAGCTCTTTCTTGAGATAGTTTTTGGTTAAAAGCATCTGAACCATCGCTATCTGTATGTCCTTCAATGCTGAATTTAGCATTTGGATATTGTTTAAGTAATGAAGAGATTGACTCAATTTTAACTGGCACATCTTCTGATTTAAAAGTAGCTTTACCAGAGTTAAAATAAATTGATTTAGCTTCAACTTTAACACTTTCTATAACTGCTGCAGTTACTTCAGGACATCCTTTGTTGCTAACAGGACCAGCTACTTCAGGGCATTCGTCATCTTTATCAGCAACTCCGTCTTTGTCAGTATCTGCCCAAGGACAACCTGCATTTTC
>CAZOHO010000202.1:0-1671 GCA_964579755.1 uncultured Flavobacterium sp.
CCAATGAATTGTTTGCTAAAGCCTTCTCGGAAACTTTAGCGAAGCAGGTGTCTGACTTTTATGTGAACACTAAAAGCAAAAAAGCTCGAATGAATATGGCTATTTTACAAAAGCAAACGGACTCCATTCGTGCTGAACTGAATGGTGCCATTACGGGTGTAGCTATAGCTAATGACAATACCTTTATGTTAAACCCTGCCTTGAATGTCAACCGAGCACCTTCGGCTAAACGTCAAGTGGACGTACAAGCTAATACCGCTATTTTAACCGAATTAGTGAAACAAACGGAACTGGCTAAGGTGACTTTGCGCAAAGAGACTCCTTTAATACAAGTGATTGATCAACCGATTTTACCTTTGCCTAAAGAAAAATTTGGGAAGGTGAAAGGAATTTTGATTGGAGGTATTTTAGCAAGTTTTTTGGTAATATTATTTATGGTATTTAAAAGAATTTTGTAAAAAAAACTTACTGTAAAAAATATAGTAATAAAAATATTCAACTAGAGAGTGAAAATTTATCACTACTAGTTTTAATTGAAAAGTCCGTTTCTAAATTAGTATTTAAAAAATTAAAATTAAAATAAATGAGTGGTATTAATAATATAGCAAAAGAAGTAATTGAAATTGAATCAAGAGAAATAGGTAAATTAAAGGACTTATTGACTTGTGATTTTGAATCTGCTATAAATTCTATTTTAGAAAGCAAAGGTAAATTTATCATTTCAGGAATGGGTAAATCTGGCATTATTGGAAAAAAAATAGCGGCAACATTAGCTAGTACTGGTACTCCTAGTTTTTTTTTACATCCAGGAGAAGCATATCATGGAGATTTGGGAATGGTTGAAAAAAATGATGTTCTTCTATTGATTTCTAATTCTGGTGAAACTGACGAGGTACTTAAATTAATTCCTTTTTTAAAAAATCAAGGTAATATTACTATATCTATGACAGGAAATATAAATAGTACGCTTGCAATTAATACAAATTTTCATATTAATATTTCCGTAGATGAAGAAGCGTGTCCTTTGCAATTAGCACCCACTTCTTCGACTACTGCAACTTTAGTAATGGGTGATGCTATTGCAGTAACATTAATGAAATTACGTGGCTTTAAAGATGAAAATTTTGCTAAGTTTCATCCAGGAGGTAGTTTAGGTCGCAGATTGTTGACTAAAGTTGAAGATGTTATGAAAAAGGATGGTTTGCCTATTGTTGAAAAAACGGATACTATTAAAAATATTATTAATTCTATTACAACTGGAAAAGTTGGGCTAGCTATTGTGTTAGATGATGGTAAAATATGTGGTGTTATTACAGATGGAGACATAAAGAAAGAAATGGAAAATAATGAAGAATCTTTTTTTGAGTTAAAATCATTTGACATAATGAGTAACAATCCTTATCGAATCAAAAAAAATGAAAAATTGACTAATGCTCATGAATTGATGAGTGAGAAAAAAGTGAATACTTTAGTTGTAATTGATGATGAAGATAAACTTGCTGGAATAATTCAATTATTCGATGTTAACTAACAATTCAATAAATTAAAAAAAAATACTAATTAAAAAAAATAAAAATGAATAGCCAAGATTTATATAATAAATTACAAAATAATAAATTTATTATTTCTGGACCATGTGTTATTGAGGGAGAGTCAATGATCATGAATTTA
>CAZOHO010000202.1:1713-2091 GCA_964579755.1 uncultured Flavobacterium sp.
GGTCTGATTTATATTTTTAAAGCATCATTTGATAAAGCTAATCGAACATCTATTGATAGTTTTAGAGGTCCTGGTTTGGATGAAGGATTACGAATATTAGAAAAAGTAAAAAAAGAATTTGGACTTCCAATAACTACAGATATTCATGAAAGTTATCAAGCTAATTTATTAGCACAAGTTGTTGATGTTTTACAAATTCCAGCTTTTTTATGTAGACAAACAGACTTATTAGTAGCATGTGCTAAAACCGACAAGATAGATAATATTAAGAAAGCACAATTCTTAGACGGTAAAGATATGATTTACCCAGTTAATAAAATTAAAGATAGTGGTAATAATAAGATAAGATTAGACTTTTATCTAAGTTCTCCAGAATTA
>CAZOHO010000202.1:2101-2948 GCA_964579755.1 uncultured Flavobacterium sp.
GAACGTGGTTCAATGTTTGGCTTAGGTAATTTAGTGGTAGATTTCCGACAAATATATGACATGAAAGAATTTGGGTATCCCGTAATTATGGATGTAACACATTCTACTCAAAAACCAAGTTCTTTAGGTGGTAAAAGTGGAGGTGATAGAAAATATGCACCTTATTTAGCAAAATTAGCGAATACTGCTGGAGTTAATGGTTTCTTTTTTGAAGTTCATGAAAATCCCGAAATAGCTTTGAGTGATGGTCCTAATATGATATACTTAGATAAGTTTAAAGATGTTCTAAAAGATATAATTTAGATTCAAAAATAGAATGGAAAAACTTAATAATATTCTTACTGGTTTTATTTCTAATATATTAGGAACAGGTTTTATGTTTTTAGTTACTATCTTTTTGACTAGGATGGTAGATATTGAAATATACGGTGAGTTTAGACTTGCATTTTCATTTGTTTCTTTAATGGTAATTATATTAACATTAGGAAGAGATAGTGGTATAATATTTTATTTACAAGATTCAAAAGATGAATTTGAGCAAAATGATATTTTATCTCAAGAATCATTTTTTACATTTATTTCGTTTTTTTTCGGTTTAATTGTTTTGTTGTTTTTTAAAAGCACTATTATAAATTTTTTTTTTGATAATAAGATTAAACATTCAAATTATGCTATTTCATTATTAATGCTACCTCTTTGGGGTTTATTCAATATTGGTATTGCAGGGCTTAAAGCAAAAAATTTTATAAATTATAGTTTTATACTTACAAACCTTACCCAAAGATTAATTCGAGTTCCTTTTTTTATTTGTTTTGTTTTGTTGAGCAAGTCATTTTTGTCACTTACT
>CAZOHO010000203.1:0-2942 GCA_964579755.1 uncultured Flavobacterium sp.
CACTTTTCTTGTTTTGAATTTCGTAAGCCATTTTTTTAAGACCCCAGTCTTCTTTAGCTACCATTTCAGCACCACGACTAGTAAGAAATTCTTCAAATTTGCTTACTGTTTCCTTTACCTGAACTTCAGATAAAACGGGATTTAAAATGAAAACAGTTTCATAATGATTCATAAATAATATATTTATTTGTTAAATTGGGTGCAAAAATAATCAATTCTTTCATATATACAAGCTATAATTAGTTTTATTATACCTTTGTGTAAATATTCTCCTTCATTTGTAATTTTTAAATATTTTTTTATTAAATTTAGTATTGATAATCAATAACTTAAAAATCATGAAATTAAATTGTTTAATAATCGAAGACAGCGCTGTTCAGCGAATGATTGTGGCAAGATTAGTTAACAATCATCCACAATTGAATTTGATAGGAGATTTCTCTAACGCCATAGAAGCTAGAAACTGTATGGCAATTCACCACGTAGATCTCGTTTTTTTAGATATTGAAATGCCTGTAATCAGTGGATTTTCTTTCTTAGAAGGATTAAAAACAAAGCCTCAAATCATTTTTGTAACTGCTAAAGCGGAATATGCATTAAGAGCATTCGACTACGACGCTACTGACTACCTTCAAAAACCAGTTACATTAAACCGGTTTGAGACAGCCGTAAAACGAGCCTTACATTTACATTCACTCGAAAACGAAACCAAAGAAGATTCTGGTGAACATATTTTTATTAAAAGTAATCTCAAAAAATTAAAGATATTCACCTCCAAAATAAAATGGATTGAAGCTTTTGGCGACTATGTAAAAGTAGTGACCGAAGAAGGAAATAATCTCGTACTTTCTACAATGAAATCATTTGAGAATAATTTAAGTAAAGAAAAATTTGTACGAGTTCACAAATCCTACATCATTAATATTGACAAAGTAGAACGTTACAATAGCAAGTTTGCAGAGATTGGTTCTTCCAAAATTCCTTTAAGTAGACATAAAAAAGAAGACTTAATTAAAGCCCTTACTTTTGCATAGATTAATAATAATCTACATTGATTGCGACTTTTATTGGCCTATATTGCGGAACTGCTTCAAAACTATTGAGTATTTTTTGAATCGTTTTTTTAGCACTTCCAATTGAACTGTTTTGAGGAATTTTAATTAAAATAGTTCTAATATATTCATTTCTTATCCTACTAATGGGTGGTTCTTCGGGACCCAAAACAGGTAATGCTAAATTTTGACTCATTACCTGATACAACCACATCGCCCCTTCTTTTAATTTGTCAAAATCACGATGCTTCAATGTTAGTTTAACTAGTCTAAAATAAGGTGGGTATTTATATATTTGGCGGTCATACAACTGCTCTTTATACATTCCAATGTAATCATTGTTAGTTACCTGCTGTATCGTATTATGATTCGGATTATAGGTTTGAATCACCACCTTTCCTCTTTTTTCTGAACGTCCTGAACGACCAGAAACCTGAGTCATCATTTGAAAACTTCTTTCAAAAGCTCTGAAATCAGGATGATACAGCATAGTGTCAGCGTTCATAATACCTACCAAACTCACGTTATTGAAATCTAAACCTTTGGCAAGCATTTGAGTTCCAACTAAAATCTCTATTTCTTGATTTTTAAAACTATCAATGATTTTTTCGAACCCAAACTTACCTCTGGTAGTATCTTGATCCATTCTTCCAATTTTGGCATTCGGAAAAATAGTAAGCAATTCTTGTTCGATTTGTTCGGTACCAAAGCCTTTTGTAGCCAAATCGATACTCGAACAACTGTGACAATGCGTTGGCTTTGCCATTGAATAGCCACAATAATGACAACGCAACTGATTTTTGTGCTTATGATACGTCAAACTCACATCACATTGCTGACATTGCGGTACGTTACCACAAGTAAGACATTCCATTATAGGCGAATAGCCTCTTCTATTTTGAAATAAAATCACTTGTTCTCCTATTGACAAAGCGGTAGTGATGGCTTCAATTAACGAATCACTAAAATGCCCGGTCATTTTTTTACGGAAGTAGCTGTCTTTTAAATCAACTAACTCAATTTCTGGCAACTGAACATTTCCGTAACGTTCCGTAATTTCGACCAAACCATATTTATCTGATTGCGCATTAAAATACGATTCAATACTTGGTGTTGCCGACCCCAGAAGCACTTTAGCCTTATGCGAATTTGCTAAAACTATAGCAGCATCTCGAGCGTGGTACCTGGGTGCAGGATCTACCTGTTTAAAGGTTTGTTCGTGTTCTTCATCAACAATAACCAAACTCAAATTAGAAAAAGGTAAAAACAAGGCCGACCTCGCTCCTATTACTATTTGCGCTTTAGAAGAATGTTCCAGAACTTGTTTCCACAATTCGACACGTTCATTATTGCTGTATTTTGAATGATACACACCTACCTTGTCTCCAAAATAGGCTCGTAAACGACTAACTAACTGTGTGGTTAAAGCAATTTCAGGCAAAAGATACACTACTTGCTTTCCCGTCGCTATTTGTTCTTCGATTAGCTTAATGTAAATTTCCGTCTTTCCACTTGAAGTCACTCCGTGTAATAAACAAACCTCTTTTGATTCAAAACGTTCATTAATTTGATCATATGCTTGCTGTTGTACTACACTCAATTGCAAAGCTGCTTCTTGAGCATTACCGCTAAAATTAATCCTGTCTTCTTGAACAAAGTACTCTTCTAGTATTTCTTTTTCAATCAATGCTTTTACAATTGACGATGTTGAGTCTGCAGCTTCCACTAATTGCTTAACCGAAATTGGCTTTTTCTCTACCGCATTCAACTGAAAATAAGTCAATACAATTTCTCTTTGTTTGGAGGCGCTTTTTAGTGTTTCCAACAATTCACTCAAGCCCGAATTAGAATCATATTGGGAATGCAGTCGCACATAGCGAACTAATTTAG
>CAZOHO010000204.1:0-2927 GCA_964579755.1 uncultured Flavobacterium sp.
TTTTTATTCAAAGGCACATAAGCCGAAACAAACATCGTTAAGAATGCCCCAATAGCAGGAGCGGCTCGCAAGATTCCAAAACCTTCTGAACCCACTTTTAGAATATCTTGGGCAAAAATGGGTAGTAACGCTACAGCACCTCCAAACAAGACCGCAATCATATCTAACGAAAGAGCTCCTAAAATCGTTTTATTTTGAAACACAAATTTTACGCCTTCTTTCAAACTTTGCATCACGGGTTCTCCAATTTTTGGATTCAAAATCGGTTTGGATTCAATTTTTGAAAGGGTAATCAAAGCGATAGTAGCAAAACCCACTACAGAACACATCGACCAATGCACACCAATCCAAGTAATAGAAAATCCTGCTATGGCAGGTCCTAAAACGGAAGCAATTTGCCAAACCGAACTGCTCCAAGTGGCCGCATTGGAATAAGCTTTTTTAGGAACAATTTGCGACATTAAAGAGAAAACGGTTGGTCCTAAAAAAGAGCGGACTAGTCCCCCTAAAAACACCAAGAAATAAATACTGTACAATACCGCATAGGTTGACCAACCACTAACGATAACAGGCCAAGTCAGTAAAAACAACCCCAGACTAATCGTTAAAAATCCTAAAATACATTTTAGAAGCATTCCTTTTTTCTCGTTTTGATCGACAATATGTCCAGCAAAAAGCGCCATCGAAACGGCAGGAATAATTTCCATTAGCCCAATAATTCCTAGGGACAAGGCACTTTTGGTCAAGCTATAGACTTGCCATTCAATCACAACAAATTGCATCGACCAGGCAAACACCATGGCAAATCGCAAGATTAAAAACACATTGAATTCGCGGTATCGTAAGGCTTCGTAAGGGTCGTTTTTTGGCTTCATTATTGAATATCTTTTAGTCGGAGTTGTAGGCTTAATTGACCATTCCATTCGTTTTCATCGATGCAGTACGCCATTTGAAAGGGGTTTCTATTGGCGACCAAATCTTTTTTATGGGCTAGGTTAAAACCAATGGCAGCAAATCCTTCCGAATTATTTTGTTTGACAAAAAGGCGCATGTGTTCTTGATTAGTGCCCATGAATTTTGGATAACCTGTGTCGATGACATTTTGAGTTACAAAAACGGGTGTCATATTGTGTGGGCCAAAAGGCTCAAATTGTTTTAAAATCCGAACAAGTTTAGGAGTAATTTCTGAAAAATCAATTTCGGCATCTACCTCAAGTTCAGGAGTGAGCAATTCAGAATCAATGGTTTCTTGTACTACTTTTTCAAAGGTATTTTTGAAAGCTTCGTAATTCTCGGCTTTCAAAGTCATTCCTGCGGCGTATTTATGTCCGCCAAATTGCTCCAAATGTTCAGAACAAGCTTCGAGTGCATTGTACACGTCAAAACCTCTTACAGAACGTGCTGAAGCCGCATAGTTGTCGCCGCTTTGGGTAAAAACCAGAGTTGGTCGATAGTAGGTTTCAGTCAGTCGAGAAGCAACAATTCCAATGACACCTTTGTGCCAATTCTCTTGAAAAACTACTGTTGTAAAACGCTCTTGTTCTTGATTTTCTTCGATTTGTAATAACGCTTCTTGGGTGATTTGTTGGTCTAAACCTTTGCGTTCCGAATTGTAGTCTTCAATTTCTTTGGCAAATTGTTGGGCTTGAGCCAAATTAAATTCGGTCAACAGTGCTACTGCTTGATTCCCGTGTTTGATGCGTCCCGCTGCGTTAATTCGCGGTGCAATGACAAAAACGACATCGGTTATGGTGAGTGTTTGTTTTTTAATTTGCTGAATCAAGGCTTGGATTCCAGGTCGTGGCGCTTGATTAATCACTTGCAATCCAAAATGAGCTAACACTCGGTTTTCACCAGTTATGGGAACAATATCGGCTGCGATGGCTGTGGCGACTAAATCCAAATACGGAATTAAATCGTCTATAGTTTGATTCCGATTTTGACTCAACGCCTGAATCAATTTGAAACCCACGCCGCAACCGCACAATTCGTCATAAGGATAGGTACAATCGTCTCTTTTGGGGTCAAGAATGGCAACTGCCTCAGGCAACGAATCTCCTGGTCTGTGGTGGTCGCAGATGATAAAATCGATATTTTTTTCTTTGGCGTAGGCCACATGATCAATGGATTTGATTCCGCAGTCCAAAGCAATAATCAACGAAAAACCATTGTCTTCGGCAAAGTCAATGCCTTGAAACGAAATTCCGTAACCCTCGGCATAGCGGTCTGGAATATAAGTCGCAATATTGGGATAAAAACTTTTTAAATAGGAAGAAACCAAAGATACTGCTGTGGTTCCGTCCACGTCATAATCGCCAAAAACCAAAATATTTTCTTGGTTGGCAATAGCTTGTTCGATTCGGTTCACTGCCACCTCCATGTCTTGCATCAAGAACGGATCATGCAAATGCTCTAGCGAAGGACGAAAAAAATCTTTGGCTTGGTCAAAAGTGGTAATACCGCGTTGTAGCAACAAAGTAGCAATCAATTCATCTACATTCAGCTCTTGAGCGAGTTGTTGTATTTGTTCTTTCGGGGGTTTTGGTTTGATAGTCCAACGCATAGTGATTTGGGATTTGGGTTTATTTCAATATCAACACTTCTCCTTCAAATTGAATTCCGTCCCAACCGGATTGCATAAAATTGCGAATGTTTTGGTGGTTGGTCCCTTGAGGGTCGCCAATTACTTCTTCAAAATAATATCCACCAAAGCAAGCTAAAGTTTCCGCTTGCGTCAATTGCTGGATTTTGGCGAAAGCAAATAATTTGCAAGAACCTGAATTTTCTCCTGCTCCATTGTGTTGGTTTCCATTTTGAAAAGCAGTAGGTGTAAATTCGTAATTGCTTTCAATCGTTGCAATGGTTTCTGCAAAAGTAATGGCTTCGGGTGTTTGTTTTAGTTTTTCTAAAAAGGCGTTTATAGTCAT
>CAZOHO010000205.1:0-2908 GCA_964579755.1 uncultured Flavobacterium sp.
CTTAATTTCAATTAAAAAATTAAAACAATTCTTATTGACTATTTTTTTCTATCTTTACTAACCATTTGGTTAAACCGTTTAGTTAAAATAAATGACTACAGAAGAAAAAATATTTGAAGCAGCGAAAATCGTATTTCAAAAAAAAGGATTTGCTGGTGCCAGAATGCAAGAAATAGCAGATGAAGCAGGAATCAACAAAGCGATGCTGCATTATTGCTTTAAAAATAAGCAATCTCTTTTTGAAGCAGTTTTCATGAAAGCGTTTAGTCAATTAGCGCCACAAGTCAATTTAATTTTTAGTTCCAATGAGAGTATTTTTGACAAAATCAGGCAATTTACCCACAGTTACATCACATTTGTAAATGAGCATCCATTTCTACCGCAATTCATTATTCAAGAGATGAACAACAACCCAGAGTTTGTGATTCAATTTTTAAACAATGCCAATCGACCCAATCCAAGTTTAATGATCGCTCAAATTGAACAAGAAATTGCCGCTGGTATTATCAAACCAATGCCACCCAAGCAATTACTAATGGATATTTTTTCGCTAACTGTTTTTCCTTTTGCAGCTCAAACCATGGTAAAAGGAATGTTTCATATTACGGAAACCGAATTCAATCAAATGATGGAAGAACGAAAAACATCAATCGCTGAACTTATTATTAATTCAATAAAAAAATGAAAAAAACACTTTTCTTATTTTCGATATTAGTCTACCAATTTTCTAATGCACAGCACATTTTAACTTTAGAAAATTGCTATGCTCTAGCCATCAAAAATTACCCACTAGCAAAACAATCGGAATTATTAACCCAGAAATCAGCCTTTGAAACGGCTTCGTTGAATACCGCTAAATTGCCTAAGATAGATTTGAATGCACAAGCAACCTACCAGTCAGAGGTTACCGGTTTACCCATTCCGTTACCAAATGTAACTCCCTTGAATAAAGACCAATACCGAGCGACTTTGGATATGAATCAATTGATTTATAATGGCGGTATTATTGATTCCAATGTAAAATTGAAAGCAATTCAAACACAAACACAGCAACAACAAGTAGCAGTCAATTTACACTCTATTAAAACTCGAATCAACCAATTGTACTTTTCCATTCTTTTGGCACAAGAACGAAAATTAATTCTGACTTCTAAACAAGACCAATTAGCTTCCAAAATTAAAGAAGTGAAATCGGGAGTCAAATTTGGAGTACTTCTTCCCGCTTCAGAACAAGTTTTGGAAGCTGAAAATTTAAAAATTAAACAACAATTACGAGAAACCGAATTAGACAAAAACAGACTTTTAGCAAATTTGTCAGAGCTAATTGCTGTTCCTTTAGATGAAAAAACCATTTTTGAAAAACCAATGGTTGCACTAGCAAATGATGCAGCCATTTCGCGTCCAGAAATTGAATTGTTTGCATTGCAAAACCAACAAATTTCAAGTTCAAAAGAACTTATTTCCAAAAATAAACTACCAAAAATAAATGCATTTGGCACAGCTGGTTATGGGAATCCAGGGCTGAATATGTTGAATAATTCGTTTCAAACTTTTTATATGGTGGGGCTAAAAGCTAATTGGAATGTTTGGGATTGGGACAAAACCAAAAAAGACAAAGAGGCACTTTCAGTATCAGAGTCGATTATTGCAACTGAAAAAGAAACTTTCTTGCTTAATACTCATATGCAATTAGAGGAAATACAAACTGAAATCAACAAACTAGAAGAGGCGCTTAAAACCGATCAAGAAATTGTCAGTTTACGAGAATCCGTTGCTAAATCTTCGGATGCACAGTTAAAAAACGGTGTCATCACCTCCTCAGATTATTTGGTAGAATTCAGCCATTTGTACGAATCCCAAATCAATCAGAAAACACATCAAATTCAATTGGCCTTGGCAAAAGCCAATTACCAACTAATAAAAGGAAATTAACAAAACTTCAAACGAATCAAAATGAAACAACTATTTACATTTTTAATCCTAATCAATTTAGTAGCCTGTAATAAAAATAACGATAAAGCGGATGGCTACGGAAATTTTGAAGCTACTGAAGTAACTATTTCAGCAGAGGCCAGCGGAAAAATTGAGTATTTAAACCTTGAAGAAGGCGCTATCGTAGCTCCCAACACCCAAGTTGGTTTAATAGATACTATTCAACTCTATTTATCTAAACAACAACTGATTGCTTCCAAAAATACGATTGCTTCCAAGTCAGGAAATGTGTTATCTCAAACGGCTGTTTTGAACGAACAACTCAAAACTACTTTGATAGAACAAAAAAGAATCCAAAATATGTTTGCCGAAAATGCAGCAACTAAACGTCAAGTAGATGAAATTAACGGAAAAGTCAATGTGTTGAACGAACAGATAAAAAGTATCAAAACACAAGAAGCACCTATAAGTAATGAGCAAAAATCAATTGATGTACAAATTGAAAAAATAAACGACCAAATCCAAAAATGTAAAATTACCAGCCCTTTTCAAGGAACGGTTTTAGCAAAATATTCCGAAGAAAATGAGATAACCAATTTTGGAAAACCACTATATAAATTGGCTGATTTAACCACAATGACTTTACGTGTTTATATAAGTGAGAAGCAACTAAACCAAATTAAAGTAGGACAAAAAGTTACTGTGAAAATTGACACTCAAGAAGACATGAAATCCTATCCTGGAACTATTTCATGGATTTCTTCTTCGGCTGAGTTTACACCAAAAATCATTCAAACCAAAGAAGAGCGTGCTAATTTAGTGTATGCGGTGAAAGTGAATGTAAAAAATGATGGCAGTCTAAAAATTGGGATGCCAGCCGAAATGTGGATCAAATAAAATGAGTATTTCTGTTCAGAATCTATCCAAATCGTATAAAGACTTCAAAGCTATTGAAGCCATTTCATTTGATGTAAAT
>CAZOHO010000206.1:0-2902 GCA_964579755.1 uncultured Flavobacterium sp.
CCAATAACATACACATAATTGTTTGTGTTGGAATGGATTTCGTCACGACGTCCAATCATATCAATATTTACATCAGCTACGGTGTTTTCTAATGGGAATAATGGATTTTCAGAGTAGAAACGAGAACCATGTAAACCGTGTTCTTCTCCAGTTACATGTAAAAAAAGAATCGAACGTTTGGGTCCGTGTCCTTCTTTTTTAGCGATTTGAAAGGCTTGTGCCAATTCTAATAAGGCAGAAGTTCCAGACCCATCGTCATCAGCACCATTGTACACTTCGCCATCTTTGGTTCCCACGTGGTCGTAATGAGCAGAAATCACAATAATTTCATTTGGTTTTTCAGAGCCTTCAATGAACGCCCAGATATTTTCAGAATCACCTAGATTTCCACCGTATTTTTTATTCAAATAGGCAGCTGGTATCGGTTGGTAATAGCTGTTAGTTCCTTTTGGAAACGAAACTTGATTATTTTGGTATTGGCTAATCAAATAACGACCTGCTTTTTTCTGACCAGCAGAACCCGTTTCACGTCCTTCCATGGAATCGGCAGCGATGATGTAAAGGTGTTTTTTTAACTCTTCTGCCGTGATGGTTTTCATGTATTTGGTTGGGTCTATATTTTTATTGGTTGAGACCAAAGCACCGTTTTTACAAGAAGTTCCTAATGCGATTAGGGAAAGAAAAAGTAGTTTTTTCATTTTTTAATATATTGTAGGTTATTGAATCAATTTATTTTTGCAATACTTCGTTTAAGAATAATTTCATGTGTTCAAAAGAGCGTTGTGCGGCTTTTTCGTTGTAAGCGGCTCCTTTAGAATTGTCGTTTCCTGCAGCTGGATCGGTGAAAGAATGCACTGCATTGGCATAATAAATCATTTCCCAATCGGCTTTAGCATCACGCATTTCTTGTTGGAAAGCAGCAATTTCTTCTTTAGTAACAATAGGATCGTCTGCTCCATGACAGGCTAAAACTTTAGTGGTAATTGGAGTAACAGCACGGTTAGCGTCTTTGCCTAAACCGCCGTGAAAAGACACTACACCTTTTACTTTTAAATGATCTCTAGCGGCTTCTAAAGCACCTGTTCCACCAAAACAAAAACCAATTACAGCAATGTTATCCGGATTAGCTCCCGATTGGATTAATTGTTCCAACGCCAATTCGATACGTTTTTGGTACAAATCGATATTTTTTTTATAAAATCCTGCCATTTTACCTGCATCAGCGGTAGTTTGCGGATAATTCCCTTCACCATAAATATCAGCTACGAATGCATAATAGCCTAATTTGGATAAATTTTCGGCAGTAGTTTTAGCATGTGTATCAATTCCTTTCCAAGCAGGAAGCACTAAGATTCCTGGTTTTTGTGCGCTTGATTTACTCGGTTTGATGGTTAAACCATTCAAAATTTGGCTTCCGTCTTTGTATTGAACGGGTTGTAATTGTGCAAATAAGCCAGTTGTAAAAAGGAGCGCTCCTAATAAAATGTATTTGTAATTTTTCATACGAATTTGTTTTGGTATAAATGTATTAAGATTTTAATGGATTACAAACTAATATTTCGTTTGAAAGCGCAACCCAATTCAATAATCGAATCGGTTTTAGCAATTCCTGGAATGGAGTCAATTTGTTCGTACAAGATTTTTCGCATGTGCTCGTGGTTCTTTGCAATCATTTTTATGTATAAAGTATAAGAACCCGTAATATAATAACACTCTGTGATTTCGGGAATTTTTTTTAGTGCTTCTATCACTCGATCAGAGTCATGGTCTTTACTTAGCGTTATTCCTGTAAATGCGCCCCAATCGTAGCCTACTTTTTTTTCGTTAATGATGGGTTGTATTCTAGTGATTATACCTTGCTCAATTAATTTGTTGATGCGTTGATGCACCATGGTGTTAGATATTTTCAAATTAGCGGCAATGGTAGAGTAGGCAATGCGTCCATCTTTTTCTAATTCTTTGATGATTTTAATGTCGAATTCATCTAATTTTTCCATTATTAAAGAGTTTAAAAGTTAGAATTACTTTTTTAAGCAGGATTAAAAGTAAGTGTTTTTTAATTTCTATCCTAAGTTTTTGATTGTTTTTATTTTATTTTGACTTTAATAATTGTTTTATATTGATAAATTGACTTTTATTTAATTTTTATAAGTCAAAAAATATATTTTTATTTATTTTATTAGTTATATTGACTAAATTTGTTTTTAAGAAATAACACAAAAATACTTGTTATGAGTCACGATACAGCTATTTTATCTGCTACATCAGCGGCACTAATTGCCAAAGAAAACCAATACGGAGCGCACAATTACCATCCACTGCCTGTCGTTTTAGAAAGAGGAGAAGGAGTGTATGTTTGGGACGTAGATGGGAAACAATACTATGATTTTTTGTCGGCCTATTCTGCCGTGAATCAAGGGCATTGTCATCCAAAGATTGTCAATGCTATGGTGCAACAAGCGCAAAAATTGACCTTGACCTCTAGAGCTTTTTTTAACGATCAATTGGGGCCGTATGAAGAATATGTGACCAATTATTTTGGTTTTGACAAAGTCTTACCCATGAACACAGGAGCAGAGGCGGTAGAAACGGCTTTGAAATTGTGCAGAAAATGGGCTTATGAAGTAAAAGGTATTCCTGAAAATGAAGCTCAAATTATTGTTTGTGAGAACAATTTCCACGGAAGAACGACTACTATTATTTCGTTTTCTAATGATGAATCGGCGCGTAAGAATTTTGGTCCGTTCACCAATGGATTTATCAAAATTCCGTACGATGACATCGATGCTTTGGCGAAAGCCTTGGCTTCGTCCAAAACCATAGCTGGTTTCTTGGTAGAGCCGATTCAAGGCGAGGCAGGTGTGTATGTGCCTAGCGAAGGGTATTTGGCACTAGCCAAAGA
>CAZOHO010000207.1:0-2858 GCA_964579755.1 uncultured Flavobacterium sp.
AGGTGTGTATGTGCCTAGCGAAGGGTATTTGGCACAAGCCAAAGAATTGTGTGAGTCGAACAATGTTTTGTTTATTGCCGATGAGGTACAAACTGGAATTGCCCGTACAGGCCGTTTGTTAGCGACTTGCGGCAATTGCGAATGTAAAAAAGGCTGTGAAAAGAAACCTGAAGTAAAACCCGATATTTTGATTTTGGGCAAAGCACTTTCAGGTGGCGTTTTTCCTGTTTCGGCGGTATTGGCCAATGATGCTATTATGAATGTTATTCAGCCAGGACAACACGGATCTACTTTTGGAGGAAATCCTATTGCTGCAGCGGTGGCGGTAGCTGCTTTGGAAGTCATTAAAGAAGAAAATTTAGCACAAAACGCTGCTTATTTAGGCGAAGTATTCCGTCAGGGATTGAAAGAAATCGCGTCTCGAAATCCGTTGATTCAATTAGTTAGAGGAAAAGGATTGCTCAATGCGATTGTAATTGACAGCGAGGAGGATTCCGATTTAGCTTGGGATATTTGCTTGAAATTTAGAGACAATGGTTTGTTAGCCAAGCCGACTCACGGCAACAAAATTCGTTTAGCCCCACCTTTGGTAATCACCGAAAGTCAAATTCACGAATGTTTAGGAATTATCGAGCGTTCTTTGCATGAGTTTAGATAAAACAATAAACCCCAAAAAATAGATTAGTTTTTGGGGTTTCTTTTTATGAATATACTTTGTTTAATAATCCGAATAGTCTGTTGGGTACAAGAATAAAATATCTATATGTGAAATGGTATTTTTGTATTTGTCCATAGCAATTAAGGCTTTCCACTCAGGAGAATCGACAAAAGATTTCCAATGTGCGTCTCTACTTTCTTGATTAGCAAACGTAGTCAAATACATTAAATTCGGCATTTTTCCTCCTGAAAGTACTTCGCCATAAAACACGGCATTGAATTGCAAGCGCTTGAATAATTTGATTTCGCCTCCAGCGTTAAACATATCGACTTTTCTACGATAAATAGCCTCAGTTGCTGATTCGTAACTGCGCAATTCATACACACGATTCGCTCTCGGACTGTCTAATTCTGGCAGTGTCAAAAACGGATGATCAGTAAAGGCTTGTAAAAGCACTGATTCAATACGTACATACGGCGCCTGATTGTAAGTGGCATTCAAATACGGCGCACCTACTTCCAGATAGTATTGGTCTTTGGCTAATTTTTCTTCTAATTGTAAAAACTGCTTGCTAGAGGCAAACGGAATGACCACCACAATTTTTTTAATAGAATCGGCTGCAAATGTTTTCGGTTTGAAAACTCCAACCGCTTTAATTCCTATTTTCTTCAAAGCCGGTAAATAGGCGTCTTTTAAAAAGTTCTCGGTTACAGTTAACTGCGCCTCTGATCTTAGGTTGTAGGTTTTTATTTGGTAGTATTCTCTCTTTTGTGCGGTACTCGTAGCGCTGATGGCAATTAGAGCAAAACAAAAAAGTAGCGTTTTTATGGTTTTCATAGCGTTTTGTATTTCAGGCTAAGGTAAGGAATTGTTTTGGAGTAGCGATAAAGTAGCGATATTATTCCTTTCCGGTCATGGCTTTGAATTGATCCATGTCCAAACAGATGATACCCCAATGATGTCCGTCTAGATCTTCAATGTTGCGTACTTGCATGAAGCCTTCGTCACTTGCGGGTGTTGGCTCTGTTCCACCTGCTTGTAACCCCTTTTCCATCATTGTATTAAGTTGGTCAAGACTTGCTACAGGAAGTGTAAAGGTGGCAATGGTGTTTTCTTTAGGATCAGCCATATTTTTGGTATTGCCTGATTGGAACATGTCGTAGGACTGTAGCATCAAATAAATTTGGTCGCTCCATATCATGCATTTTTGGTTGTCAAAAGTAAATAATGGATTTATCCTAAAGCCTAATTCCGTGTAAAAGTGCATCGAGGCCTCTAGGTTTTTCACTGGTAAGTTGATGAATAGTTGTTTCATTTTTATCAGATTGTAGTGCAAAAGAAAAATCCTAAACTACTTGTGTTTTACTTAACAATGGTTTTTGTTTACTTCCCGTTTAAAAAGTACCGTATTATCTTTAGCAATATAATCTCCAGAGAGAATCAAATAAGGATGATTAGATGAGAAACCGGCGCTGCGACTTTTCACACTTATTTTGTCGTTTACTTTCAAGCTTTTTAATTTTTCAAAATCTTTTGGAACGTATTGCATCATGTATTTTTCGCCATCAATTTGGACGATAAGCCATTTTGGAACAGATGCGTTCGTGGTAGAACGCTGAAAAGTAACAGAGGTAACCACCGCTTCCATAGTAGCGAAAGTCTTGATAGACTTCTTGATTTTATCATAACTGGCATGAACCTTTTTACCAGCTGGAGAGGCTTCCCATTTTTTGTATTGGATGCCATCAGGAGAGGCCTCCCATTTTTTCAAAGCAGCTTTCTTTTCTGTCGCAGGGATGGGTTTTGCCTGTAAGGCAATTTCAGTTTTTGAGAATGCAGGACCGCACACCATCAAGAGCGCAACCACCAGTTTATAAATTAGTTTTATCATCGCTTTTATTTTTATAAGGTTCAAACTTAAATGATATTTTCTAGTTTGAATCTTAAATATTTCACAAAACTGTGTTGTAAGGTAATTTATAGGGATAGGAGTGTATTGTAAAAAAAGAGAAGGTGAGTTGAGGGATCCTGGATTTAAATTTCTCACTATGGCGAGTAGCCATAAATCTATTATTAACGTTTTGGCGCTTATCGAAGAAGCGGATTTCGAAGCACTAAACTGTCTGCCAGCACTGAACTTGATACGAAGCACAAAGCTTCATTTAACCACTGAACCCGCTTTTTTGCCAAACGCCTGTTA
>CAZOHO010000208.1:0-1586 GCA_964579755.1 uncultured Flavobacterium sp.
TGCCAAACCCAAAAACAGGTACGGTAACTATGGATGTTGCAAAAGCAGTTCAAGAAGTTAAAGCTGGTAAAATCGACTTTAAAGTTGACAAAACTGGTATCGTACATGCTGGAATAGGTAAAGTATCCTTTGATGCTGATAAAATCTATGACAATGCACACGAAATTATTCAAACATTAATCAAACTTAAACCAACTGCTGCTAAAGGTACCTACATTAAAGGTATTCACCTTACAAGCACAATGAGTCCTGCAATTGCATTGGACCCTAAAGCAGTATAATTGGTAGTTAATAATTTTTAGTATGACTAGAGAAGAAAAATCAATCGCGATTGAAGAATTAACTGCACAGTTAGCTGGTACAAATATTATTTATGTATCTGATATTTCTGGACTAAATGCAGAAACTACTTCAGACTTGAGAAGAGCTTGCTTTAAAGCAGGTATTAAATTAGAGGTTGTAAAAAACACGTTGCTTACAAAAGCAATGGAAGCTTCTGATAATGATTATGGTGACTTGCCATCAGTTTTAACTGGTAACAGTGCTATTTTTATTTCAGATATAGCTAATGCACCTGGAAAAATCATTAAAGATTTCAGAAAAAAATCTGATAAGCCTGTATTAAAAGGAGCTTTCATTAATTCTGAAATTTACATTGGAGACGATCAATTAGATGCTTTGGCAACTATCAAATCGAAAGAAGAACTTATTGGCGAAATCATTGGATTACTTCAATCACCAGCACAACGAGTTATTTCTGCTCTTCAAAACCACTTCAAAGACGAAGAGGTTGCTTAATTAGACTTGGCTTTAATTAAGTGTAGAAAACGCGCACAATAATAAATTATATTTTACAAATCATTTTAAAACGATAGAAAAAATGGCAGATTTGAAACAATTCGCAGAACAATTAGTTAACCTAACAGTAAAAGAAGTTAACGAATTAGCAACAATATTAAAAGATGAGTATGGTATCGAGCCTGCTGCTGCAGCTGTAGTAGTTGCTGCTGGTGGTGCTGATGCTGGTGCAGCTGCTGAGCAATCAGAGTACACTGTAGTATTGAAAGATGCTGGTGCTTCTAAATTAGCAGTTGTTAAGTTAGTAAAAGAACTTACAGGTTTAGGTTTGAAAGAAGCTAAAGATGTAGTTGACGGTGCTCCAAGCAACGTTAAAGAAGGTGTATCTAAAGAAGAAGCTGAAGGGCTTAAAAAATCTTTAGAGGAAGCTGGAGCTGTTGTTGAGTTAAAATAACTTTTACATAGTTTTAGAACAAGGTTTAGGTCTTGAGTAGTAACTCAATGACCTAAACCATTTTTCGTATAATAAAATTATAGTTGATTTTATTATAAATTAGTTTAAAATACGAAAAAGTTTTTGATCAATACGAAGACAAAAAATATACTATTTGTAGTCTATTTTTAAAGATGTGTTGGTTACAAAAAGAAAGTATAGATTAAACAGTGTTTTACACAAAAAATTACTTTTTTTAAATCAAAATTTTGTCCATCGATGATAACGAATCAGACTGAAAGATTGAATTTTGCCTCAACAAAAAATATTCCTGCATATCCAGATTTTCTAGATG
>CAZOHO010000208.1:1596-2845 GCA_964579755.1 uncultured Flavobacterium sp.
ACACCTTCATGGAAAACTTCCCAATCACAGATACAAGAAATAACTTTGTATTAGAATTTCTCGATTATTTTGTAGATCCACCACGTTATACAATTCAAGAATGTATAGAAAGAGGTCTTACGTATAGTGTGCCTTTAAAAGCGCGTTTAAAACTGTATTGTACAGATCCAGAACACGAAGACTTTGAAACTATTGTACAAGATGTATATCTTGGAACAATTCCTTACATGACTCCAAGTGGTACTTTTGTTATCAATGGTGCTGAACGTGTAGTTGTTTCTCAATTGCATAGATCACCTGGTGTTTTCTTTGGACAATCATTCCATGCTAATGGAACTAAATTATATTCTGCCAGAGTAATTCCTTTTAAAGGTTCTTGGATAGAATTTTCTACTGATATCAATAGCGTAATGTATGCTTATATCGATAGAAAGAAAAAATTACCAGTAACTACTTTATTTAGAGCTATTGGTTTTGAAAGAGATAAAGATATCCTTGAAATTTTTGACCTTGCTGAAGAAATTAAAGTTTCTAAAACAGGACTTAAAAAATATATCGGTAGAAAATTAGCGGCACGTGTGTTGAATACATGGCACGAAGATTTCGTTGACGAAGATACTGGCGAAGTTGTTTCTATCGAACGTAACGAGATTATCCTTGATAGAGATACTATTATCGACAAAGATAATGTAGAAGAAATCATTGATTCTAACGTTAAATCTATTTTGTTACACAAAGAAGATGCGAATCAAGGTGATTATGCTATCATTCACAATACGTTACAAAAAGACCCAACAAACTCTGAAAAAGAAGCTGTTGAGCATATCTACAGACAATTGCGTAACGCAGAACCGCCTGATGAAGAAACTGCTCGAGGCATTATCGATAAATTGTTCTTCTCTGACCAACGTTATAACTTAGGTGAAGTAGGTCGTTATAGAATGAACAAAAAACTTGGTTTGGATATCCCAATGGAAAAGCAAGTGCTTACCAAAGAAGATATCATTACCATTGTTAAATATTTGATCGAATTGATCAACTCTAAAGCAGAGATTGATGATATTGATCACTTATCAAACCGTCGTGTTAGAACAGTTGGTGAACAATTGTCTCAACAATTCGGTGTTGGTTTAGCTCGTATGGCCAGAACTATTAGAGAAAGAATGAACGTTAGAGATAACGAGGTGTTTACACCTATTGATTTGATTAATGCTAAAACATTATCATCAGTAATCAACTCTTTCTTTGG
>CAZOHO010000209.1:0-595 GCA_964579755.1 uncultured Flavobacterium sp.
ACAGGCATTTGGTAACTTACTGAATGTAACATTGGAAACGGAATCTTCCTTATATTACTAAGTGTAATTCCTGTTTTTTTATATTTCAAAAACGAATTCATCCTACTAGCATTCTTAAAGTTGAGAAAACAAGATTTTGAAGGCGCTAAAAAATGGTTAGACAAAATAAAAAACCCAGAAGGTGCTTTGGTTCAAAAACAACAAGGATACTTCAATTACCTTCACGGTATTATGCTTTCGCAAACTAATATCAATCAATCAGAGAAATTTTTCAAAAAAGCAATTGAGTTAGGATTGTCTATGGATATGGATTTGGCCGTAGCCAAATTAAACCTAGCAGGTATCGCGATGTCTAGAAGAAGAAAATTAGAAGCTACATCGCTGTTGAATGAGGCCAAGAAACTGGACAAACAAAACATGCTGAAAGATCAAATCAGCATGATGAAAGAACAAATGAAAAAGATATAGAACATTTCTATAAAAATTTAAGTTGGGAAGAAAGGGGGTTAACTGCACAGTCAACCACCCAAAAATTGTTGAATGGGTTGAAATTGAAAATTGCAGGGTTTATGGGGGTGAAAAAAAACGCCCACAA
>CAZOHO010000209.1:605-2841 GCA_964579755.1 uncultured Flavobacterium sp.
ATTAATATCCTTCCAACGGAATTTCCAATTGGTATTTTTTATTCGTAGGATTCACCATCTTAGTAGTACGCAACCACGGGTTATGAATTTTCAAGATTTTATAATTAATTCCTTGCTGAATGGCTAAACTAGCTAAATCGGTTACCGAACTATCAATTGTAATTTTCTTCGTCGCTACTATTTTGTATTGCTCCTCCTCGGTAATTGGGAAACCGTATTGTTCTGGATGTTCCATAATTTGTTTCAAGGCTAAAATTCGGAACACATAACGAGAGGTTTCGTCATTTAGCAATAAATCATAGTAATTGGAAACTTTTTGAATATCCAATTGCTTTTTGATTCCAGTTCCACCCGCATTGTAAGACGCTGCTACTAAAGTCCAATTACCAAATTTTTCTTTGGCTTTCAAAAAATAAGCACAAGCCGCCTCCGTCGCTTTTTCCAAGTGATAGCGTTCGTCAATATTCTCATTCACTTCTAAACCAATTTCTTTAGCCGTATCGGGCATAAACTGCCAAATTCCTTTGGCGCCAGCTGGAGAAACTACATTGACCAAACCGCTTTCAATCACGGCAACGTATTTAAAATCATCTGGAATTCCATTTTTCTTTAAAATAGGTTCGATGATTGCAAAAGCACGTTGTGCTCTTTTTAAAATTAATAAGGTCGAAGCGTTCAAATGCTTATTGACTAATAATTCTCTATCCAAACGTTCTTGCACATCTGCAATTTGTAACGGCACTCTTTCTCCTGCAAAATCAATTTGGGCTGGAAAATAATTCGGATTAAAACGAGCTATCCAATTAGCAGGCAATTCTAATTTAGAAGCAAAAATAAATAGACCGCTGATTAGCACTATTCCAATTAAAAGAACCGATTTACGAATCGTTGTTGTTTGTTTTTTCATTTATTCTATTTTTATTTAGAAAACATACCTAAAATTATAGTAGGTAAATTTTCATTCAACCATTTGTATTTACTTAAAATCATGATATGTGTTCCGCCTTTTAATACAATACAATCTTTGATGTATTGGATCGGAAACACCTCATCGGCATCGCCGTGAATGTGAATTACATTCGGGTCAACTTGGGTTCTATCCCACAATACAATGCGTTCTATAGCCCAATCCAAATAATGTACATCGCGAACCGAAAGATACCTTTCATATAATTTCAATCGATGGGATATGGATTTTCCAAAAGAAAAAGCACTCAACTTTTCCATATTCGAAAAAATCGATGTTGGAATTAATTTGTACGCTTTCGTAGTTTTGGCAATTTTCATTCGGCGAGGGAATTCTACATTCGATTTCACACTCGAAATAATAATAACTTTCAACGGATTCAAAAAAGCCGCTATTTCTTGTACCAAAATTCCTCCGAAAGAAACACCAATCAAAACAGGATTTGGCGCTGTGATTTTTTCAGCCATTCGTTTGGCATAATCCTTTAAAGATTCATTCCCTATAGGTAATTCCCAATCTAAAAGATATACTTCAAAAAGCGAGTCCGGCAAAACAATGCGCTCAAATATCAACGAACTAGCCGCCAATCCAGGCATACAATAAACCGAAATCTTTTTGTTATTCATTTCCAAAAACCATTACTTCAATGTAAAAATAAGGATATTTTTTAGAAGAATTGATTGAAACAGAGCAAAGTCAAAATGTTACAACAAAAACTACTTCTCTATTTCTCTCAGGTTTTCCATTTTCTTGTGCGCCAAGAAACCAGCTACATCCTCAAAGTGTTCTACTACCCTTTTGTTTCCAAATTCAAAAACTTTGGTAGCTAAACCGTCCAAAAAGTCACGGTCGTGCGATACTAAAATCAAAGTCCCGTCAAAATCTTTTAAAGCATCTTTGATAATGTCTTTGGTTTTCATATCCAAGTGATTCGAAGGTTCATCGAGAATCAACAAGCGCGGTTCTGTCGCCAGCCAGCGAGCCACACTGACTTTTTGCTGGTTTCCACCGCTCAAAGAACCTCCAGGCGCCTCGGGACCGAAGGCCTTGATGCCGAGATCGCGGATCATCTGCACGGCCAAATTTTGCTCCGCCTGCTTGCGTAAAAAATGTTGAGGAAAAATGCGACGGTGAATCGCCATCGTGATGTTGTGCGCGATCGGTAGATCCAGAATCACGCCATGCTTGCGCCGATCTTCCGGCACATACGCGATGCCTTGGGCGATTGCATCCTGCGGATTGCCAATGCTAATCGTTTTTCCTTCCAAG
>CAZOHO010000210.1:0-2772 GCA_964579755.1 uncultured Flavobacterium sp.
ACGGAGCGATTACTGGTGAAGCCTATATCAATGGTATGGCTGGAGAGCGTTTTGCAGTACGAAATTCAGGTGCAACAGCAGTTGTAGAAGGAATTGGAGATCACGGTTGTGAATACATGACAGGTGGTAACGTAGTAATTTTAGGTAAAACAGGTAGAAACTTTGCTGCCGGTATGAGTGGTGGTATTGCTTATATATATGACCCTGAAAAAAAATTCGATGCCACTGTTTGTAATATGGAAATGGTCGCTTTCGAAGAAAACGAAGTAGAAGACATTACTAAATTGAGACGTTTGATTAAAAATCATTCTATGTATACTAATAGCCCATTAGCAAAACGAATTTTAGCGGATTGGGAAAATCAACAAAAACACTTTATCAAAGTGATGCCAACAGATTACAAAAAAGCATTACAAAGATTGGCAGAAGAAAATAAAGTTGAAGAATTAATAGCACAATAGTCATGGGAAAGATAGGTGGATTTAAAGAATATAGTAGAGCGGATGAAAGTAATATCGCTGTAGCAGAACGTGTTTCTAATTACAATGAATTTACAATTCCGTTATCAAAAGAAAAAATAAAAGAACAAGGTTCAAGATGTATGGATTGCGGTATTCCGTTCTGTCATAGTTCCTGTCCGTTAGGAAATTTAATTCCTGATTTTAACGACATGGTACACCAAGAAGAATGGGAAAGCGCTTTAGCTATCTTGCAATCAACCAACAACTTCCCTGAATTTACTGGAAGATTATGCCCTGCTCCATGTGAAAAATCATGTGTATTAGGTATCATCAAGGAACCCGTTGCTATTGAAAATATTGAAAAAAATATTATCGAAAGAGGTTTTGCTGAAGGTTGGATCAAACCACAAGTTCCTGCACAAAGAACAGGTAAAACTGTAGCTGTTGTAGGTTCTGGACCTGCTGGATTAGCTGCCGCACAACAATTGAACCGTGCTGGTCATACTGTAACCGTTTTTGAAAGAGACAATGCTATTGGAGGTTTATTGCGTTACGGAATTCCAAACTTTAAATTAGAAAAAGGAATCATCGACAGACGTGTTGCTATCTTAGAAGCAGAAGGAATCACTTTTAAAACCAACGTTCACGTTGGTGTCAACTTCAGTGTTGATGAATTAAATGCTTTTGATTCTGTTGTGCTTTGTGGTGGCGCTACCGAAAGAAGAGGCTTACCTACTAAAGGTGCTGATGCTAAAGGTGTCGTTCAAGCGATGACGTTCTTAACACAACAAACTAAAGTAGTTTGGGGAGAATCTGTTCCTGACCAAGTGTTGGCTACCGGTAAAGATGTAATCGTTATTGGTGGTGGAGATACTGGTTCTGACTGTGTGGGTACTTCTAACAGACAAGGAGCAAAATCAGTAACTAACTTTGAGATTATGCCAAAACCACCCGTTGGAAGAAGCGAATCGACTCCTTGGCCTTACTGGCCGTTACAATTGAAAACTTCGTCTTCGCACGAAGAAGGTTGTAACAGAAACTGGTTAATTAACACTAAAGAGTTCATCACTAATGATAAAGGCGAATTAACGGCTTTAAAAACAGTGGAAGTAGAATGGAAAATCGTTCCAGGACAACGCCCTGAATTAATTGAAAGAGAAGGTTCAGAAAAAATCTGGCCTTGTGACCTAGCTTTATTAGCACTTGGATTTACAGGTCCTGAGAAAACGTTAAGCGAGCAATTAGGCATTGAGACTGATTTCAGAACTAATTATAAAGCAAATAACTACCAAACCAATGTACCTCACATTTTCACTGCTGGTGATATGAGAAGAGGACAATCATTAATTGTTTGGGCTATTTCTGAAGGTCGTGAAGCGGCGAGAGAAGTAGATTTGTTCTTAATGGGATCAACTAACTTACCTACAAAAGGTAACGGAGACTTACCTACTTTGTAAGACCAAAACAACACAACACTACTAACATCCCTTGGTATTTTATATCAAGGGATGTTTATTTTTACAAAAATATTCAAAATCACACTTAATGTTTATAATTAAACATTTTGTTATATTTTGTTAAAGAATTCCATTTTATTTGTTTGTGAGAAGAAAGAATAATAAATTTGCTCAAAATTAGAATCCAATGCAAGGAAAAGACTTATTACAATTAGCAGAACAATTTGGTAGCCCCTTATATGTTTATGATGCCGAAAAAATACAATCTCAATACAACCGATTAACCAAAGCGTTTTCTAAAGTAGATACCCTTCGCATTAATTATGCTATGAAAGCATTATCTAATGTAGCCATTCTTCAATTATTGAGAGATATGGGTTCTGGTTTAGATACGGTTTCTATTCAAGAGGTTTTACTAGGTTTACACGCAGGCTATGCTCCTGAAAAAATATTCTTTACTCCTAACGGTGTTTCTTTAGAAGAAATCGAAGAAGTTGCTGCTATGGGAGTGCAGATCAATATTGACAACTTGTCTATTTTAGAGCAATTTGGAACTAAATATCCAGACACCCCTGTTTGTATTCGTATCAATCCACACGTAATGGCGGGGGGAAATACCAATATTTCTGTAGGTCATATTGATAGTAAATTTGGTATTTCAATTCATCAATTGCCACACTTAATTCGTATTGTAGAAAATACAAAAATGAATATTGTGGGGATTCACATGCACACAGGATCGGATATTTTAGATATTGAAGTATTCTTGTATGCTGCTGAAATTTTATTTGATGTAGCCAAAAACTTCAAAAACTTAGAATTCTTAGATTTTGGAAGTGGCTTCAAAGTACCGT
>CAZOHO010000211.1:0-2768 GCA_964579755.1 uncultured Flavobacterium sp.
TTCCTGCTGGTACAGGTATGAGAGAATACGATCACACGATTGTAGGATCTAAAGAAGACTACAACGAAATGATGGCTAACAAAGAAGAATATATTTATTAATTCAAATATAAAAAATCAAAGTCTGTAGCAATACAGACTTTGATTTTTTTACTCTTTTTATTATGATAGAGCAACAAGACCAAATTAATATTGAGTTGGATGAGCAAACAGCCGAAGGGATTTATTCTAATTTGGCCATTATCAATCATTCTTCTTCTGAGTTTGTTTTAGATTTTGTAAGCATTATGCCGGGCATTCCTAAAGCAAAAGTAAAATCAAGAATTGTTTTGACGCCTCAACATGCAAAGAGATTGTTGAAAGCCATTGGAGAAAATATTCATCGTTTTGAAGTAGCTCATGGCGAAATAAAAGACACTGAACAAGCTCCAATTCCATTGAATTTTGGTCCTGCGGGACAAGCTTAATACCAAAGAGGCTCCAGAAATGGAGCCTCTTTTTTTTAATGTAGTTTGTGGACTACTTCGTTTTTGATTTCCTCTAAAACGAAGGTGCTTTGTACATTGGAAATCCCCTCAATGACAGACAATTTTTCTACTGCAAATTGTTGGTATTCATTCATGTCTTTTACGGCAATTTTCAACAAAAAATCATAGTTTCCAGAAACATGGTAACACCCCATAACATCATGTAATTTTGCAATTTGCTTTTTGAAATTGTCAATTACTTCCTTGGAATGAATCGATAAGGTGACTTGGCAAAAAACCTGAATTGATTTTCCAATTTTTACTTCGTCCAAAAGAGCAACATATTTTTTGATGTACCCCAATTGTTCTAGTTTCTTAATTCTAGCAAAGGTAGGCGAGACCGACAAGCCCGATTTTTCAGCAATCATTTTGATGTTGGCTTTGGCATCGTTTTGCAAAACCATCAGAATTCGTTTGTCAATGGCATCCATTTTAAAATATTTTTATTGTTTTGATAATTTGTAATTCATGTTTCAGTATAATAGTTCTGCTAATATATCTATTTTTAGAATTATAATATTGATTATTTTTATTATTTAGAAAATTTTGAAAATAAATCTACATTTACAAAAAAAACAATGGAATTACATTCAGCCTTTCTTACCGATACAGACAAACAACGAATACTAGATTTAGAACAATTAATCGACCTTTCTAACGAGAATTCTATTGGGTATCCAGTATCAAAAGATTTTGATTTTTCGGAGATCATGCCATTTTTGAAATACCCAATTAATAATGTGGGTGACCCCTTTGAAAATTCCATTAATAAAGTGAAAACCCACGAACTCGAGAGAGAAGTAGTTGGATTCTTTGCTAAGTTGTTTAGAGCCGATCCAAACGATTATTGGGGCTACGTTACCAATGGAGGTTCTGAAAGTAATTTGTACGGCTTGTATTTGGCTAGAGAGCTGTATCCTAAAGGAATGGTGTATTATTCAGAATCGACGCATTACAGTATTCGTAAGAACATTCATTTGTTAAACATTCCGAGTATTGTGATTCGTTCTCAAGAAAATGGAGAAATTGATTATACTGATTTAGAAAACACTTTGCGAATCAATCGGGATAAACCCGCCATTGTGTTGGCGAATTATGGTACTACGATGAAAGAAGCCAAGGACGATGTGGCTAAAATCAAATCCATTCTAAAAAGTTTAGCCATTCAAGATAGTTATATTCATTGCGATGCCGCCCTAGCAGGAAGTTACGGGGCCTTTGTAGAACCTAGAGTACCTTTTGATTTTAAAGACGGTGCCGATAGTGTGGCTATTAGTGGTCACAAGTTTATTGGTTCGCCAATCCCTTCGGGGGTTATTATTACCAAAAAATCGAATCGCGATAGAATTGCCAAAGGAGTTTCGTATATCGGTTCGTTTGATACTACGATTACTGGTTCAAGAAACGGTCACAGTCCGTTGTTTTTGTGGTATGCTTTGAAAAGAATGGGAGTGGAAGGATTGAGACAACGATTCCAAAACAGTCTTGAAGTGGCTGCTTATTGCGAAAAGCGATTGAATGCAATTGGGATTCCTGCTTGGAGAAATCCCAATGCGATTACTATAGTATTTCCAAAAGTACACGATTCCATAATTTCCAAATGGCAATTGGCTACACAAGAGACAATTTCTCATATTATTTGTATGCCCAATGTAACCAAAGAGCAAATTGATAATCTGATTCTAGACCTTCAAAACTGCGAAGAAGTCGTTGAAAACGAATACGAATTCAGTTTCTAATTATTCAAACTCCGAAGTGAAAAACAATTTCACATTTGGGTATTTGCTTTGCGTCATTTGAATCGTAAAATCCGAATCGGCTAAGAAAACCAATTGTCCGTATTTGTCGTGTGCCAAAAACTTTTGTTTGATGCGTTTGAATTCTTTGAATTCTTCACTTTTAGCATCATCGGGTTTTACCCAACACGCCTTATGGACAGGGAAGTTTTCATAGGTACATTTAGCACCATATTCGTGTTCTAAACGGTATTGAATTACCTCGTATTGAAGCGCTCCAACAGTTCCAATAATTTTACGGTTGTTCATTTCTAGGGTAAACAACTGCGCTACCCCTTCGTCCATCAATTGATCTACTCCTTTGTCTAGTTGTTTTGCTTTTAATGGGTCGGCATTATTGATATAACGGAAATGCTCTGGAGAGAAACTTGGAATTCCTTTAAAGCTCATTACTTCGCCTTCGGTCAAGGTATCGCCAATTTTGAAGTTACCCGTATCGTGCAATC
>CAZOHO010000212.1:0-2766 GCA_964579755.1 uncultured Flavobacterium sp.
CTGAATTTTTATTCCAGGCGAATTTTATATTTTTTAATACTTAACAAAATGTATACTGCAGTCATTCCGATTAAAATCAGCGTTTCTTTCCAAATTACCGACACACTTGCTCCTTTGAGCATTACCGCTTTTACAATGATAATAAACCATTTGGCAGGAATGATATTGCTAATAATTTGCATAGGCAAAGGCATACTCGAAATTGGAAAAATAAAGCCTGATAAAATAATTACAGGCAGCATTAAACCAAATAATGAAATCATCATAGCCGTTTGTTGTGAATCGGTTACCGTTGATATCAGTATCCCCAAAGAAAGGGCTGTTATGATGAATAAAATACTTTCAAATGCTAATAAAAACAAGCTTCCTACTATTGGCATTTTGAAGACAAAATAACCCAAAAGCACTATTATAGTAGCATTAATAATAGATAGGAAAATATATGGAAAGACTTTTCCAATAATCACTTGAAAGGGTTTTAGTGGCGAAACCAACAATACTTCCATAGTGCCCATTTCTTTTTCTCTTGTGATGGAAATGGAGGTCATCATGGCCGAAACCAACATTAAAATGATGGTCATTACTCCTGGGACAAAGTTAAACACACTCTTTAATTCGGGATTGTAATACAACTGGGTTTGGGTTTGAATGGAATAAGCAGTCGGATTATCTCGGTTTAATTGCTGTGTGTAATTTTGCAAAATAGCATTGACATAATTAGTGACAGTATTGGCAATATTAGGGTCTGTTGCATCAGTAATTACTTGAATTTTAGCCTGCTTTTTTGTTTCTAGATTTTTGATAAAATGATTTTCAAAAACCAGGACTGCTTTTACTTTTCCCTTTTTAAAGACATTTTCAATTTCGTTTTCATGGCTAATATTTTGTTTTACTACAAAATACTTAGATGCATTGATTTTAGCAATTATTTTTTGAGTGGCAACATCCTTGGATTGGTCCAAAATGGCAATATTGACGTTGTTGATTTCATTGGTAATGGCAAAGCCAAATAGAATAATTTGAGCAATTGGCATTCCAAAGAGGATAAATAGAGTACGTTTGTCTCTAAAAATGTGGTAGAATTCTTTGGTTACAAAACCTATAAATCGTTTCATTTCTATTTAGTTTTAGATTTCTAATTATTCAATATTTCGTGCTAGTTTCAAAAAAACTTCATTCATAGAATCGACTTTGAATTGTTTTTTTAAATTTTTAGGAGAATCCAAAGCTTCAATTTTCCCTTCCACCATAATCGAGACACGGTCGCAATATTCGGCTTCGTCCATATAATGTGTGGTCACAAAAATGGTGGTCCCTTTATGGGCTTGGGCATAAATCATTTCCCAAAATTGTCTGCGGGTTATGGGGTCAACGCCTCCCGTTGGTTCATCCAAAAAAATGATTTTAGGTTCGTGCAACAACGCCACCGAAAACGATAATTTTTGTTTCCAACCCAATGGTAAAGCACCTACCAATTGATTGGCTACTTCTTCCAATTCCAATTCTGCAATTAAAACAGCTGTTTTTTCTTTTATCTCTTTTCTACTTATGCCATAAATTCCGCCAAAAAACGTAATGTTTTCCTTGATGGTCAAATCGTCATATAATGAAAATTTTTGGCTCATATAACCAATATTTTTCTTGACCATTTCGGATTGTTTGGTAATATCAAAACCAGCTACTGTTGCCTCTCCTGAACTGGGTTTTGAAATCCCGATCAACATTTTGATCGCCGTTGTTTTTCCTGCGCCATTAGCGCCTAAAAAACCGAAAATTTCCCCTTTGGCTACTTCAAAAGAAATGTCATTCACTGCCGTAAAATCGCCAAAGGTTTTAGTAAGATTGCTTACTGATATGATTTTATTGTGTTCCAAAATTTAGTTTTCTAAAGAGGTTACATCCATAAATACGTCTTCAATTGTTGGGGTCGTAATTTGGATTGTTATTTCAGTATGTCTTTTGCTTTCCAAATACTGTTGTAAATGGGTGCTTTTAAAATCATTACTTTGGTCTATATAATGGATGAATTCTCCAAAAGCAAAGACGCTGTACTGACTTGGAAAGGCTTTTAAATCTTCTAATAATTGGTGCGTGTTTTGGGCAGAAACAGCATATATAGTTTTTGAATATTTTGAAATAATGTTTTTCGGACTATCAATTTCAAAGATTTTTCCTTTTTGAATCAGGGCAATTCGATCGCATAAACTAGCTTCGTCCATGTAAGGAGTTGAAACTAAAATTGTGATTCCCTTTTGCTGTAAACGCTTTAGCATTTCCCAAAATTCTTTACGAGAAACGGGATCTACCCCTGTAGTAGGTTCGTCAAGAAATAAAACTTTGGGTTTGTGAATTAAAGCGCAACACAACGCTAATTTTTGTTTCATCCCACCGGATAAGGCTCCCGCTCGTCGCTTTTTGAAGGGTTCAATTTGAATATAAATATCCCGAATTAAGTCGTAATTTTCTTCAATGGTGGCTCCAAACATGGTCGCGAAAAATTGCAAGTTCTCTTCCACTGTTAAATCTTGGTACAAGGAAAATTTTCCTGGCATATAGCCCACCGACTTCCGAATAGATTTGTAGTCATTCACCACATCAAATCCCGCTACACTCGCCACTCCTTCATTTGGCAGAAGTAGGGTAGTGAGGATTCTGAAAATTGTCGTTTTTCCAGCACCATCGGGTCCAATAAGCCCAAACAATTCGCCTTTATTTACATCAAATGAAATGGCTTCAATAGCTTTGAAGTCTTTATACGATTTGGAT
>CAZOHO010000213.1:0-2730 GCA_964579755.1 uncultured Flavobacterium sp.
AAAAACGAGAGTTATAGGGGCTAGGGGTGTGTTAATTATATACGAAGTACGATATAAGATATACGATTAAAAATATGACAATTTAAAAGTATACCAATCGTGTGTTTGCACTAGACCTTCCCCTCTTGAAATCGAAGATTCAACGATTCCAAAAAATCAATACAAACGAGAGTTATAGGGGCTAGGGGTGTGTTTTTAATTTACGATATTGGATTTACGGTACAGATAACAGAACAACCAACAACCAACAACCGACAACTGACAACCAATCCCTACTTCCCAAAGAAATCCTTCAAAATTCTAGCGGTAAATAGTCGAGCACCTGCATCGTTCAAATGCCCACAAGAAGAAAAATACTGATCGCCTTCCACCGCATTTTCATAATTGTAAATCTCAGGATATTTGGATTTCACTTTATTAAAATAGTCCATTCCTTTTACGTTGGAACACATCGGAGTCATAATCGCAATCAATTGGATATGATGTGCTTTACAAATAGACTTGATTTCCTTGTAGTATTTATTATCTAGCGGATTCAACGCACGAATGTCATTCTTCATATTCCCTTTCTTCTTACCACTCAAAGGATGATACCCCAAATTTTCCAAATAATTAGTAGGAACACCACGCCAACTTCTGTTCATTTCACGAAAGCCAATTTTAGCATCAAAAGCCACATAACGATAAAACGGAATATAATACAACTCCCAAAAATCAGCCTCTTGAGCAAAATGATCTTTGATAATTTTAGAATCGTGTAGATAAGGTAAAAATTGAGCAGAGATTCCGGCATCTCTTTTCTCATTAGCCAAATTCATATCCGTTTCCAAAAGCAATTTCTTGATTACAAAATGGCGTTCTACCATCAATTTCAATAGCAAAGAAGCCTCAAACAAATGCGACGCACTCATACCATAGTTGAAAGTCTTGATGCCTTTCTCCTCAAACAAAGGCGCTACAAAATGATTGTTGGCTCTAGACGACCCTAAAAAAACCACATCATACTGTTGCGGACGAGCATGGTACACATACTCAATCTTCCCTCTCATCGATGATTGCTGAAAAATAGTGGTGTACACCCAGTCCAAAACCACTGCCAAAAGCGTGACAGCAACTGATATAAAGGCAATTAAACGTATAAATTTTTGCATTAAAACTGAAAATAAATAAATTCCTTATAATCCGAAAAAGTGCCTAAAGCCAAAATCGCAGCCAAGCACAACACCAATTTCAAACCACTATACTTTCCTGAAATTGGCTCCACTTTCGTACGAAAATTCCATTCTACTACTACAAAGGCGCCAATCAAAAACAACAACTCATAGTTGTACCGTTCATTTTTCAAAAACTGAGAAACAAAATGCTGGTCGGTGAAAATACGCTGAATATAAAGCAACGCTTGTCCTATCGAATTAGCCCTAAAGAAAATCCAAGCCAAACAACTCAATAAAAACGTACTCAAAATACTACCTACAACACGAACCGAATGCCAATCGTGAGTCAACACCACCGTTTCTATATTAGCACGATTCTTTTTCAAAACCAATAAGGGTAAAAAATAAACCGCATTGATCAATCCCCAAACAATAAATGTCCAATTGGCGCCATGCCAAAAACCACTCACCAAGAAAATGATAAACGTATTGCGAATTTTCATTCCCATACCGCCACTACTTCCGCCTAACGGAATGTACAAATAATCTCGAAACCAAGACGAAAGCGAAATATGCCAACGGCGCCAAAACTCAGCAATATCCCTCGAAAAATAAGGGTAATTGAAATTGCGCAATAAATCAATCCCAAACAACTTCGACATCCCTAACGCCATATCCGAGTAACCCGAGAAATCACCATAAATCTGAAAAGCAAAATAAACCGCTCCTAAAATCAAGGAAAGCGAATTCATATTGGGATAATAATCAAAAATCGCATTGGCATAGGTCGCACAAGTATCAGCAATAACCACTTTTTTAACCAATCCCCAAAGAAATTGATACACCCCTTCTTTGGCTTTCTCAAAATCAAAATGACGTTTAATTTTTACCTGTGGTAATAAATGAGTAGCTCTTTCAATAGGTCCAGCGACTAGTAGCGGAAAGTAACTCACAAAAAGTGAGTAATCCACAAAGTTAGTTTCGGCCTTAATACGCTTCAAATAAATATCAATCACATACGACAAGCCGTGAAACGTATAGAACGAAATCCCAACAGGCAATACCACATTCAATAACAGCGGACTAGTAGATAGCCCTACAGCATTCAAGGATTCGGATAGCGAACTAGCAAAAAAATTATAGTACTTAAAAACACCTAGAAAACCTAGATTAACAATAATACTCAACCAAAACCAAAACTTCCTTCCGCTTTCGGTGGTACCTTTTTCAATTCGGAGACCCGTATAATAATCCAAGAAAGTAGAAAAGACCAACAAGAACAAAAACCGCCAATCCCAACACGAATAAAAATAATAACTCGCCACAATCAGCACCGCATTCTGACTGCTTTTCGTTTTGTTAAAAACAAACCAATACAGCACAAATACTATGGGCAAAAAAATCGCAAAAGATAACGAATTGAAAAACATAAACGCGGATATCGAATTTGAAAACCCCAAAATTAAGATTTATTCCTAATAGAAACTAATAATATACGATTTACGAAGTAAGATATACGATTCACAAACTACAAGTCGTTCCCCTCTTGAAATCGAAGATTCAACGATTCCAAAAA
>CAZOHO010000214.1:0-2643 GCA_964579755.1 uncultured Flavobacterium sp.
TTCTTGAATTTCGGGAGTAATTTCGGGGTAGCGTTTTTTTGCTCCTTCATAAGTAAGGTAACGCAAATATTTATTTTCGCCTCGTTTACCTCCGTCTGCATCATCTTCTGGAACCAAAAACTCCGATGGAATTTCGAACTTTGGTAATAAAACGTCGCGGGCTAAATCGTAAATCTCTATTTTATCTACAATTTCGGCAATATTCGAAATCGCTTCAGGCAAGTCGTTGAAAAGTTGTTTCATCTCATCGCCCGACTTGAAATAATATTCCTGATTAGGCAAACCGTAACGGTAACCACGACCTCGGCCTATTGGTGTTGTTTGTTTTTCGCCATCGCGCACACACAATAAAATATCGTGGGCATTGGCGTTTTCTTTATCAATATAAAATGTATTATTGGTCGCAATTACCTTCACTTCGTGCTTTCTAGCCAAAGCAATTAATGCGGTATTGACACGATTTTCATCTTCTTGATTGTGGCGCATGACCTCCATATAAAAATCGTTTTGGAATTCGGTTTTCCACCAAAGCAATGCTTCTTCGGCTTGGTTTTCTCCCAAATTCAAAACCTTATTTGGAATTTCTCCATAGAGATTTCCAGACAAAACAATAATATCTTCTTTGTATTGTTGAATGACTTTTTTGTCAATTCGTGGCACATAATAAAACCCTTCGGTATAAGCAATCGAAGACATTTTAGCCAAATTATGGTATCCTTTTTTGGTCTTCGCCAAAAGGACAATTTGGTAGCCATTGTCTTTTCGGGACTTATCTTTGTGGTCTTCGCAAACAAAAAATTCACAACCCACAATCGGTTTCATCGCCACTTCAGTAGGTTCTTCTCCATTTTCGATAGCCACCTTGTTTTTTGCCGCCACCGATTTATTATGCGCTAAAATATCTCGAACAAAATGAAACGCCCCCATTAAATTAGCATGATCAGTCATTGCGACCGCCGGCATTTTTTGATTTGCCGCTGCTTTTACCAAGGCCGCAATACTAATGGTAGATTGCAAAACCGAGAATTGAGTATGGTTATGAAGATGCACAAAATCAGCATCAATCAATACTTTTTTATTCTCCGAAAGTGTTGCTTTAGAAACGGTCTCCGTTTGTTTCTCTCCAAACTGCTGACGAATTCTATCCGAAGCTTCCTTTAAATTAATGTGTTTTAACCCAATTAATTCAATTTCTCTTGGATTTTTATTTTGGAAATCCTGAAAATAAGAAGCCGGCACATCTAGTTCTTCCTTTGTAAATATTTCTCTACGAATTAATTCTAAAAAACATCGCGTGGTGGCTTCCACATCGGCAGTCGCGTTGTGGGCTTCAGCAAAAGGTCGGTTGAAAAGATAGCTGTGTAATTCAGTCAAAGTTGGTAATTTGTACTTTCCACCACGTCCACCAGGTAATTGCAAAAGCGAGGCTGTTACTTCGGTACACGTATCCAAAACAGGTAGCGATGCCATTGGCGATTCCACTCCCATTCGGTGAAATTCACATCCCATGATATTGACATCAAAACCTAGATTTTGACCCACAATAAATTTAGCTTTTGCCAAAGAAACATTGAATTTTTCTAAAACTTCCGCTAAAGAAATCCCTTCAGCTTCGGCTAATTCTGTTGAAATACCGTGAATTCGTTCCGCATCATAGGGAATATTAAACCCTTCTGGTTGGACCAAATAATCCTGATGCTCGATGAGTTTTCCCATATCATCGTGCAACTGCCAAGCAATTTGGATACAACGTGGCCAGTTGTTAGTATCGGTAATGGGCGCATCCCAACGCTTTGGTAAACCTGTGGTTTCGGTATCAAATATTAAGTACATACATCTTTATCCCAGCCCGCCGATTTAAGGTCGGGAATCAAAATCGGATTGATTTTGACTGTTTATTTAACTGGTTGTAAACAATTTAAAATTAGAAAAACTCAAAAAAAATGAGTTTCAAATTTAGTTTTTTTTAGGCTAAAAAAATAGGGAAGTTATTAACAAAAAAATAGTGTTTTGTTTTTTTGGATGTCGTAAAATGAATTCAAAAAAACGGTTCAAAATCGCCCGTACTATTTTTTAAAATAAGTCTCTGAAAAAACGGAAAAGAGATTAAAAACCAGAAACGAAATTTCGTTGAATTTTCTAAATTATGACTATTTTATCTCGATTTGTTAGATTTTTTCACCTAAAAATCATCAATTTAGACCAAAACAAGCCTAAATTTGCAAATTCTAAAAAAAGAAAAAAAAAACGCGGTTAAAAGAAGTTCAGCAATGGCTTTTTATACTAAATTGTAAAAAAAATATCCAAAACCCACGCTTATACAATAGTATTATCAAGTATAAAGACAATTTGGGTATCGTATATACCACATTTAGTAGTAATCACACTTTATTTCTTTTATTAAATTTGCATAAATTGTTACAATTGTGTTCAATAGACCGGTTGTAAAAACAGAGAAATACATTTAAAAAATAGTTACAATGAGTAAGACATTATTTGACAAAGTATGGGATTCGCATGTAGTGCGTAAAATTGAAGATGGACCAGACGTGTTTTTTATTGACCGTCATTTCATCCATGAGGTTACTAGTCCTGTTGCTTTTTTAGGTTTAAAAACAAGAGGTATCTCGGTTTTATATCCAG
>CAZOHO010000215.1:0-2600 GCA_964579755.1 uncultured Flavobacterium sp.
GTTTCCATATAGCTGACAAATAATCGGCTACTTTTTGCAAATCGGATTCAATAGCCAAATCGACGGATAGACAACTGATGTTTTCATTACCTAAAAGTGCTTGTGGAATTGTTCTTGAAACAGCCAATACACGATGCCCTTTTGCAGCAAATTGCAAGGCTAATTCTAATCCTATTCCCCTACTCGTTCCAGTAATAATAATATTTTTCATTTGACAAAAATAAACAAAACAGCGAAGATTTTACCCATACTTAAAATCTAATCCGCTAAAACAGCTCTTGAAATTACAATTTTCTGAATTTCAGAAGTACCTTCATAAATCTGGGTAATTTTCGCATCGCGCATCAAACGTTCTACATGGTATTCTTTTACATAACCATTCCCACCATGAATTTGAACGGCTTCTACGGCAGTATCCATCGCTACTTGAGAAGCATACAATTTTGCCATAGCGCCACTAATATCATAATTATGATGATTGTCTTTATCCCAAGCCGCTTTCATACATAAATGACGTGCTGCCTCAATGCTTACCGCCATATCGGCCAATTTAAAAGCGATCGCTTGGTGGTTGCAAATTTCAGTACCAAAAGCCTTGCGTTCTTTCGAATATTTAAGTGCTAATTCATACGCTCCTGAAGCAATTCCCAACGCCTGAGAAGCAATTCCTATACGACCGCCAGCAAGGGTTTTCATAGCAAACTTAAACCCAAAACCTTCTTCACCTATTCGATTGGCTTTAGGGACTTTTACATCTGTAAACATCAGCGAATGCGTATCAGAACCACGTATTCCCATTTTTTGTTCCTTTGGACCAACGGCAAAACCGGGCATGTCTTTGGTCATAATCAAGGCGTTTATTCCTTTACTTTTTTTAGCGATATCGGTTTGTACAATCACAATATAAAAAGAGGCCGTATTCCCATTGGTTATCCAATTTTTAGTTCCGTTAACCAAATAATAATCCCCCATATCGATAGCAGTAGTTTTTTGCGAAGTAGCATCACTTCCTGCTTCTGGTTCGCTCAAACAAAAAGCACCAAGAATTTCACCTGAAGCTAATTTGGGCAACCATTCTTGTTTTTGTTCTTCGGAGCCAAACGTTTGCAAACCCCAACAAACCAACGAATTATTTACAGACATTACCACCGAAGCTGAGGCATCTACTTTAGAAATTTCTTCCATTGCCAACACATACGAAATCGTATCGAGTCCGCTACCTCCATATTTTGGATCTACCATCATTCCCATAAAACCCAATTCTCCCATCTTCTTGACTTGTTCTGCGGGAAAAATTTGTTTTTCATCTCGTTCAATTACACCTGATAATAATTCATTTTGAGCAAAATCACGTGCCGCTTGTTGAATCATTTTATGTTCTTCGGTCAGACTAAAATTCATAATAATATAAAATAAGTAGGTTAATTTGTTATAAAAATACAATCAAAGATACTTTTTAAAACGGAATTCTAACATTTAAAATTCAAAAAATAAGTACTGAAACTGTAACTATTTCTTTTCTCTCTTGACAATTTTTAGTACATTTCGGCGTTTTTAAAAAGTCTTTTACATTTATACAGAACACATGAGTTTTACTCCTTCTACAGACCAAAAAAAATCTTTAGCATTTTCGTTGCTTATCTATGCCGCAATGTTGTTGATTTTATTTTTCATCCGATTTTGGCCGCCATCTAATTTGGCAGAGCTAACCGGTGGTGGCGGAGGTGGTGTTTCTGTTAATTTTGGAGATAGTGATCTAGGTTCGGGTAGCAATTACAAAAGTGAAGTCCTTGAAGTCCAAAACCAAGTAAAAGAAACTCCAACAGCAGTTACTCCAGACGAGGCCGTAATTGCACAAGAAAATAGTACGGACGAAAGTGTTGTGATTCCGAAAAAAGAAAAAACAGAGCAAAAAACAACCGTAGTCAAAGACGAGGCTAAGCCTGAAGTTGTAAAACCTAAAGTGGCTAACACAACCAACGACGCCTTATCTAGTCTTTTAAAAGGCTCTAATAAAGGAGGCGATGGCGATGACAAAACTGCAGGAAACAAAGGAAAGTCAAACGGAAGTTTGAGCGCTACAAGTTATTACGGAAACGGTGGTTCCGGCGGAGGAACTGGTGGCGGTAATGGTACTGGAAACGGAATAGGCAATGGCAGCGGCTACGGAGCAGGTTCTGGTGGTGGCTCAGGAAATGGAATTGGAGGTGGTTATTCGTTAGGCAATAGAAAAGCAATTTCAAAACCTGCGCCTAAATATACGTGCAACGAAGAAGGAAAAGTAGTTGTAGAAGTTGCTGTTGATAGAAACGGAAAAACAGTTAGTGCCATAGCAGGAATTAAAGGAACTACTAATACTGCCAAATGTTTATTGGAACAAGCGAAATTAGCCGCAATGAATACCAAATGGGATGCGAGTAATGACGCACCCGAAAAACAGGTAGGAAAAATTGTTTACAATTTTAATTTCAATTAAACGTATCAATAAATAAAAAGCCCCTTGATTCACGATGAATCAAGGGGCTTTTTACTATATTACATTCCCTTATTTAGGACTCGTGGCAATCACAAATTTTAAATTGTTTCGGACTCCAATTTGT
>CAZOHO010000216.1:0-2583 GCA_964579755.1 uncultured Flavobacterium sp.
AGTTAGACAGTCGTTAAACTTTGCTTAAAATTAAAAATAGGCGTTCTTGCTCCATCTTTTTTGTATTTTTGACGATTAATACAATCCTATGTTAGAAGAGAATGTTATATTAGTCAATGAAAGGGATGAGCCTATTGGCTTGATGCCGAAGATGGAAGCGCATGAAAAAGCGGTATTGCATCGCGCCTTTTCTGTTTTTGTTTTGAATAGCAAGAACGAAATTATGTTACAACAGCGCGCCCATCATAAATACCATTCTCCACTGTTATGGACCAATACGTGTTGTAGTCATCAACGAGAGGGAGAAACTAATATTCAGGCGGGTAACCGACGTTTATTTGAAGAAATGGGATTTCAAACTGAGTTGAAAGAATTGTTTCATTTTATATACAAAGCTCCTTTTGACAATGGTTTGACAGAGCATGAATTGGATCATGTGATGATAGGATATTACAATGAAGCTCCTAGTATTAACCCCGATGAAGTAGAAGCATGGAAATGGATGCCTATTGAGGCTGTGAAGGCCGACATTCAGAATCATCCAGATTTATATACGATTTGGTTCCAAATTATTTTCGACCAATTTTATCATTTTTTAGAAGAGCATACACTTTAAAATAATTCAAATGAGAGTTACGATTTCACGAAAAGCCCATTTTAATGCGGCACACCGATTGTACAGAAAAGATTGGTCATTTGAGCAAAATGATGCCGTCTTTGGGAAGTGCAACAATCCTAATTTTCACGGACATAATTATGAATTGATAGTGAGTGTTACTGGACCAATTGATCCCCAAACAGGCTATGTGATGGATGTTAAAATTCTTTCGGATATTATCAAAGAAGAAGTAGAAGATGCAATGGATCATAAAAACTTGAATTTGGATGTACCTGAATTCCAAGATTTGAATCCAACGGCTGAAAATATAGTGGTGGTGATTTGGAATAAAATCAGAAAACACATTCAAGCTACCCATGATTTGGAAGTGGTTTTGTATGAAACGCCCCGTAATTTTGTAACGTATAAAGGAGAATAATGGCCATTCAAGTAGGTGATGTTGTACCTCAGTTCAGTGCTGTAGACACTCAAGGCAATCTTTTTAATAGTGCCTCTGTGGTAGGGAAAAAACCAGTAGTGCTTTATTTCTATCCTAAGGACAATACACCAGGGTGTACTGCGGAAGCCTGTAGTTTTAGAGATCAATATGAAGATTTTTTAGATTTGGGAGCCGAGGTAATTGGAATTAGCAGTGATGGTTTGGCTTCGCACCAAAAGTTTACTGCTCAATACCAACTTCCCTTTTTGCTTTTGTCGGATACGGATAAAAAAATAAGAAAATTGTTTGGTGTTCCAACGGCTTTTCTTGGATTACTTCCAGGACGAGTTACATATGTTGTAGATGCAAAAGGAGTAGTGCAAATGCTATTTAATAGTGTGTTAGCGGGGCAACACATTCCGAAAGCCCTTGAGGCGGTTAAAAAAATAGTTGCACAACAGATGTAACGTTCAATTAGGTTTAAAATAAAATGAAAATACCACTTTATCCATTACAGTTTCATCCCATCTTCAAAGAGCGACTTTGGGGAGGTAATAAACTACAATCATTGCTTCACAAACCTATTACTTCCAATCAAACTGGGGAGAGTTGGGAATTGTCTACCATTGAAGGAAATGTGAGTACGATTGCTAATGGAGCTTTTGCAGGACAATTAATTACTTCCGTACTCGCTGAATTTCCGAATGAAATTTTAGGAACAGCAGTATATGAGCGTTTCGGAAATCAATTTCCGTTGTTGTTTAAATATTTAGACGCCAAAGAAGATTTATCGGTTCAGGTACATCCTAACGATGCCTTGGCAAAACTACGTCACAATTCTTTTGGTAAAACCGAAATGTGGTATGTGGTACAAGCAAATGCAGATGCTCGATTAATTGTTGGTTTTAAAGAAGAGTTGAATCAAGCTACTTATCTAGCACATTTAGAGAATAAGACCTTGTTGACTTCACTGAATGAAATTAAGGTTCAGCAAGGAGATGTGTTTCTTATTGAAACAGGTACTGTTCATGCTATTGGAGCCGGAATGGTAGTTGCTGAAATTCAGCAAACTTCGGATATTACCTATCGATTGTATGATTTTGATCGAGTTGACTCGGATGGGAATTTACGAGAATTGCATGTTGATCTGGCTTTAGATGCGATTAATTACAATACCGTATCGTCTCAGAAGCACTACCAAAAAAACAGTAATCAATCCAATCCAGTGGTTGATTGTCCTTATTTTACTACTCAATTTATTCCGTTAGAAGGGGAGATAGAAGTTCAAAAAACAGGCGCTACCTTTACGGTGTATATGTGTGTAGAGGGTAGTTTTGAACTGGAATTAGCGGGACAAAATTATTTATATTCTAAAGGTGATACGGTTTTAATTCCAGCTGCTTTAGCGGCTTTTCAATTGAGTGGAAACGCTTCAATTTTAGAAATTTACATTTCGTAGTAGTGAATAGAAAGATTATGTGTACTTTTGCACACGCAAATTAAAATTAAAAATAAAATGGCAAACGTTAAGAATTTAAAGAAAGAC
>CAZOHO010000217.1:0-1733 GCA_964579755.1 uncultured Flavobacterium sp.
AAAACCTCAAGATTTCTCTTGAGGTTTTTGGTTTAACTAGTAGCCATTTCAGACCAAAAAATCGAATCTTTAGTTGATGAAATGGAAGATTTTATAGACTTATTTGAGTCCATAAAAAAACCTCAAGATTTAATTTAAGTGTATATCTTAATACTAAATTGCACTTTTCTTAAGAGAATATTTAGTTAAGAATTTTGAAAATACACTTTTAGTTATGAACTAAATCAGTTCACTTTTTGCTGAAGATTTACATAAACTTACTTTTTATCTTTGAATTTGGAATCATATTTATCTCCTTTGAGATATAAATATGAATAATTTTACTTAATAAGAAATATTGTATTTAGTAAATTAAGAGGTTGTAATTAAATTTTAAAATCTCTGAAACAATTTTGAAACAAATGTTACAAATTTGAAATTGATTTAATCCTAATGAGTTGTTTTAAAATGATATATTTGGAATTTAATCTATAATTAATTTTGATAACTTAGGAATAATGAAAAAAAGAAAGTCTTTTTTAATAGTTTTCATCCTAATGATTGGGTTGATTTCTTGTGAAAATTATTCAGACAAGAGTTCTAGGATTAAAATTGGATTCTCACAAAGTATTTCAGAAGATGATAGTTGGAGAAAATCAATGGATAATTCGATGAAGGTTGAGGCGTCTCTGCATCCTGAAATAGATCTCTCCATTTATAATGCAAATAGTAGCTCCAAAAAACAAATAAATGATATTGAAAATATGATTGACAATCATATGGATGTCATTATTATTGCCCCTTTAGGAAATGATTCAATTACACCTGTTATAGACAAAGCTTTTAAAAAAGGAATTCCAATTATAATACTTGACAGAAAAGTTAATACGTCAAATTATACCACATTCATTGGGTCTGATAATGTAGAAGTTGGAAAAATTGCAGGAAAATATATTGCATCTAGAGCGAATAAAGTAACAAATGTACTTGAAATTAGAGCGACCACAAATATTTCTCCTGGAGTTGAAAGAAGTCTTGGTTTTAAACAAGTATTAAATCAATTCTCTAATATTAATAGAAAAAGTATTACTGCGGTTAGTCTGGATTCTTTAAATCAATCATTTAGCAGAGTCTTAGATAGTATTCCAAATTTGGATTATGTATTTGCGTTTAATGATAACATTGCACTACAAGTTTGGGATGTTGCTAAGAAAAAAAATAAAATAGGTAATATTAAATTCATCGGAGTCGATGGGTTAAATGGTCCTGTTGGAGGAATTCAAGCAGTTAAAGAAGGAAAACTAACAGCTACAGTTTTATATCCAACAGGAGGGAGTGAAGCTATAAAAATTGCATTACAAATTGTAAATAAAGAAATCGTACCCAAAAATACTAAACTTGCAACTACACTAATTGATTCTCTGAATGCTGATATAATGAGTAACCAATTTGATAAGGTTTCTCAACAAATGCTTAATATAGAACAACAGCAAAATGTAATTAAAGAACAAGAAAAAGAATATATCACACTTTTTAACTTAATTAAATTACTAACTTTCTTTATAGTTGTTATTGTTTTTTTGGTGCTTTTTAGTGTATACAGTATGATTTCTATACGGAATAAGAATAGAATGCTTCAGATAAATAACGATAAAATTAGTATTCAAAGAAATGAAATACAGAAATATGCAAAAAAATTAAAAATCAGTAATGAAGCTAAAATTAATTTTTTTACTGGAATTTCTCATGAATTC
>CAZOHO010000217.1:1792-2567 GCA_964579755.1 uncultured Flavobacterium sp.
AAACACCTCTTACATTAATTTTAAGTGCTGTCGAATCTTTGAATGATGAGTTCCAAAATAAAAACCAACATCTCAAGAAGGAATTAGTCTTGATGCACAATAATTCTATGAGATTGTTGCGCTTAATAAATCAGTTATTAGATTTTAGAAAAATTGAAAATAAAGATTTTACAATTAGACCCAGTAAAATCAATATATATAAATTTTCATTAGATATCTTCGAGGAATTTAAAAGAGAGGCTAAAAAGAAAAACATTGAATATACTATTGTTTCAAATTGTGAGGAATTGGATTTGTATATTGACCAAAACCTAATGGATAAAGTCTATTATAATTTACTTTCAAACGCCTTTAAGTTTACCCCCGACAATGGTAAAATACAAATTGATATTAGAAAAAATGATGAATTAAAAAATGTTTGTATCTCATTTAAAGACAATGGAATTGGTATCCCAATGGGTGAAAGAGACAAGATTTTTGAAATTTATTATCAAGGTTCAAATAGTACAAAAAATGGTTCTGGGATAGGATTAAATCTATCTAAGAAATTTATTGATTTACATCAAGGAACAATTGAAGTTCTTTCTGGAATTGGCACAGAATTTAGAGTGACTTTGCCCATAGATAGTCAATTCCCTGAGTCAATGGTGCATCTATCGGAATCCACTTCTAGTTCAACTAAATTGGACTATGAATATTTCGTCGTCGGTTTTTGAAGCACCTGTTTTCTTTGAAACGCCGGCCTGTATGGCAACGTCACCAATAGTCGCTCTAC
>CAZOHO010000218.1:0-2551 GCA_964579755.1 uncultured Flavobacterium sp.
TAACAAACATTTTCTTTTAATTGATGATGTCATTACCACTGGAGCTACGTTAGAATTTTGTGCCAAAGCTCTGTTGAAAATTCCTGGAGCGAAAATTAGCATTATCTGTATGGCAATGGCAGATTCTTAGAAATAAAAATTATATTTGAATTTATTAATTACTCAAATCCCAATGAAAACTAAAACCTTATTCGCTGCCCTATTATTCGCTGGAACCTCAGCGCTTTCTGCACAACAAACACAACACAAAGTAGGAGGCGACAAAAATGACCACGACTGTATTTCCTCTGCAGGTTATACTTACTCCCAACTGAAAAAAGAATGCATTCGCACGTTTGAACAAAAAATCCAACTGAAAGAAATTGCTACTAAAGGTAGTTACAATGCGACAGTGATTTTTAACAAAGACCAATCCAAAGCTGAAATCTTCTTGAAAGAAGAAAAACAAGGTGTAATCTTGATTCATATTTCAAAAAATATTTGGAAAAATGCTACTTACACTTTGATACAAAATAAAGGATTTGTGCTATCTCAAAAGAAAAAAGCGATTTATAAATCGTAGTTTTTAATACAATTCCGTAGAATACAAAAGACCTTTTAATAAAATTATAACACAATTGCGTTTTCTATTTAAAGTTAAATGCCTAATTTTGAAGTCACTTTTTAATTTTCACTTAAAACAATTATATCATGGCTTTTGAATTAGCACCATTACCTTACGCTTACGATGCGTTAGAACCGCACATTGATGCACGCACTATGGAAATTCACCATACAAAACACCACAATGCGTATACTACTAACTTGAATGCAGCTATTGCAGGAACTGATTTAGAAGGAAAAACAATCGAAAATATTTTGATTAATTTAGACAAAACCAATGCGGCTGTTCGTAACAACGGTGGTGGTTTCTACAATCATAATTTGTTTTGGTCAGTAATGACGCCAAACGGTGGAGGTTTACCAACTGGTGAATTATTAGAGGCTATTGAAGCTTCTTTTGGAACTTTTGAAGAATTCAAAGCTAAATTTGCTAAAGCAGGAGCAACTCAATTTGGTTCAGGATGGGCTTGGTTGTGTGTACACAAAGGAGGCAAATTAGACATCTGTGGAACACCAAATCAAGACAATCCATTAATGCCAGAAGTAGGTTGTGGTGGAACACCAATTCTTGGGATGGATGTTTGGGAACACGCTTACTATTTACACTACCAAAACAGAAGACCTGATTATATCGAAGCTTTCTTTAATGTAATCAATTGGACGGAAGTAACAAGACGTTTTGTTTTAGACAAATAATCTTTTTTATAAAAATTAAAAATCCGCTGATGACCTCAGCGGATTTTTTTATGTATTCCATTGCGAGGAGGAACGACGAGGCAATCTTATTTTGTGCCTTCTACCGCAAATTCGCAGATTAATCTTTTCCTATAAACTTATTAAAGGATTTTTGGATTCGCATTCGAGTTCAAGAACAGCTTATTTTGAAAGGGGAAAAAATAAAAGAGGAGGAATTGCTTCCTCCTCTTTTGCCCCAAATCTACCATAAACTCAACCTACTAATGTAAATGGTAGTGTAAAAGTATACCTGTAATTCCCGCAAATCAATTTATTTAGACAAACAGCCTAAATACTCGATAAAAGGAATTTATTGTCTTTTTTAATACGCTCTAGCGTCTTTTCCTTCGTAGAAATTCATAAAAGCACGATTCACTACTCGGTTACCTCCTGGAGTTGGATAATCTCCTGTGAAATACCAATCCCCTAAATTTTTAGGACAAGCAATATGCAAATCCTCTACGGTTTGGAAAATAATTTTTACCTCTGCATTAATTTCTGGAGAACTCAACATCTCCGCAATTTTATCTGAGATTTCTTCTGAAGTAAACGGGGCATAAATAGCGGTAACATAATTAACCACCTCTGCATCTATGAAGTTTTCTTGTGCTTTACACTTGGTATACACTTCGTCAACAATATGGTATAAATTACGCTCTTTCAATAATTCTAAAGCAGCTCTAAAGGCAACTAATCCCTCTAGTTTTGCCATATCAATTCCGTAACAATCTGGATAACGAATTTGTGGTGCCGAAGACACAATCACAATACGTTTTGGTTTCAAACGATCCATCATTTTGATGATACTCATTTTCAAAGTAGTCCCTCGAACAATACTATCGTCAATAATAACTAAATTATCCGTTGGTTTTATCACTCCATACGTCACATCATACACGTGAGCCACTAAATCGTCACGACTGCTATCTTCGGTAATAAACGTTCTGAGTTTAGCATCTTTAATAGCTACTTTCTCTGTACGAATTTTAACTTTCAAGAGCTCTTGTAAAGTTTGTTCCGTTAACGTATTTCTGTTCTTAAGAATGTAATCATTTTTTCTTTGGTTCAAGAAATCCTGAGCCGCTTCTACTAATCCGTAGAATGAAGTTTCGGCCGTATTTGGAATATACGAAAACACCGTGTTATCTGTATCTTGATCAATGGCTTTTAAAACCGATGGCAAGATTAATTTTCCTAAATTTTTTCTTTCTTG
>CAZOHO010000219.1:0-2525 GCA_964579755.1 uncultured Flavobacterium sp.
TCCTTTTAAGACGTGAAAGGCTTTATCTAATTTATCGCTTAAATTACTAAACATACTATTTACTTTTTTTGAAATGCAAAGATAAACTAATTCAATAATTAGGCAATTCAATATTTGTATAATTGATTGGTAAAAATCACTGCTTACTAAAAGAATAAAAATGAGTTCCGATAGCTCGACACCAAATTTATCCTTACGGTTTTAATTAAAGGAAATACTAACCACGAAGTGTAGGAATTTAGCATTTTTTTGTAAATTTGACTTTGATGTTTAGTTAATAGTTGTAAGCTTACGAATTTGCAACTTTATTCAGCTAGGAAACGTTATTATATACAACATAGAAAAGAAAAAAGAAAAAAAATGAAAAGAAAATACATATTTATAATTGGAGGATCATTATTTCTTTTTTGGTTTTATATTTTAATTAATTTATTTGCTCCAGGAAGTTATACCAATGCAGAAAGTTACGAATTAAATTATCCTGAAAACAAAGTAATAGAAGCCGCTGAAAAGGTAAGAAAAGATAATATTTATCTACATATTGGAAAAGGATGGGAAGACAAAGATTCAACAGATTATTGGCACTATATTTATTTTAATTTCCACAATAGAATGCTTCTTACTTGGACGAGACCAAACGGCAAAAACAATACAACTTTTGCATTTGTCAGAATACAAGACTCAAATTCAGAATGGAACGACTTAAATAGTATTTTCGGTTATTTTGAAAATAGAAAAATAAAAAAAGCTCTCGAAGAAGAAATATTGAATAAAATGAAAATAGAATTAGAAAAAAGTCGAAATAAACAAAAAGCTAAATAAAACAGTAAAACACTCATACAAACAAGTTATAAACTATTTTCAAAACCAATTACACTTGAAAACAAACCTTAAATTATTTTCAATCCTTCTTTTAGCATTTATTTCTTGTAAAAAAGGAATAGAAAAAAAAACAATTGTCGAAAGCTTTTGTAGTGATCAATTAGAAATAATTTTGGATAATGATAGAATCGTGATTGACAAAGAAAGTGGAAAAGGAATATTGGAAATCATAGAAAGTCCAACAAAAAAACAGACGAAAACCTTTTTCTTGAACAAAACAGAAATAGAAAAACTATTTAATAATAGTTTTGGCTTAATAAAATTAACTAATTACAGCTTCTACACTAAAACTTGTTACGCTGGACAAAATTTCACTTTAAGATTAAATTGTCCAAACAAATCATTAGAATGGCATAATTCTTCGGTTGCAAATTGGTCCAAAATTTCAAATGAAACTAACGAAATATACGGAGTCCTAAAAGGCAAAATAAAAATAAAAGAATAGAAACCCCGCTGTCGCCCAAATCTTTTTGGATAGTCATACTAACAAAAAAACGGCCTCTACTAAAGGTCGTTTCCCCCGCTCTTCGAAATATAATTACAAATCTTACTGTGCTCTGCGATGGTATGGCTTCGCCGAACCACTACGTTAGGTTTCCCGACCTCGCAGAAAATATAAATTTCGCAAGCTGCCACTCGAAATGAAATTCGTCGAAGTCAATACTTTCGGGTGGTAACAATTAACAAAAAACAAGCCTTGGCCGTTATAGGAAACCTCAAAAAAATTATGATAAAATTGAAATTTACGTATATTTTTTTTACTTTTACACGTAAAATAAAATAGCATGAACACTAAGCTCACTTTAAACATTGATACTGAAGTCATTTATGAAGCTAAAACTTATGCAAAAACCCACAAAGTTAGCCTATCTAAATTGATTGAAAATTACCTCAATTCTTTAACAAGAGAATCAAAGGCAAAATCATCCGTAAGTCCGCTTGTAGAAAGCCTTACTGGAATTATTCCTAATGATTTTAACGAAAGAAAAGAATACAGAAATTATATCGATAAAAAGTATTCCTAATGGAAAAGGTATTTGTGGATACAAATATTGTAATTGATCTCTTGGCAAAACGGGAACCTTATTATAAAGAGGCTCAAGACTTATTTACATTAAGTGATAAAAAAGAAATTGAACTTCAAATTTCTTCTTTAACTTTTGCTAATGCTTATTATTCAATTGTAAAACATTATAAAGCTGTAGATGCCAAAAAATATTTGTTGAAATTTAAAGTCTTGGTAACTATTTTGCCTCTGGAAGATAAAGCAATTGAATTAGCATTAGCTTCTGACTTTGCAGATTTCGAAGATGGATTACAATATTTTATTGCGATGGATAATGAATCTGATATACTAATTACGAGAAATAAAAAGGATTATAAGACTTCTAAAATTCCAGTTATGACTGCTGGAGAGTATTTGAATAGATAAAATCGACCTCCTCGCTTCCGCACAAATCCTTTCGTGTGGTCATATGTAAACCAACAAAAAAACGACCTCAAAAGGTCGTTTTCAATTATAATGAAGTTTCAATTTTACATTCTCTCTGGAACATTAATCCCTAACAAACTAAACGAAGAAGCAATCGTATCGGCTACTTTTTTAGACAGTTGCACTCTGAATATTTTCTTTTCTTGGTTTT
>CAZOHO010000220.1:0-2521 GCA_964579755.1 uncultured Flavobacterium sp.
CCATTCTTTGTTGTGTATTGTTATTGTCTTTGTTTCCAAAAACGTTTGGACAATCTAAAAAATTCCGAATTCATACCGTAGCGTTTTACAACTTTGAAAATTTGTTTGACACCATTAACGACCTCAATACGTTTGATGAAGACTGGACTCCTAAAGGGTCTCAACATTGGACTTTTGACAAGTACCAAAAAAAATTAGACAATCTATCACGTGTTTTAGCTGAAATTGGCACAGCAGAAAATCCAGATGCACCCACTTTTATTGGCGGATGTGAAATTGAAAATCGAGGCGTTTTGGAAGACTTAATTCTCCAATCTAAGTTGGCAGATAAAGAATACGGCATTATCCATTTTGATTCGCCAGATAAAAGAGGGATTGATGTAGCTTTGTTGTATCGAAAGCATTATTTTCAGCCTACAACCTATTCTAATATTCCGTTGTATGTGTTCCAAGGGGAATCAAAATCCAAACTTGAGAAAGGAGAAACTACGGATGATATGTTGGAAATTAGTTCAAAAAATAAAAGAGTGTATACTAGGGACCAACTTTTGGTTACCGGATTTTTGGAAGGAGAAGAAATTCATTTGATTATCAATCACTGGCCGTCTCGTTCAGGAGGAGAACAACGTTCGAGTCCGTTTCGTGAAGCCGCCGGAGCGTTAAACAGGAAGATTATCGATTCGCTTCAGCAAATTAATCCGAATGCTAAAATCATTACGATGGGCGATTTGAATGACGGTCCGTATAATAAAAGTATCAAAATTGCTTTGGGTGCCAAAGCAAAAAAAGCTGAGGTGCCACAATTTGGAATGTACAATCCCTTCGAAGAAATGCAAAAGAAAGGAATGGGAACTATTGCGCATCGCGATGCTTGGGATATTTTTGACCAAATTATGGTATCGGAATCGGTATTGAAATCCGATTATTCTAGCTTTCAGTTTTGGAAAGCAGGGATTTATAACAAGTCTTTTTTAGTTCAAACTAGTGGTCAGTTCAAAGGGTATCCTTTGAGGCATTCGGTAACCGAGATTGGCTTTAGCGACCATTTTCCCGTTTACATTTATTTGATAAAAGAGAAAAAATAGCCCGCTTAATTTAGTAACTTTACGCTTTTAAAACGAAGTACTATGGCTATTGCGAAACCGTTCAACTTGAATAAATGGATTGACGAAAACCGTCATTTATTGAAACCGCCTGTTGGTAATAAAAATGTATATACTGAATCAGGCGATTATATCGTGATGATTGTGGCAGGACCAAATGCCAGAAAAGATTACCATTACAATGAAACAGAAGAGCTGTTTTACCAATTAGAAGGGAGTATCAAAGTCATCATTCAAGAAGACGGGGAGCGCAAAGAGATGGAATTGAATGCAGGAGATATGTATCTGAATCCAGCCAAAATTCCGCATTCACCAGTTCGTTCAGAAGGCTCCATCGGTTTAGTTATCGAGCGCAAAAGAGCAGGATTAGGTTTTACAGACGGATTGCTTTGGCACTGTGAAAATTGCAATCACAAATTACATGAAGTCTATTTTGAACTACACAATATTGAAAAAGACTTTTTATCTCATTTTGAACATTTTTATAGTTCAGAAACCTTACGAACATGTTCTAAATGTGGTACCGTTATGGAATCTGATCCAAGATTTGTAGCTAAGAAATAATTTTAATTTCTTCCTTTCTCGTTAGGGTACAAAATGTCTAAATTTTCACTTTGCCAAAAGACTTTAGAATCCACATCCATAATGGTTAATGGACCTCTAAAAGCGGCTCCGGTATCTACATTCCAAATATTGGCCATTTGAACAGGAGTTGTTTTTCCAATTCTTGAAACAGGAGTGTGTCCAATGAAGATTTCGCTATATAAAGTAAAGCGTTTTGGATAAGCACTATCCGTTGTTTTCATATTTTTATCCAAGGCCAATGCGGTTTCCCAAAGGGTTCTGTCCCAATAAAAAAGTTTCGGAAAATATTCAAAATCAACACCGTTCATATTGGTAAATCCTGCGTGAATAAACAATCTATTTTGTTCGTCAAGATAATAATTTTCTAAAGATTCTAAGAAATGAATGTGAGACGATATTGTAGTAGCGTTTTGATTTTGATAAGCTGCAATAGTCGCCTCTCCACCGTGTTGGTGCCATTGCGGATTGTCAGTTCCATGTTTGAGCCAGTCCAATAATAAATCATCATGATTGCCACGAATACAAACAACATTGTGTGTTTCTTTCATTGAAATCAATAAATCAATTACTTCTGGCGATTGGCTCCAGCCATCCACATAATCCCCTAAAAAAATGAGTTTGTCATTTTGACCAACTTTGGCTCTTTCCAAGATTTGATGTACTGCTCGCAATCCACCGTGAATGTCTCCAATAACTAATGTTCTCATAGAAGGTTATGTTTACAAAGAACGATTCACAATTCCTGAATTGGCTTGAGCGGTAGGCATTACCACCAAATCGGCAATATTTACATGATAGGGTCTAGATACCACAAAATGGATAATATCGGCAAT
>CAZOHO010000221.1:0-2477 GCA_964579755.1 uncultured Flavobacterium sp.
AAAATTAAAAGATTATGTCAGACATTGCATCAAGAGTAAAAGCGATTATCGTAGACAAATTAGGTGTTGACGAAAACGAAGTTGTAACAGAAGCAAGCTTCACTAACGATTTAGGAGCTGACTCCTTAGACACTGTAGAGCTTATCATGGAATTCGAAAAAGAATTTGATATTCAAATTCCAGACGATCAAGCAGAAAACATTGCTACTGTAGGTCAAGCAATCTCTTACATCGAGGAAGCTAAAAAATAATACTAAAACACCCGATACTTTTTGTACTCGGGTGTTATTATTTTTCTTAAATTTAATACATGATTGAATTTCAATCAAAAACACATATATAATTCAGCACCCACAGCTCTTTTGTAATAATAATACAAAAAAGAAATCGTGGGTTTTGTTTGTTTAAAGATAAAAATACAGAAGCTATGGAATTACGTCGCGTAGTTGTTACAGGTTTAGGAGCATTAACTCCTATTGGAAATAACATTCAAGAATATTGGGACGGACTAATTAACGGCGTTAGTGGTGCTGCTCCTATTACTTATTTTGATGCTTCAAAATTCAAAACACAATTTGCTTGTGAATTGAAAAACTTCAACGTTGAAGATTTTATCGACAGAAAAGAAGCTCGAAAAATGGATCGCTACGCACAATATGCAGTAGTTTCTTCGACAGAAGCAATGAACGATGCTAATTTTGATTTAGAAAAATTAGATAAAGATCGTGCAGGAGTGATCTGGGGATCCGGAATTGGCGGACTAGAAACATTTCAAATTGAAGTATTGAATTTTGCTGCTGGCGATGGAACTCCAAAATTCAATCCATTTTTTATCCCAAAAATGATTGGTGATATTGCTTGCGGACACATTTCTATAAAATACGGTTTTAGAGGCCCTAATTTCGGAACTGTTTCAGCATGTGCATCATCAACCAATGCAATTATTGACGCATTTAATTATATTCGATTAGGTCATGCTGATGTAATGGTAACTGGTGGTTCTGAAGCTGCAGTAACTATTGCTGGTATGGGCGGATTTAATGCAATGCACGCCCTTTCTACAAGAAATGACGATCCAAAAACTGCTTCAAGACCAATGGACAAAGACCGTGACGGATTTGTACTTGGCGAAGGAGCTGGAGCGCTAATATTAGAAGAATACGAACATGCAGTAGCTCGTGGCGCTAAAATTTATTGTGAAATTGGCGGAGGCGGAATGTCAGCCGATGCATATCATATTACAGCACCACATCCAGAAGGATTAGGCGCAAGAAATGTAATGCTGAACTGTTTAAGAGATGCGGGTTTAAAACCTACAGATGTTGACGGTGTAAATATGCACGGAACTTCAACTCCATTAGGAGATTTAGCCGAGTCTAAAGCCATCGAACAAGTTTTTGGCGATCACGCTTACACTATGAACTTGAATTCGACTAAATCAATGACAGGTCACCTTTTAGGTGCTGCTGGAGCAATTGAAACTATTTCATCTATTCTTTCTTTGAAATACGGAATTATTCCTCCAACAATCAATCATTTCACAGACGATGAAAGTATCGATCCAAAATTAAACTTCACTTTTAACGTAGCTCAAAAAAGAGATGTTAAAGTATTGATGAGTAATACTTTTGGTTTTGGTGGACACAATGCTTGTGTGTTGGTTAAAAAATTAGACATCTAAAATAGTACTATGCGTATTATTAGAAAAATATTTTCGAAATCCCGTTCTCTTGAAGACGGGATTTTTTTTGGCGCTATCGAAAAAATTCTAGGGTTTACACCAAAAAATATTGATTTTTATAAAAAAGCCTTCACGCATCGTTCCTCTAATATTTTAGACGAAGTGGGCAATCCTATCAATTACGAGCGTTTAGAATTTTTGGGTGACGCCATGTTAAGCGCTGTAATTGCTGGTCACTTATTCAACGAAGCTCCTACGGGAGACGAGGGTTACTTAACTAAAATGCGTTCCAAAATTGTCAGTAGAGAGCATTTAAATGAATTAGGTAAAGACTTAAATCTAGTTCAATTTGTTGAAAGTAAAGTACCCGTTCAACACTTTGGAGACAACATTCACGGCAACATATTTGAGTCCTTAGTAGGTGCTATTTATTTGGATAGAGGATACGAATTTTGCGAAAAATTCATTCGGAAAAGAGTCATTATTCCTTATGTTGATATTGCCCGATTGGAAGGCAAAGTAATTAGCTACAAAAGCTTAGTTATCGAATGGTGTCAAAAAGAAAAAAGACAATTTCATTATGATATTTTTGAAGATAATGGCATTGACGGGGAACGACTTTTTGGCGTTAAATTGAGTATTGACGAAAAAGTAATTGCCAAAGCCAGAGCTACTTCCAAAAAGAAAGCAGAAGAAAAAGCATCCCAACGCGCCTATTTTGCATTTCAAGAAAAAATAGATAAAAAATAATACGATTTTCTTCAATCTATAACGTTTTCGTTGATAATTTAACAAA
>CAZOHO010000222.1:0-2476 GCA_964579755.1 uncultured Flavobacterium sp.
AGTTTCCTAAATGGGGAGTTCCTGTACTTTGAACTCCTGTAAGTATTTTTGCCATTGTTGTTTTTTCTTGCGCGCAAAGTTCGCAAAGTTTGCTTCATTTTCGCAAGCTTTCGACGGATTTTTTAAACCTACACCAATTTTGGTTACTGAAAAGTAGTCTGAAGCACTTTTAGCATGGTAGGAGTGGACCAAGTTCCCGCTATAGTTTTTCTTCGAACGGTGAATTCAGGATGCGTTTTGTCTTTTGCCGAAGAACGGATAAAAGCGAGCTTGAAATGTTCGGCTCTGAGTTTTGAAATGGCATTTTGGTTCCATAATCCAAAAGGGTATGAAAAATAATCAACGGGTTGACCAATCAGGTTTTCCAGTTGTTTTCGAGGACGAATTAATTGAGTATTCCAGTCATTTTCGGTATAATGAGTGACTGCCGTGTGGTCCCAAGTATGTAAGCCAATAGTGTGTCCTGTTTGAGATAAAATTTTGATTTGATTTTTAGTCATATAGCCCGGTTTTCCTATTGAAACGGTCATAATAAAAAACACGCCTTTGAAGTGGTATTTGTTCATTTCGGCTACAGCCAAGGTAAATTGTTCGGCACGAGTATCGTCAAAAGTAATGAGAATGGGTTTTGGTGGCAATGGTACGTTGTGAATTAAATAGCGGTACAATTCGTCAGGAGAAATGGTTTGGTAGCCGTTTTGGTATAGGGCTTTCATTTGTTCTGCAAATCGTTTGGGAGTAGTGGTGTAGGCTTTGACATCGGGACTTGCCTTGGCACTAAAATTTTTAATATTGTGGTAGCACAAAATGGGTACTTCTTTTTTGTTATTGGGTTTTGTGTAGCAAGACCAGCTGATGGTCAAAAAGAAAAAAATAACACCTAAAACAAGACTCTTTTTCATAATTATTGGTATTGAATGTAAATGGGTTTAGGTTTGAATCGGAGCAGTTCTTCGGGAGAGTACAAACCAGCGCTATTCCCTTTAGTGTCGTTTTTATAGAATAATTTGAAACCTGTAAATTGAACGGGTTCTTTAAAAATATAATCGTGGTAGGTTGATTTTTTTAAGGTTTTGTTGCCAAAACCATCCATATTCATCACAACTTGAACTTCGGGAAGCGGTTTGATTTTTTTATAATCAGTGACCATTTTTTGGGTAAACCGATGTACAATTAGCATTTTTGGAGGCAGTTTGTTTTCACGGACAATTTGAGCTAAAAACCGAATGGCATAGTTGATATCTTCTGCCGAGTAGGTTCCGATTTTGGTTCCTGGAAGACTTTTATTTTTCATTGAAAATTCAGGGTCAATGCCTAAATGAACCTGAGGCAGTTGAAGGTATTTGACCAAGGTGGATAATTCCTCTTGCAAAGTGCTGTGCCCCACTTGCACATCTAAAAAAACGAGTCCGTTGATTTCATTTGCCCAAGATAGTACAATATCAATTTGGTGGTGTGGCATTCGCAGTCGATGGGTGTTGCTTTTTCCGGGAGTATTTTGGGCAGTAATAGCAATATAATGCAATGCAGGAATGGTGGTTACAGAAGCATCGGCTTTGTGCCATCGGTTGACTTCGTAATTTAGTTTTTGGAGCATTTGTTGTTTGGGTAATTCGCCTAAAACACCCATTCGTTTGGAATACAAATTGCCGTAAAATGCCACGATGCGATGGTAAGGTAAAATAGCCCCAGCTAGTGGATAAACTGTTTTAACAGGCCATCGTCCCGAAGCGTCTTGGTTGCTTAAAGCCCAAAGGCGTTGGTTGTAATCAACAGTGTCAATTGTGGTAGTAATAGACTCTTTTACAATCGAATCCTTTACAACTGTTTTGGTTTTCTTTTCTTTTGAAATGAACGCAGGTGCTGTGCGTGCTTTTTCGCAACTGATTACTACTAGTAAAACAGCCAAAAACATCATCAAAACCAGCACCTGTTTCATTAGTTTAATTTCCTTTTGATTAAAGATAGTTTGGTTTTTTAATAATCAAATAGGTTTAAGACAAATACCTTTTTTTCTCGTTTAAAAGCACAAAAAAAGACCTAAGTACTTAGGTCTTTTTGTATTGATATCACGTTTTTGGAATGATGTATCTAATTTTTGTTCTCGATTAATTTGTGGTAATACATGTAAGAAACCGCTAAGATCCCTAAAACTACTAACGGGAAAAAGGTTTGTCCATTGATACCATCAACAGCGCCGTGACTGATTGACGCAAAAATAAAGTCAAAAGCAAAACCCGCATACGCCCATTCTTTTACTCGTTGAGGAACTTGAGGGGTAATTAAAGCCAGCACTCCCAAAACTTTAAAAACAACCAAGGCATTTCCAAAATACTCAGGATAACCTAAATGCCGAATTCCTTCTTTTGCCAATTCAGTTTGTGAGGTCAAGGCAGGTAGTAGCCCTTCAAATAAAGCAATTAGAGTAGTTGCTGTCCAAAAAATAATTTTTTCTTTTTTCATTTTCGTAAGGTTT
>CAZOHO010000223.1:0-2432 GCA_964579755.1 uncultured Flavobacterium sp.
CATACGCATGATCTCCATGAAACGTTTGACCTTCTGGAGTGGGTTTATAAGGATCGAATGTTCCTGGGTTTGTAATAACGGTACCTCCCACGGCAAAACTTCCTTGTTCTTGAATTACTAACGGTTTTTGTTTTGAGGTAGATTGTGCATAGATCGACAAATGCATCATCAATAGTAAACAAAACACACTATACAATTGTATCGAATTTCTTTTCATTTTCAAAATCTTAATGTTCAGGTGTGAGTAGCTTAGTAAACGACAATGAGCCTAGTTTCCAAGCTCCATTTTCTATTACATATACTTCGGTTACGATAAATGGGTTAGTAACTTCATTTCCGCCCACGACTGCTAATAACGTAATTTTGTTTAAAAGTATACCTGTATTGCCAATGATATTTACAGATACTTCGTGAATATCTGCTTTTTTATAATGAATTCCGCCACTTTTTATAATGTCAAGTTCTTGTTTTTTACCCCAACTTCCACCCATGTGAACAAAAACGGATTTATCATCAAACAAAGGAGTTAATTTATCGACATCTCTATCGGCCATCCACTGCCATTTTTGTTTAGAAAGTTGGATTACTTCCTGTTCAACAGTTGTTTGTGCAAAAGCAGTAGTTGTGAATAAAACTAAAAGTAGTAATCTAAAGATTGATGTTTTCATATAAGTGAAAGTTATTGGTTTGCGTTTATATTATTTTTGAAGTTGATGTGTATCTCGAACACTGCTAAATGTTAAAGCTAATAGTTTCCAATCCTTACCTTGTTTTTGGTAGACTTCTGTTACAGTAAATTCAGTTACAACTTCACTACCCCGAACAATTGCATCCAATGTAATTCTATTCCAAACAATGGCTGTTTTTCCAAAAAGTTCTATGGCTACATCATGTACTTTTGCCTCTTTGTACCAGATGCTACCCGTTTTAATAATATCAAGCTCTTGGTCTTTTTTCCACGTCCCGCTCATGTGGACAAATTTAGATTTGTCATCAAAAAGCGGCGCTAATTTATCGACATCTTTATCGGCCATCCACTGCCATTTGTTTTTTGAAAGTGTAATAATCTGCTGTTCTGTTTCAGAATATTTCTTTTCAACTGGTGGAGTTTTTACATCTTGTGCAAAAGAATACTGCAGACTAAAAGCAATACATAAAACGGTAATTAATGATTTCATATTACGTGATTTAAATTTATTATTTTTTTAATGGTGCTTCAACTCCCGACATGGCTTGAATAAAGGCAGGTAATCTTTCTCCAACAATTGGAATAGTATCCAATTGTTTGTTGAATTCCATCAATTCAGCTTTGGTAAATTTCACATTATCAGCTCCAATATTTTGAAGCATGTGAGACATCTCAGTTGTACCTGGTATTGGAACAATCCATGGTTTTTGAGCCAATAACCAAGCTAGCGAAATTTGAGCAGGACTAGCCTGTTTTTGAATTGCCCATATTTTTATTAAATCAACCAGTTTCAAGTTTTCAGGTAAATTTTCAGGAGAATATCTTGAAGTGTTTGCCCTAATATCACCAGGAGCAAATCGAGTATTAACATCTATTGCTCCTGTAAGAAGTTGGCAGGCAAGTGGCCACCATGGAACAAACCCAATTCCTAATTCCTCACAAATTGGAATTACATTTTTCTCTGGGGCACGCCATATCAACGAGTATTCATTTTGAATAGCGGTCAGTGGTAGTTCTCCATGTGCACGTCTTATCGTCTGAAGTCCTGGTTCAGATAATCCCCCATGCATTACTTTACCCTGATCTATTAAATCTTTAACAGCACCTGCAACATCCTCAATAGGAACATCTGGGTCAACTCTATGCTGATAGAGTAAATCAATTCGGTCTGTGCGGAGTCGCTTCAACATTCCCTCAACTGCAAGTTTTATATGACTAGGCTTACTATTTAATCCTGGACGTCTCTCCCCTGTTTCAAGGTCGATGTTCCATCCAAATTTGGAAGTAATTACAACCTTGTCTCTAAATGATTGGGTTGCTTCTCCAAGAATTCTTTCATTTTCGTGTGGACCATAGGCTTCAGCACAATCGAAGAAAGTTACACCATGATCATAAGCAGTTTGTAGTATCTTTATCATTTCAGGACGATAAGGTACAATCGTATTATGTTTACGATGCATATTCTGAACACCCATACCAATACTTGAAACCTCAAGTGTTCCTAGATTTCGTTTACTAGAAAAAGGAAATACAGTATTGTCATTTAATAAATAATTTTCTTTCTCATTTATTGTTTTAGCTACTGCATCAAAAGGGGCAAGAGCACTTCCAGCTAATGCTAATCCTGCGGCTTTTAAAAGGTTTCTACGATTCATATTGTTTTTTTTATAATTTGAAATTTATTATTTTTCTACCTCTTTTTTAAGCTCTTTATTGAAAGTATTATATCTTTCAAGTGCTCTAT
>CAZOHO010000224.1:0-2428 GCA_964579755.1 uncultured Flavobacterium sp.
CTTCTTCAACGATTTGTGCTTCTTGTTTGTGCATTTTAGCATTCAACACATTGTGCGTGATGCCTCTCATTTTCAACATTCGGCTCAATAATTCCGAGATTTCAACAGAAGTAGTTCCAATTAAAACGGGTCTTCCTGCTTTTGATAATTCGGTTACATCTTCGATAACGGCATTGAATTTCTCACGAGTCGTTTTGTAGATGAAATCATCTTTATCGATTCTCGCAATTCCTCTATTGGTTGGAATTTCGACTACGTCTAATTTGTAAATTTGCCAAAGTTCGCCTGCTTCAGTAACGGCTGTTCCGGTCATACCTCCCAGCTTGTTGTACATTCTGAAGTAGTTTTGTAAAGTAACGGTAGCAAAGGTTTGCGTTGCCGCTTCAATTTTTACATTTTCTTTGGCTTCAATGGCTTGGTGCAATCCGTCAGAATAACGACGTCCATCCATAATACGTCCTGTTTGCTCATCGACAATCAGGATTTTGTTATCCATAATAACGTACTCAACATCTTTTTCGAATAAAGTGTAGGCTTTTAAAAGCTGAGTTAACGTATGGATACGCTCGCTTTTTATTCCGAAATCTTGGAACAAACGTTCTTTAGCTTCCGCTTCTGCATCGGCTTCTAATTTTTGTTTTTCGATAGCGGCAATCTCCGTTCCAATGTCTGGTAATACGAAGAAATTAGAATCAGTATCTCCAGATAAGAATTGGATTCCGTTATCTGTTAATTCCACTTGATTGTTTTTTTCCTCAATCACAAAGTACAAGGCTTCATCCACCAAATGCATTTCGCGTTTGTTGTCTTGCATGTATTGGTTTTCGGTCTTTTGAAGCAATTGTTTTACTCCTTCTTCCGATAAAAACTTGATTAAGGCTTTGTTTTTAGGTAAACTTCTGTAGGCTCTTAACAATTGGAATCCTCCGTCTTTGGTGTTGCCGTCTTTGATTAATTTTTTGGCTTCTGCCAAGAAACCATTCGCTAATTGACGTTGTAAGTTAACTAAATTTTCAATTTTTGGTTTTAACTCGTTGAATTCATGGCGGTCTCCTTGCGGAACCGGTCCAGAAATAATCAATGGTGTTCTGGCATCATCAATCAAAACAGAATCCACCTCATCGACAATGGCGTAGTTGTGTTTGCGTTGCACTAAATCTTCTGGCGAATGTGCCATATTATCTCTTAGGTAGTCAAAACCGAACTCATTATTCGTTCCATAAGTGATATCAGCGTCATACGCTCTTTTTCTTTCTTCTGAACTTGGTTGGTAATTGTCAATACATTCTACTGTTAAACCGTGGAATTCAAACAATGGTGCTTTCCAAGTACTATCACGTTTTGCCAAGTAATCATTTACAGTTACCAAGTGTACTCCGTTTCCAGTTAAAGCATTTAAGTAGATTGGAAGGGTAGCTACCAAGGTTTTTCCTTCTCCCGTTTGCATTTCGGCTACTTTTCCTTCGTGCAATACCATTCCACCAATTAACTGAACGTCATAGTGAATCATGTCCCAAGTAATTTGTTTACCCGCGGCATTCCATGAATTAGCCCAAATTGCTTTTTCTCCTTCTAGGGTAACATAGGTTTTTGTAGCAGAGAATTCTCTGTCTTTTGGGGTAGCGGTAACTTCAATTTGAGTATTTTCTTTGAAACGTCTGGCTGTTTCTTTCACTACTGCAAAAGCTTCCGGCAAAATTTCCATTAAAGTTTTCTCCGAAATATCGTAAGCTTCTTTTTCTAAAGCATCAATAGCCACATAGATATCTTCTCTTTTGTCGATATCTTCAATAGTTTCTACTTCTTGTTGTAAGGATGCAATTTTAGCATCTTTTTCAGCGCGTGCTTGTTTGATTTTTTCTTTGAAATAAACCGTACGAGCTCTTAATTCGTCATTAGATAATGCCATTAAGCTACTCTCGAATCCTTTGATTTTAGTAAGGTATGGTTGTAATGCCTTAACGTCATTTTGTGATTTATCACCGACAAAAATTTTAATAATGCTATTGATGAAACTCATAATTGTATTTGTATTGCTATATTTTGTGTAAATGTCTAATTTAACCAAAAAAAAAGCCTCTTTTGAGACTTTTTCTTTGGTTTATTTTTTAATATTCATCCTCATTCCAAAGGTAATCTTCGTCTGTAGGATAATCTGGCCAAATTTCTTCCATTGATTCATATATCTCGCCCTCATCTTCGATAGATTGAAGGTTTTCTACTACTTCTAATGGAGCTCCTGCTCTAATAGCGTAGTCAATAAGTTCGTCTTTGTTAGCAGGCCACGGCGCATCACTTAAATAAGATGCTAATTCTAATGTCCAATACATCTTTTGTCGATTTAGTTTAGTGCAAAAATAAATTTTTTACTGAAAAAGGCAAGTAAAAAATGATTTATTTTTATTAAAAGTTAAGAACGTTTTTTTGT
>CAZOHO010000225.1:0-2404 GCA_964579755.1 uncultured Flavobacterium sp.
TAGCTTTAGACAAGCTACAAATACTTTTTAATTCACTCAGGACTAATTTTCTTATAGATTGTTCAGAAAATGAATTTATTAATGCATTTACAAACAGAGAAGTTAGGTTTGGAATAAAGTGGCTTGATAAATCCAAGTCTGGTCACTTTAATAAACAATCTATTTTTTATCTAATAGAAGAATTAATAAAAAGACGAATAATATTAGATGTAAGCACAAGTCTTTACAATAAAAAAATAAAATATGTATTTAGAGACCACGATGGAAACCTCATAGAATACATTAGGCAATCAAAAAACACTTTTTTAGATAGCAATTACAATAATGATATCATTGATGATATCATTGGCAGTCTTTAATTTCCCCTCAAATCGATTAACTTTTTATACCTATACATTAGTTGTATAGGTATCGTACAGCTATGTAATTTTATTAAATTTTCACTTTTGCAGTGTTCCAAAATGAGTTGGAATATTAACAAATTTGAATATGAATAAAAGTAAAGAAGAGGTAATACCTCTAAACGAAGCGGCTGAATTTCTCAAGGTTTCAAAATCTTGTCTATACAAGAAGACCAGTCAAAAGCAAATCCCTTATTACAAGCCACCAGGATGTAAGCAAATTTATTTTCGAAAGTCGGAATTAGAAGAATGGTTACTTAGCAACAAGGTGAAAACTGTGGCTGAGCTAGAAACCAACACTGATAATTATTTAAGTAAAACCCCTAAATCATTGTAATTATGTTAGATGAAATTAAAATTTCGTTTTTAAACGGATGGAATTTAAAATGTATTTTCCTTGAAGGAGAGAGCACTCAAAAAGTTTATTTAGGAGTTGAAATTTATGATAGACCTTCAACTTTCTCAGAGGACGTTATCACAAATTCTTTCTACAGATCAAGCATAGATTACCAATCGGTTTTTAAAACCATAACTAAATTAAAAGACACAATAAATAGTTTTTTTTTAAATGAACATGTTTTATATGTTTTAACAGATGACAGTTCAGTTCAATTTAAATATCTGTTATATAGTTTACAACAGGATATTTTTGGCATAGCCTTGAATAAGTATGAACTTGAGATGAGCTTTAGACAAAATGGACAGGAACCAATAGGTTGTGCTAATGATAGGAACACTTATATACTTGGCGACTTTAATTATTCCGTCTTATATAATAAGCATACAGTTAGTAATTTGAAACATGATGATGATTTATGTTTTGATTTTACTTTAAAAATTAAATTATAGCATAATGGCATCAATAAAAATAGTCTTACGGGACAAGCAGAATAAGGAGGGGCTATACCCTGTTGTACTTAGAGTTACTAAGGAACGAAAGGTTAAAATCATTTCATTAGGGATGGATTGTGACTTGCAAAATTGGGATGAGAGATCTGCTCAATTTAAAAAGAGTATGCCGAATTATATTCAAAAGAATATTATTCTATCGAATCTTAAGCAAAAAGCATGGGCAATAATTGACGGATTCAATTTAGAAGAAGTTGATTTTACGCTCACACAGTTTGAGGAGAAATTTAGAGGAAAGGAATCTAGTAAGATTACTGTACTAGAATTTTGGGAAGATAAAATCAAAGATTTAAACTTTGCAGGAAGGACAGGCAGTGCAAGAGCATTTCATGATACAAAAAATTCCTTTTTTAAATATTGTAAAAACCAAAAGATATTATTTAAGGAAATTACCGTAGAGGTAGTTGATAAATATGAAACTTATTTAAGAGCTAATGGCTGTACTGATGGTGGTATTGGAGTAAGAATGCGTGAATTACGTGCAGTATTCAATGATGCGATTAAAAAAGGTGTTACCCAAGAGAAGTATTATCCTTTTAAAATTTACAAGGTTAGTAAATTAAAGAGTAGTGGTTTTAAAAAAGCCTTGACTAGGGAAGAGGTTAGATTAATTGAAAATTTCGATGAAATTAAATATCCTCATTTACGTGAAGCAAAACATCTATTTGTGTTTTCATATTATACTAGAGGGATGAATTATTATGACGTTTTGAGGTTAACCTGGAGCAATATAATTGATAATAAAATATGTTATTCCAGGTCAAAGACCAAAGGAAGATTTATCATTAAGATACTTCAACCTGTTCAAGATATATTAGACTATTACAAAGAAATTAATATCAAAACAAACTATGTTTTTCCGATTCTTCTCAATGAGGGATTAACACCAATTCAAATTGAAAATCGCAAAGCAAAAAAGTTAAAGCGTTTTAATAGTGACTTAAAAAAGATTGCACAACTGGTTGGAATTGACAAACCAATTTCGAGTTATGTAATTAGGCATTCATATGCCACTAATTTAAAACAACTTGGAACATCAGTTGAATTAATAAGTCAGTCAATGGGTCACCAAAATGTGTCAATCACCTCTGCAT
>CAZOHO010000226.1:0-2388 GCA_964579755.1 uncultured Flavobacterium sp.
AAAAACTTCGGTGGGTGTAGAACCCGCCTTTCGGATTTTGTAACCAAACTTCTTTAGGTAAACCCGCTTCTACAATTGTATCAACTGATTCTCGAACTTGAGTACCAAAAATGATTTGTAAAATGGTTAAACCTAATGCCGCAATTAAAACCCATTTGAATTCCGCATCCAATGATTTTGTTTTTTGTTTTTCTTGAACAGAATAAATAACATACAATTGAACAGCAACTATAAGTAAGGCTGCCAGCATGTGGGTCGTTATTTTATAAGGATTTAATACTGAATCTACCACTGTTTTTCCTAGCCAAGCTTGGAATCCCATTAAAAAACAAATTAATAAACTATAGAAAAATAATTTTTTATTTTCTTTCCAATATCCGAAAGAGAAAAAAAGCGCAATTATACAAGCAATACCAGCTAATGCACCAACTAATCGATTGAGGTATTCGACCCAAGTATGGAAAGGATTGAAAATGGCATAATCATGTTTGGTATATTTTTCCCAATGAGAGCTTTCAAAACGTGTTGGAGCTGTAAAATTATCTTTCGCTACCAAAAGCGTTTCGTCTTTAATTATAACTTGTCCTTTTGAATATTCTTTTCCAATTGTGTAAAGCAGTTCTTTCTCTTCAGTAGGAGGGATGTAGTATCCAAAGCATTTCGGCCAATCAGGGCAACCCATACCCGAACCTGTCATTCGGACTAATGCTCCAGCAATAATTACTAGATAGACTAAAACTAAAGCTGCTTTTGCGGAGGGTAGAAAATATTTTTTCATTTTTTTTATTTAAGTTTCAAAGTAACTTAGTTTCAAGGTTACAAAGTATCTTTTATTTTGTTCATAAAAGAAGTTAACATTCTCTCTAGTTCTCGACTATCCTCATAAAGTTTATTGAACTTATCTAAAGAAATGTATTTTAAATTATACGCAATTTCTATTTGTGTTTGAAATTCGAAAAGAGAACCCAAAGAAATGGTTAAAAATCTGTAATAATCTTTATTACTTCCTCTTCCAAATCCCTCTGAAATATTACTTGGAATTGAGATTGAACATCTTCTAATTTGAGAAGTTAGTCCAAATTGTTCATCATTAGGAAAATCAGCTGATAAAGTATAGCAATTTGTAACTAAAGCCATAGCTTTCTGCCAAATAAGTAGGTCTCTAAATGTCTTCATTGTATTAGTTTATCAAAATAACACTATTTAACTTAATAACTTTGCTACTTTGCAACTTTACTTAATCCTAATTTTTCAGCTCTTTTTAAAACAAAATCATAGGCTGCTTGGTATTCATTTGGAATTTCGCCTTCTAATATAGCTTCTTTTACTGCTTCTTTCAGCACACCAATTTCTCGCGATGGTTTGAGATTAAAAACAGTCATGATTTCCTCACCAGAAATAGGAGGTTGGAAATTTCGGACGTGATCTCGAGCTTCTACTTCAATAATTTTCTTTCTTACAATATCAAAATTATTGTGGTATTTTTTGAATTTAGCTGGGTTTTTAGTTGTGATATCGGCTTCGCAAAGGGTCATTAAATTATCGACATCTTCGCCAGCATCAAAGACTAATCTTCGCACTGCTGAATCGGTTACAATCTCTTCTGCTAATACAATGGGTCTAGAACTCATCATGACCATTTTTTGAACAAATTTCATTTTTTGGTTCAACGGCATGTGCAATCTCTCAAAGATTTTCTTTACCATTTTCCCTCCTAAAAATTCATGACCGTGAAAAGTCCAACCTTGTTTTTTGTTAAAACGTTTGGTTGGTGCTTTGCCAATATCGTGTAATAAAGCCGACCAACGTAACCAAACATCATCTGTATTAGGGCAAATATTATCTACTACCTCTAGCGTATGATAAAAATTATTTTTGTGCGTATGACCTTCGATTTCTTCGACTTGATTCAGTGCAGTCAGTTCAGGTAAAATAATATCCAAAAGTCCCGTTTTGTATAATAATAAAAATCCAACAGAAGGTTTTTCGGCAGATAAGATTTTATTTAGTTCGTCAACGATTCGTTCGCCAGAAATAATTTTGATGCGTTCTGTATTTTTCTTGATTGAATCTAGTGAATTTTCTTCAATTTCAAAACCCAACTGGGTTGCAAATCGAATAGCACGCATCATTCGCAATGGATCGTCAGAGTAGGTAATATCTGGATCAAGAGGTGTTTTTATGGTTTTGTTTTCCAAATCCCAAACCCCATTAAACGGATCAACTAAATCACCATAAGTCTTTGGATTTAGTGATAAAGCCAATGCATTTATTGTAAAATCACGACGGTTTTGATCGTCTTCTAAAGTTCCGTTTTCAACAACAGGATTCCGACTTTCAAAATGGTAGGATTCTTTTCGTGCGCCCACAAATTCGATTTCAGTATCC
>CAZOHO010000227.1:0-2378 GCA_964579755.1 uncultured Flavobacterium sp.
CTCTTATTTTTTGAATGTCAAACATTTATTTAGAATTTTTCTAAATACAAAAGTAATAAAATTGAAGTGGATTTTTACCAAACAGTTGTTAATAAAATTAAAGTTTTGTTCAACATAAATTCCACAATTTATAACAGATGAGATTTTGAATTTGAGTCAATTTGAGAAATCTGTATTTATTATTTACTAAATTGCATCAATTTCAAATCACTCCCAATGAAAAAAATTCTTCAACTTATTGGTATATCGGCTGTTATTGGACTATTGTATTTTGGGTTTACCACCTATCCAAAACTCGATTTAATCTCTGGTTTTTCGGCCAAAAGCATTGCCTCGGGGCATTTTATCGACCATCGTTCGCAAGAACTAATTGAACAAGGTGACAACGATATCAACCTCATCGATTTGGCACAAAATACAATTGACGAAAAAGGTTTATTTGCTACCGCTTCGGTCAATGGCGTAAAAGAACGCAAAGCGATTTATCGTGAAGGTTTGGGCGCCACGCTCATCAACGATAACTTTGATACTACAAAGCCGTATTTGGTTCCCAAAAGAACTTCGTCAAAGGCTCGTTTGGTTTATCCGTATGGCGATGCGGAGCAACAAGACACGGTATTCTTCAACATTGATTACGACCAATTGAACCGGACGGTGGAAAACGCATTTGACAAAAAAGGACAGAAGAACAAACGCACCCGCTCTGTAATTGTGATTTACAAAGACAAAATTATTGCCGAGAAATACGACACGGGTTTTGACAAAAACAGTAAACTATTGGGATGGTCCATGACGAAAAGTATTACTGCTACCCTGTTCGGGATTTTAGAAAAACAAAGAAAATTCAACATTTACCAACCCGCTCCTATCCCCGAATGGGCAAACGATGAGCGCAAAAAAATCACTACCAACGATTTGCTTCACATGAACTCCGGTTTAGAATGGGAAGAAAATTACGGCGCCATATCCGATGTGACTAAAATGCTTTTTCAAGCCGAAGACATGACGCGTTCGCAACTCGAAAAACCATTGGCTTTCCAGCCCAATACCCATTGGTACTATTCTTCAGGAACTACTAATTTGCTATCCGGAATTTTGAGAAAACAGTTTAGAACCCATCAAGAATATCTCGATTTTTGGTATTCGGCATTGATTGATAAAATAGGAATGCACTCGATGCTGGTCGAAACCGATATGATGGGCAATTATGTGGGTTCGTCTTATGGATGGGCTACCACGCGTGATTGGGCGAAGTTTGGATTGTTGTATTTGCACCAAGGAAATTGGAACGGAGAACAACTTTTTAAGCCCAATTGGGCAAAATATGTGGCCACGCCTACCAACACTTCAAACGGACAATATGGAGGGCAATTTTGGCTGAATGCGGGCGGGCGTTTTCCTGATGCGCCTAAAGATTTGTATTTTGCCAGTGGTTTTCAAGGACAGATGGTTGCCATTTTTCCAAGTCACGACTTAGTTGTAGTACGTATGGGATTGAAAGAAGACCCAGAGTTTAATTTTAATGGGCTGCTCGGAGGAATTGTACGAAGTATAAAAAAGTAAAAATATGAAAAGAAATTTATACCTATTAATAACAATGTCAATAACATCAATTATTTTTTTAATAATGGGTTTTTCTGAAAAATGGGTTTTTAATTACAAATTATACACGGGTTTGTCTTTTATTATTTTGTGCTATTTTTTATACTTTATTTCACGTAAATATTTAAATTATACTCTAGGTCTAATTCTCTTTTTGGGAGTGTTAAATCTTATTTCTTTTGTGCCGTTTTCAATTGTTTTTAGTATTGGTTTCATAAAATTTGAACTAATACCTTTGTTCTTTTTAGTTTTATTTATTTATAATAATAAAAGTAGAATACTAGATTTAATTATAAGTTTCAATTCTAGTACTGAAGAAGAAAAATTAAATGAAAGTCAATCAAAGTTTGAAAAATTCAAAATTGAATTTAAAAATTTATCAGACAATGAATTAGAAAATAGATTAACTTATGATTTAACTCCTGAAGCTAAAAAGGCATTATTAGAAATAAAAAAAGAGCGCAAGATGTAAATTTGCGCTCTTTGTAATTTATGAAAAGGGTCATTCCTTGAAATGACTATAAATCAAATCCTAACTTCACGCCTAATTTATTGGCAATAATAGCGGTGATTCGGTTTTTCAATTCGGGGATTTTAATGTTTTCAATTACAGCATTAGAAAACGCATACATCAATAAGGCTTTGGCTTCTTTTTTTGGAATACCGCGTTGTTGCATGTAGAACAAAGCCGTTTCGTCTAATTGCCCTACCGTACATCCATGAGAACATTTCACATCATCAGCAAAAATCTCTAATTGTGGCTTCGCATTAATCGT
>CAZOHO010000228.1:0-2371 GCA_964579755.1 uncultured Flavobacterium sp.
CCTTGCGCACGCAAATTTAAGGAAATGTTTGCTAAGAACGAGACAAAGTTGAGAGTTTTCGAAAGAGCGCATACGCTTCAAAATAGTTTCACCGCAGATTCACAGATTTTAAAAGAACTTAATAGAATACATTTTGCTTGGTTCGAGGTAAATCAAAATTAATATCTAAATACTTCCAAACACAAGTGTCAATCTGCGAATCTGCGTTTGATTTTCCAAAAGTCAATCCCATAGTTGTAGTTGTCCCTATGATAAAAAAAGTTATTTTTGCACTCATTCTGAATTCATTTCAGCATTATTAAACTGTTATTATGTTAGAAAATCCAAAAAGATATACTATTACGGCAGCCTTGCCTTACACTAACGGACCAATTCACATTGGCCATTTGGCAGGGGTTTACGTGCCTTCGGACATTTATTCCCGTTATTTACGATTACAAGGACGAGACGTGTTGTTTGTTTGCGGAAGCGACGAACACGGTGTTGCCATTTCGATGAAAGCCAAAAAAGAAGGCATTACACCTCAAGAAGTAATTGATAAATACGATGGCATTATCCGTAAATCGTTTGTTGATTTTGGAATTTCTTTTGATAATTACTCTAGAACTTCTGCAAAAATTCATCACGAAACAGCTTCGGAATTTTTTAAAACTTTGTATGACAAAGGCGATTTTATTGAAGAAGTAACCGAGCAATTGTATGACGCCAAAGCCGATCAGTTTTTGGCTGACCGATTTGTAACCGGAACTTGCCCAAAATGCGGCAACGAAGAGGCTTACGGCGACCAATGCGAAAAATGTGGTTCTACACTGAACGCTACAGATTTAATCAATCCGAAATCGACCATTACCGGAGAAACGCCTGTTTTGAAATCGACCAAACACTGGTTTTTACCTTTGGATCGTTACGATGCGTTTTTGAAAGAATGGATTTTGGAAGGACATAAAAACGATTGGAAACCGAACGTGTATGGGCAGGTAAAATCGTGGATTGATGGCGGATTAGAGCCTCGTGCCGTAACCCGTGACTTGGATTGGGGAATTGATGTACCCGTTGCAGGTGCCGAAGGAAAAAAATTATATGTGTGGTTTGATGCGCCTATTGGTTACATCTCTTCTTCAAAAGAATGGGCAGCACGCGAAGGAAAAAATTGGGAACCGTATTGGAAAGACCAAGGAACTAAATTGGTTCACTTTATTGGGAAAGATAATATTGTGTTTCACTGCATCATTTTCCCAGCGATGTTGAAGGCAGAAGGAAGTTATATTCTGCCTGATAATGTGCCTGCGAATGAGTTCTTGAACTTGGAAGGCAACAAATTATCAACTTCTAAAAACTGGGCGGTTTGGTTGCACGAATATTTGGAAGAATTCCCCAATCAGCAAGACGTATTGCGTTATGCCTTGACTTCAAATGCACCAGAAACCAAAGACAATGACTTTACTTGGAAAGATTTTCAAGCTAGAAATAACAACGAATTGGTAGCGATTTTTGGTAACTTTATCAATCGTGTGGTAGTTCTGACTAATAAATACTACAACGGAATTCTTCCTGCTCCAAATGAACTTTCGGAAGTGGACGAACAAACTTTGGCCGAACTAAAAGCCTATCCTGCGGTAATTTCGAGTTCCATTGAGCGTTACCGTTTTAGAGAAGCTTTGGGCGAAATGATGAATGCCGCTCGTTTAGGAAATAAATATTTGGCCGACGAAGAGCCTTGGAAAGTCATCAAAGACAATCCAGAGCGTGTACAAACCCAAATGTATGTGGCCTTACAAATTGCCGCTGCTTTGAGTACGCTTTGCGAACCATTTTTGCCTTTTACGGCTAAAAAATTAGCCCGTATTTTGAAAATAGAACAAGCCTTGAACTGGAATACCATTGCTGAACATAGCGATTTACTAACTGCCGGACACCAAATTGGCGAAGCAGAATTGCTTTTTGCCAAAATAGAAGACGAAGCAATTCAACAACAAATAGACAAATTGGAAGCCACTAAAACCGCCAACCTAGCCGAAAACAAAAAAGCTGAACCACAAAAAGAGGCAATTCAATTTGAGGATTTTGCCAAAATGGATTTGCGTGTGGGAACGATTTTGGAAGCCGAGAAAATGCCAAAAGCCAACAAACTTTTAATCTTAAAAGTAGATACTGGAATTGACGTTCGCACTATTGTTTCGGGAATTGCAGAGAGTTTTGCACCAGAAGATATCATTGGTAAAAAAGTAACTGTTTTAGTAAATTTAGCACCAAGAAACCTTCGCGGAGTAGAAAGTCAAGGAATGATTTTGATGACTACCAATGCCGAAGGAAAATTAGTTTTTGTAAACCCAGACGCTGAAGGTGTTGGGAACGGAGAGACAATTAATTA
>CAZOHO010000229.1:0-2353 GCA_964579755.1 uncultured Flavobacterium sp.
AGCTTTTGAAACGATTCCGGATATTATAATATGTGATTTGAATCTTCCAGAAAAGAATGGATTTGAAATCTGTAAAATTTTAAAATCAAATGAATTAACGTCTCATATACCTACCATAATTTTAACCGCTATGGATGGTCAAGAAAATTATATTAAATCCTTAGAATCAGGGGCTGATTTATTTTTAAATAAACCGTTTAATTTAAAAGTTTTACAGCAATCTATTAAAAATTTATTATTTAATAGAGAGAGAATTAGAACATTTTATTCCAAGAATAATAGTATAATTACAGACATTGTAGGGGTAGGAAAAAATGAAAAAGATTTTTTAAATAAAATTGATGCTATTTTAGTTTCCAATATTGATAATTCTAATTTCTCAGTTGAAGAATTAGCTTCTTGCTTACACATCTCTAGGGTACAATTATATCGCAAAGTGAAAGCTATTTTGAATATTGGAATTGGAGATTATATAATCAATTTTAGACTTGACAAAGCAATTCAAATGTTAAAAGAATCAGATTTAAATATTTCTGAAATTGCTTATTCGTGTGGATTTGCTTCACCTAATTATTTTTCCACAGCCTTCAAAAACAAATATTTAATCTCTCCAAAAGAATATAGAAATTCTTGATAGAAATTGTACGGTGTAACATTTTTATAAATCACATTATTTTTCTTAAAATAAAAAAAATATAATTTTTATAAAATATTGATTTTTAGCATTTTAAAATAATATTTTAATTTTTATATAGATGTAACAATATCTAATACTCTTTAAAGGCACCCTCCTTATTTTTATAAAAAAATATAAAGATGAAGAAATGTATCTTTTTGGGTTTCCTATCTATGGTTATATTAGTGAGTTGTAGTTCTAAAAAAACATCAACACCACCTTCTCCAATTGACCCCAATCCAAAACCGCCAACAACTATCAATGCTGAAGAAATAGTATCATTCAAGTTTAATGAATCAACTGGAGAAACAACAAATGAAAGTAAATCAAGTTCAAATTTAACGATTAATGTTCCTAGTGGGGCTGCAGAGAGGATAGTAGGCGTAGAGGGTAATGCCATAGTTGTGAATGGTTTTTATGGTTGGGCTTCTGGGAAAATTAATGTCACTTATCCAACTTCAAATGTTGCAATAACTGGATGGGTAGCTCCTTCTGCTTTTCCTGTACAGAGAAAAGATGCTGACCCAATTACTGAAAATACGATAGCTTCTATTTTCTCAAACGTGAATCCTTCAACAGGGGCTGGTATTGCTTTAGGAGTTGATCAGTATGGGAGAATAATTGGTCAATTTATGGTGGGAAGCACATTAAGTCAAATCGTTTCGGATGTTCAAATTCCACTTAAGAAATGGAGTTTTATAACAATGAATGTGACTGGAACAAATGGAAAAGCCGAGCTTTATCTAAATGGAGATTTAGTACAAACTAAAACATTTACTGGAGGTAGTCTGGTGTGGGATAATTCAGCATTAGTGTTTATTGGGAAAGAGTCTAAGGTTAAAACTGTTGCGGGTTTTGATACTAATGGATTGACTGGGGCGATTGATAAAGTGAGTGTTTGGGACAATATTTTAACTACTAGTGAAATTAAATCTCAATTTAGTACAGTGACTGTACCAACACCTAATTTGTCAATACCTATAGCAGAAAGATATAAAAATGATAAGCACAGACCTAAGTATCATTTAGCGCCTTCTGCTGGATGGACAAATGAATCACATGGATTGTTTTATTTACAAGGAAAATACCATCTATTTAGTCAGCGTAACTTTAACGGTCCCTATTTAGAACATATCAATTGGGGACATTATGTGAGCATTGATTTGGTGAATTGGGAAGAAAAACAACAAGTATTATGGCCTCAGCCAGGTTTTGATGAAGTTGGTATTTGGTCAGGTCATGTTGTTGTTACGGGCGATAATCCTTATTTATTCTATACAGGAGTGAACAAAGCAAAAGCCGCAATTGGACTTGCTAAATCAAATTCACCTTTTGACACATGGACTAAAAACACTTCTCCTGTTATTACAAGTGCTCCTACAACCGGATATACTCATGCCGATTTTAGAGACCCTTTTGTTTTTGAATATAACTCAAATTGGTATATGATGGTGGGTACCGGATTAAGAAACGGAACCGCTAGAGGTGGATTGTTTTTATATAAATCAGCTTTGCCAGATTTTACTAAATGGGATTTACAAGGGACTATGTTAGAAGGTAGTCCTAGTGTAGATCAGACTGGTGAATTCTGGGAGATGCCTATATATTATAATTTTGGGTCTAAATCGATTCTTTTGATTAATAAACTTCCGAATGCGAATTCTTTATACTGGACAG
>CAZOHO010000230.1:0-2345 GCA_964579755.1 uncultured Flavobacterium sp.
ATTACATCTTTTACTCTTGGTGAAAAATTATCATCCATAAATTTATTTTTGATAGTGTAAATTTAGTTAATTGAGGATTGAAAAACAAATATCATACCCATAACAACTGCTGTCAGCTAATTGACAAAAAAAATAATAAAACGAAAGAAAAAATCCGCTTATTTTATTAACTAAAACACATTGAAAAGTTGTTAATAAATCATTGAAATAAGTAGTTAAAAATAACTTTAAAAATTTCAAATATCCGTATATTGGCACGTTTTGAAACTAATATAATTTTTTAATATAATAACTTATGTCTGAAGGAGAAAAGTTAATTCCTATTAACATAGAAGATGAAATGAAATCAGCTTACATCGATTATTCGATGTCAGTAATTGTATCAAGAGCGCTTCCAGATGTTAGAGATGGTTTGAAACCAGTGCATCGAAGAGTACTTTATGGAATGTATGATTTAGGAGTTTTTTCAAATAAAGCCCACAAGAAATCCGCTAGAATTGTAGGGGAGGTTTTAGGTAAGTACCACCCGCACGGTGATACTTCTGTTTATGATGCAATGGTGCGTATGGCTCAAGAATGGAGTATGCGTTATTTGTTAGTAGATGGACAAGGTAACTTTGGTTCTGTCGATGGCGATAGTCCTGCAGCGATGCGTTATACAGAGGCTAGAATGCGTAAGATTTCGGAAGAAATTATGGCCGATATCGAAAAAGAAACAGTTGATTTTCAATTGAACTTTGACGATACGTTGTATGAGCCTAAAGTAATGCCAACACGTGTACCTACTTTATTAATTAATGGAGCTACAGGTATTGCAGTAGGTATGGCAACCAATATGCCGCCTCATAACTTGACAGAGGTTATTAATGGAACAATTGCTTACATTGATAATAACGATATTGAAATTGACGAGTTAATTACGCATGTTAAAGCACCTGATTTTCCAACAGGAGGAATTATTTACGGATACGAAGGTGTTCGTGAGGCTTTCAAAACAGGTCGTGGTAGAGTAGTTATTCGTGCTAAAGTAGGATTTGAAGAAGTAGATGGTAGAGAATCTATCATTGTTACTGAAATTCCGTACCAAGTGAACAAAGCAGATATGATCAAACGTACTGCTGACTTGGTCAACGAAAAGAAAATTGAAGGTATTGCTAATATTCGTGATGAATCGGATAGAAATGGTATGCGTATAGTTTATATCTTGAAACGCGATGCTACTCCTAATGTAGTTTTGAATACCTTATATAAGTATACCCAATTGCAATCTTCATTCAGTGTGAATAATATTGCTTTAGTGAATGGTCGTCCTGAGACTTTGAATCTAAAAGATATGATTCATCATTTCGTAGAACACCGTCATGATGTTGTAATTCGTAGAACACAATTTGAATTACGAAAAGCAGAGGAAAGAGCGCATATTTTAGAAGGATTAATTATTGCTTCAGACAATATTGATGAAGTAATCGCTTTAATCAAAGCCTCTAAAAATACGGATGAAGCCAAAGAAAAATTAATCGAAAGATTTAAATTGTCAGATATTCAAGCGCGTGCGATTGTTGAAATGCGTTTGCGTCAATTAACAGGACTTGAGCAGGATAATGAGCGTCGTTCTCAAATTGAATATTCTGGTGGAGATGTAAGTATTGAAGATTTGATTGCTGATGAAAATGTAGTCATTACAATTTCGCATGCAGGTTATATCAAACGTACGAACTTGTCTGAGTACAAAACTCAAAATAGAGGTGGAGTAGGACAAAAAAGTGCTGGAACACGTGATCAAGATTTCTTAGAGCATATGTTTGTAGCTACGAATCACCAGTACATGATGTTCTTTACGCAAAAAGGAAAATGTTTCTGGATGCGTGTGTACGAAATTCCAGAAGGAAGTAAAACGGCTAAAGGAAGAGCATTACAAAACTTGATTAACATTGAGTCTGACGATAAAGTGAAAGCGTTCATTTGCACGCAAGACTTGAAAGATAAAGAGTATGTAAGTAGTCATAATTTAGTAATGGTAACGAAACAAGGACAGGTGAAGAAAACTTCTTTAGAGAAATATTCTAAACCGCGTGTGAATGGGGTTGCTGCAATTACTATTAAAGAAGGCGACGAATTATTGGCGGCTCAATTAACCAATGGTGAAAGTCAAATTATTTTGGCTGTAAAATCAGGTAAATTAGTTCGTTTTGAAGAAACTAAAACCCGTCCAATGGGAAGAACAGCTTCAGGAGTTCGTGGTATTACTTTGAAAGATGACAAAGATGAAGTAATCGGAATGGTAACAGTAAACGATATGAGCAGCGAAATTTTAGTTGTTGCTGAAAATGGTTACGGTAAACGTT
>CAZOHO010000231.1:0-2335 GCA_964579755.1 uncultured Flavobacterium sp.
ATAAATGACAGAAATTGAAAAACTTAAATCCATCTTTCACAATGAGGAAAATTGTTTGAAATTTCTATTGGTAAATAATCAAATTGTAAGATGTGATTATTGCGGTAAAGAAGAGTTTTATAACGGTGCAGATTTTATGAAATCTTTTATAAAGGTTTGTAAAAGCTGTAAAAAGAAAATAAGCCCCAAAAAAAACACATTATTTGAAAATGTTCGATTTGGATTAGTCAATGCATTTCATATTTATATTGAAACAAAACTAAATACAGGAAAAATGAGTAGTGTTGATATTGCCGAGAGATACAATATAACTCAAAAGACGGCTTGGGAGTTTTTAAATAAAATTAACACATCCAATTTTAACTATAATGTTGAAAGGTATAAAGAAGTAGAAGAGTTAGAGAACGAAGTTAAATTACTTATTGCATTCGGATATTGAAAACAAAAAAGCCCTTACATTACTGTAAAGGCTTTCTGCTTTTTGCTCCCCATATTCACAGAAGCAACAACTATAATGTGATGATTGAGTATTTAACTATTATGAAATTAAACAGATAAACTTAGTGTCAAACTTTCAAGAAGTTTTAATTCAATCCTAACCATTTATTAGTTCCGCCACAGAGCCACGACGCATTTAATCCGAACCCGTTTAAGATTCTTGCTCCATCAGCTGACCGACCTCCACCTTTTCCACAAGCCGTAACAAACTGAAAATTTTTATCAAGTTTTGATAAATTCTCTTCTAAATCTTGAAGTGAAATATTCAAAGCATTGGGTATATGACCTTGTTCAAATTCTTCTTTACTTCTTACATCAATTATTTGGATTTTTTTATTCATTTGAAGTCCCAATTTTACTTCGTCCACTCCAATACATTCTTTAGTTGTTTTTATTTGTTCAGGCATACGAAATTTGATTACAAGTGCTGATATTATAGTTAGTCCACCAATTAGAAAGATAGCATATTGAATACCGAATACATCTGCTGTTACCCCCGAAATCAATGCTCCAAACGCATACCCTAAATCTCTCCAAAGTCTAAAAGTCCCAATACTTTCAGCTCTTTGTTTTGGACTTGTCGCCTGAGCAATAGTAGACAAGAAAGTTGGATACACCAATGCTGTTCCAAAACCTAAAATTGCAGAAATGAAAGCTAAAACATAAAAGTCGTCAGTAAATGGTATCAGTAAAATGGATAAACCCTGTAAGAGCATACCCCAAAACAACATAGCCTTTTTTGAATAATGGTCAGACATTTTTCCTGTAAAAAGTTGTCCAATACCCCAAACTGTTGGATAAATAGCGGTAATTATTCCAATATTTTTATTCTCAAAGTGTAACGAAAAAAGAACTATTGGAAGTAATCCCCAAATCATACCATCGTTCAAATTGTTAATAAGTCCTGCCTGCGTTACTGAACTCAAGGTTTTGTTTTTAAATGTTGTTTCGATAAACACATTATTAAGTTGTGTAGTAGTGTCGGTTGTACTCTCTTTAGTAACAAAAACACGAGTGTCTTTTACCCAAAACAGTGTCAATAAAAACCCAACGATAGAAATAAAAATTCCAATATAAAATGGATAGGGTGTAATGCCATAAGTGTTGGCAATAGAACCTGTTAGAAATGCTACTACACCCACGGCAAAATAACCTGCAAATTCATTTAAACCCATTGCAAACCCACGGTCTTTTTCTCCAACAAGGTCGATTTTCATCACTACAGTACTACTCCAAGTAAGACCCTGACTTAATCCTAATAAAACATTAGCAATAATCACCCAAGTCCAACTCGAGGCATACATAAGCATAAAAGGAATTGGTATTGCAAGAATCCAACCAAATAGAAGTAAGTTTCTTCGTCCAAATTTGTTGGAAAGTCTCCCTGTGTAATAATTGGCCATTGCTTTTGAAATTCCAAATGCGACGATGAAAGAGAGTATTGCCGTTTTTGAAGCAACACCAAATTCCAACTCTGCAAATTGAGGAAAAATAGTTCGCTCCATTCCTATCATTCCTCCCACAAAGGCATTTACGATAACTAATAGAGAAAACTGTTTCCAATTCTCTTTAAGTCCGAGTTTTATATTTTCTGTCATTTACTTGGAAAGTTTTATTAAAATACTTTTTGTAAAAGTACCATAAGTAAAATGATTAATTATGTGACAAGCATCACATATTAAAGTTTTTAAAAGTGTCCATTTTTTAATTAAAGTGAGGTGTTTTATCCTAATTTATGTTCTTAGGAATTAATAGAATATAAATCTAACATCTTCCTCTAATTCTTGTTGGAAGAGATAAAAACCTTGCTTAAATCTTGCGTATAGAAAAAGGGTCC
>CAZOHO010000232.1:0-2311 GCA_964579755.1 uncultured Flavobacterium sp.
GATAAATCCAAGTCTGGTCACTTTAATAAACAATCTATTTTTTATCTAATAGAAAAATTAATAAATAACCGAATAATATTAGATGTAAGTACAAGTATTTATAATAAAAAAATAGAATATGTTTTTAGAGACCAGGACGGAAAACTCATAAAATACATTAGCCAATCAAAAAACACTTTTTTTGATAGCAATTACAATAATGATATCATTGATGATATCATTAACAGTCTTTAATTTACCCTCAAATCGATTAACTTTTTATACCTATACATTAGCTGTATAGGTATCGTCAAGCTATGTAATTTTATTAAATTTTCACTTTTGCGGTGTCTTAAAATTAATTAAGGCGTTAATAATTTGAACAATGAATAAACAAAATGAAGAGATACTATCTCTTAGTGAGGCCGCAAAGTTCCTCGGTGCTTCCCGGTCATTTATGTATAAAGTGACTAGTCAAAAATTTATCCCACATTACATTCCAGGTGGGAAGAAAATCTATTTCAAAAAGTCCGATTTAGAAAATTGGCTTCTCAAAAACAGAATACCATCTAGTTATGAACTTGAAGTCGATTCTGAAAGTTATTTGTCTAACCCTTTAAAAACTAACCGCAATGATTAAGTATATAACTTTTTATGGAAAAAATGGTTGTGTTACACTCTATTCAAATCAACTATGTGCATTTGAAAGCCAAAGATTGTATATGAATGATGAGATTTCAAAAAGATCTCCATCAATTATATCTAAAGCATCGCCTAATCTAGAAATAGAATTTAATTGTTTAAAAATAGGATTAACTAATTTACTCTTAGAAAACCAAGAGGGTATTATTCAATTTAATTTCTCCAGTAGACAAATAGATGATTTGATTACTTATATTTTAAGAGATTTAAACAATTCCAATTTTTTCCAATTTTTCAAATTCAAGATGGTAATTGAATGTGAAAGACCATTATCTACAAAATTTATAAGTTTTAAATTATCACGATTTTGTAAGAACAGGTTTAAAAGAATAAAATACTTTATTGAGACTTACCAAGGTGTAAGTATATGGGGTAAAGACAAGGTTAAAAAATTTGAAATAACAATTAAACTTTAACAATATGGCGAAAATTAGCATAATACTACGTAATGCTCCAAACAAAAATGGACTATATCCAATCGTTTTGAGAATCATTAAAAACAGAAAAGTTAAGATTATTACTTTGGGAATGGATTGTGAGAAATCAAATTGGGATCAGAGGTCATCCCAATTCAATAAAAGTATGCCTAACCATATCCAAAAGAACATTGTTCTGTCCAGACTAAAACAGAAAGCTTGGGCGATTATTGACCAATTTAATGTAGATGAAGTTGATTTTACACTTAGCCAATTTGAGATAATATTTAGGGGGAAAGAGTCTAGCAAAATAACTGTTTGGGAATTTTGGGAAAGTAAGATAAGTGACTTAAATATAGCCGGTAGAACAGGAAATGCACGTGCTCATCATGACACCAAAAATTCATTCTTTCGATTTTGTAAAAATCAAAAAATAATCTTCAGGGAAATAACAGTTGAGATGCTTGATAAATACGAAACTCATCTGAGGTCAACTGGTAGTAATGATGGTGGAATTGGCGTAAGAATGAGAGAATTGCGAGCTGTTTTCAATGATGCTATAAAAAAAAGCATTGTTGATGAAAAATATTATCCATTCAAAACATACAAAGTTTCAAAGTTAAAAGGCAAGGGGTTTAAAAAAGCTTTACTTCGAGATGAAATTAGATTGATTGAAAATCTTGATGAAATAGCATATCCGCATTTAGTTGAAGCAAAGCTTTTGTTTGTCTTTTCATACTACACTCGTGGAATGAATTATTTTGACATGATGAAATTACGTTGGGAGAATATAGTTGATGATAAAATCATTTATACTAGGTCTAAAACGAAAGGTAGATTTATTATCAAAATACTTGAACCTGTCAATGATATTTTATCTTATTACAAAAAGACAAAAAGTAATACCGGATATGTTTTTCCTATTTTACTTCATGATAATTTAACCCCAATACAAATTGAGAATCGTAAAGCTAAAAAATTAAAGAGGTTTAATAGTGACCTTAAACTCATTGCAAAAATTGTAGGGATTAATAAGCCACTAACTAGTTACGTGGCCAGACATAGTTATGCCACAAACCTTAAGCAACTAGGAGTATCTACCGATTTAATTAGTCAATCTATGGGACACCAAAACATTGCCATTACTTCTGCCTATTTAAAAGATTTTGAAGACGACATCATAGATGACGCAAATGAGAGATTATTAATGGAAC
>CAZOHO010000233.1:0-2303 GCA_964579755.1 uncultured Flavobacterium sp.
CTATTTCATAAAATGAACCAGAACCTGATTGTAGTGGAGTGCCAACATAACTTTCCGGATTTTTTAAATTAAATTGTGTAAAATTTGTTCCTATAGTAAAGGAAATTTCTTGTGATCTAACAGTATAAATTGTTAGTAAAACAAATAGAATTAGTAGTTTTTGTTTCATTTGGTTTGGATTATTTGTGTTGAGTAATTGTAATTTGGTGCCGATAATTTAACTAGGTACTCATTTTGAGAAAAATGAAGATTGTCTAACGTTAGTGTACTTTGATTTGCTTCTTTTTGGTCTTTGTAAACCAATCTACCTAAAACATCAAAAATGCTAATCGTAATGAGTCCATTAATCGGTTTAGAAAATTGAAAATGAATTTGATCTACAAATGGATTCGGATACGTAGTTGTAGTAATTCCGTTAGATAACGAAGTTATTCCTGATTTAGCAATAAGACTTTGTTGAAATCCTTGTCCAGCAACTGTATTCGAAAATTTGTAATTACCAATAACACTTTGTTGTCCTATGGTCTGATGGACTAAAGTACCTGTTGAAAGTAAGTTTGAGCTCCCTTGCGAAGACAACATCTGATGATGTAATTGCTGACCTTTCACTGAAATGCCAAAAAATAAAAGTAGTATTGTTTTTTTCATCTAAAAGTTGGAATTTATAATGGTACAATACTAATAAATAGATGTTTTTAAGTAAATGTGCTGTCCAACTATTAGGTAAAATTTGAATAATTAAATAATCGTTTTATAAAAAATGGTAAGTATTCTATTTTAAAAAATTAAATATTTTAAAAAAATAGTATTTATTTTTAAGTTTTTAGTAAGTTAACTTTGAGTAAATAATGACACTACGATACCATTCTAACAGATAAAAAAAGTTATTTTTGTTAAGTAATCTACGCCCCATATAAATAATTCAAAAAATTATTATTTATCACACTCATAAATGATTGAAAATCTAATTATTTTATTTTCGGGTATTGTTGGATTTATTACCATATTTCTAATTCTATTTAGATTCAAATCAAATAGAATTACGAATGTGTATCTCATAATTATATTTCTAATTGTAGCAGTACGTATGCTATCAATTGCATTATTTAAAATTCAAAAAAATAGCTTTATTGAAGAATTACTGCACGATTACAATAACTTACTAATCATAATAGTCCCTTGTAGTTATTTGTATTTTGAAAATCTAATAAAAGATTATAAAACAATCTATTTTAGAAATTTTATTCATTTAATTATTCCTATAGCATTCAATATTGTAGATTATTTATTGGATAAACATTACTTAGATATACAAAAGGTTGAATATTATTATTATACTTTTTTCACCCTCTACACAATATTTTATTACACTTTAATTTATAAAATTCTTTACAAAAATGTTTGGAATAGAAAGGGAGAAATAGAGGTTGTTATTAAACAAAATCAATTGATTAGAAAATGGAGTATTTATCTTTTTTCATTTTTAATAATTGTTGGAGCAAGAGTCATATTAATCATTTTTTGGGAAATTAACAATAATAACTATGCTTATGCTACTAGTTACCAATGGATTCCTAGTGTTTTTTGGCTTATTCTATACTTCAAAATTATTATTTCGCCTGAAATTCTTTACGGATATAATTATTTAAATGCAAAAATAAATGAGCATAAGAAAATTAATAATACAACAATTTCATTTTGGACTAATTCTTCAATTTCAGCGATTAGTAATATTCAAGACATCCAACTAAACGAAAAAATTAAAAATTCTATTGAACAATATATGGGGGAAGTAGATCAATTTTCATTTCATAATCAAGCGTATCGAAATGCTAAATTTTCTTTAACCGATTTGTCCAATAAATTAAACATTCCTAAAAGTCATCTTACTTATTTATTCAAATACCATTCTAAAATATCTTTTCCTGAATATAAAAAAATAGTCCGTATTTACGATGGTTTAGAATTAATCAACTCGGGTTATTTAACAACAAATACTTACGATTCTTTAGCGAAGGAGATTGGTTTTACCTCTTACAATACTTTCTTCGTAAGTTTTAAAGATGTAACAGGAGTTACACCTCAGGAGTTTCTTCTCAAAATAGTAAAAAACAAACATTACGCTTAATTCCATAAAAAAAAGGCTCAATTAAAATTGAACCTTTTTTTTATATAAATTGTTTATTATTTTTTATAATACTTTCTATACTTTGGATAAGTAATTGCTCCTAACAAAGTAATCCCTCCTAGCGTTTCCCAAATCCAACTTAATGATTTTGCCTCTCCGCTGGCATACGAATGCA
>CAZOHO010000234.1:0-2256 GCA_964579755.1 uncultured Flavobacterium sp.
ATTACATTATTATTCGAATTCGGAAAAACAATATTCCCTTCATTGATAATAGGAAATTTAGAAAAAATAGCTTGCCCCGTTTTAATTTGGTCACCTGCCATTAAAATATATTTGTATGGATACACCTTCAAATCAATATCTGCCGAAGTGGAATACTCTTGAATACACAAAATATCAGGATTTTTATCATTGATAAAACTCACAATTTGAGAGGGAACATCGTCTCTATCAATCCATTTGAATACATTGAGCAAACGAACATTATAACTCATCACAGTGAAATCCTTTTCGCTTTCTGGAAATTCTTTGGCAGAAAATTTATAGAATTTATTAATAAAAGTAATCCCCATTAACAGTACCAAGCCTGATAAAATCATTCGTTTTTTAAATTGAACCCCCCAATAGAAAAAGAACAAGGCATTAAAAACAAAAAACAAAGGCATAAACAAGGTCAAAACCGATAACAACGGAAAAGCTTTAGGGGCTAAAAAGGGCAACAAATAAGCACTGAAAGTCACTACAGTCAGCACTATATTCAAAAGAAACATCCCTTTATTGAACCACGAAAGATTTTTCATCTTCTTGTTGTATCTGAAATTATTTACCTGCTTTGAACAGAAATTCTTTTTCTTCTTGAGTCAAACAATCGTAACCCGATTGGCTAATCTTATCCAAAATCTCGTCTATTTGCTGTTGCGTTTTATCCTTCACAACAATTCTTGAACTCGGTTTAGGTGCCGATTTGGGGTAATTTTTATGTACTTTTTTAAAAGGGGCGCGTCTTGATTTTTGAAATGGGTTATTTAAAATGCGACTTAAGTCAATTCCATTTTGGAGCAATTTAATAAAAATAAATCCAAAAAAAGCACCCGCAAGATGCGCAATATGTCCACCGGTGTTTTCAATTCGGAATTGCATAAAGTCCAAGACCAAAATTACTGCAGTAATATGCCATAATTTGACGTTACCAAAGAATAGTAATCGAACAGTCATTAAAGGGCGATAGGTCGTGGTAGCGACTAAAATAGCCATAATAGCTCCCGAAGCACCCACCATAGCCGAACTCAAATGCAAAAAATAATACCCCACCACAAAGGCTATCCCTGAAAACAAAGCACTTAACAAATACAACCCTAAAAATTGCTTGGAATTAAAAAAAGTTAAGAAAAGCATACTAGAGAAATGCAACACCATCATGTTAAAAAACAAATGCCCAAATCCATGATGAAAAAAAGCATAGCTAATCAAAGTCCATGGTTTTGTAATCAAACCATTTGGATCTGAAGTCAATGCAATCCAATTGGGAAAATTGAAAACCCCCAACTGAAATTGATAGAAAAACAACAATGAAACTAGAAAACACAACACATTCCAAAAGATAAGCCTAAAGGCTACTCCTCCTAGTTGATATTGCATTTTTAAATCGTCTAGTATACTACTCATGTATTATTCTATTTATAATCGTGTCCAACTAATTCCAGCGATTGGAATTGAACTGATTTTTTTTCCAATACCACATAATAATAAAGCCAAATAAAGCACCTCCTACGTGGGCAAAATGGGCAATTCCGCCGCCGCCAAAAATAGATTTACCTGAAATCCCTAAATACAAATCAACCAAAACCAAACCCGGCACAAAGTATTTCGCTTTGATAGGAATAGGCACAAACATCAAAGCCAATTCGGCATTAGGAAACATAAATGCAAAAGCAACAATGATTCCGTAAATCGCTCCCGAAGCACCAACAGCAGTTCCTATGTAGGCGCTTGTAAAATTCTGGAATTCAGACACAGTCAATAATTCTTGCCATCGGGTATCTATTTTACCTTCATTAAGTAATTGCAAAATTTCTGCTTTCGAAAAACCATTAGACAACAAGGTATTCAATCCTTCTTGAAAATGATAATAATTCACTCCTGTGTGTACCAAGGCAGAACCCAATCCGCAAGAAATATAAAAAAACAAAAACTTCTTACTTCCCCAAAATAGTTCTAAAGCCGACCCAAACGAATACAACGCAAACATATTAAAGAAAATATGCATAAATCCGCCGTGCATAAACATATAGGTAATGGGTTGCCAAGCTTTAAAAGCAGGATTTTCAGGAAAAAACAAGGCTAAATATTGATACGCAGGACCAGATACCAATAACGTACCGATAAAAAACAAAATATTAATAATGATTAACTGTTTAACAGTCTCGGTTACATTTCTCATAGGGCAAATTTTTTATCTATATCTTCCACACGCATCGT
>CAZOHO010000235.1:0-2252 GCA_964579755.1 uncultured Flavobacterium sp.
ATATTAAACTACACATGAAATACACAACTAGACAAAGTGCCATTCTATTACTAAGTGATGGGACAATTTTTCACGGGAAATCTATCGGAATTAGCGGAACTACTTTTGGAGAAGTATGTTTCAACACTGGAATGACAGGATACCAAGAGATCTTTACTGATCCTTCGTATTTTGGGCAAATTATGGTGGCTACTAATGCTCATATAGGTAACTATGGAGTTAATGATAAGGAAATAGAATCTGAAGGGATTAAGATAGCTGGTTTAGTTTGTAAAAATTTCAGCTTTAATTATTCACGTGAGGGTGCTTCGGAGAGTTTGGAGGATTATTTTACGAAACAAAATTTAATCTGTATTTCGGATGTAGATACTCGTGCTTTGGTGAGTTACATTCGTGATAACGGTGCTATGAACTCGGTGATCTGTACTGATGGTACCCCCATCGAAGAATTGAAAGCGGCTTTGGCTCAGGTTCCTGATATGAAAGGATTAGAGTTGGCTTCTAAAGTTTCCACTAAAGCTCCTTATTTCTTCGGAGATGAGAATGCTACTTATAAAATTGCCGCCTTAGATTTAGGTATTAAAACGAATATTCTCCGCAATTTTGCGAAAAGAGATTGTTACATCAAGGTTTTTCCTTACGATTCGTCTTATGCTGATTTGGCTTCGTTCCATCCTGATGGTTTCTTTTTGTCGAATGGTCCTGGAGATCCAGATCCGTTGACTAGTGCTATTGGTGTAGCCAAAGAAATCATAGCCAATAACAAGCCGTTATTTGGAATTTGTTTAGGACATCAAGTTATTGCTTTGGCTAATGGAGTGTCTACTTATAAAATGTTCAATGGACACCGTGGTATTAATCACCCGGTTAAAAATGTGATTACTGGCAAAGGAGAGATTACGTCTCAAAACCATGGTTTTGCTGTTAATAAAGAAGAATTAGAACAACATCCTGATTTGGAAATTACGCATTTGCATTTGAATGATGAAACGGTTGCTGGGATGCGTATGAAAAATAAAAATTGTTTTTCGGTACAATACCATCCAGAGGCTAGTCCAGGTCCACATGATTCTTCTTATTTGTTTGATCAATTTATTGAGAACATGAAAAAATAATTACATCCTTTAAAGATGTTATGAGAGCGGAGTACTAGTACTCCGCTTTTTTTATATAACATTTTGATATAATTGCGTGTTATTTCTTTTAAAACTTTGATAATCGCAATTCGGCTCTGCTTTTTGCTTAAAAATTACAACGTTTTCGTTAATAAGATTGATTTTTTTTGTGTTTTGATTACGAAAGATGTAATATATTTGCGTTTAAATTATAGAGTTCAACATTATAAAAATAAATGATTATGAGTATTATCGTTACAATTCACGCAAGACAAATTTTTGATTCTAGAGGAAATCCTACTATTGAAGTTGATGTTATCACAGAAAATGGTGTTTTAGGAAGAGCAGCAGTACCATCTGGGGCTTCTACTGGAGAACACGAAGCTGTTGAGTTACGTGATGGAGGAAAAGCATTCTTAGGAAAAGGAGTTTTAAATGCAGTGAAAAATGTCAATACTCTTATCGCTGATGAGTTAGTAGGTACTTCTGTTTTTGAACAAAATGTATTGGATCAAATGATGATTGATTTAGATGGTACGCCAAATAAATCTAAATTAGGAGCTAATGCTATTTTAGGAGTGTCTTTGGCTGCTGCTAAAGCTGCTGCTAACGAATTAGGATTGCCATTATACCGTTACGTAGGTGGTGTATCGGCCAACACTTTGCCAGTACCAATGATGAATATCATCAACGGAGGATCTCACTCTGATGCGCCTATCGCCTTCCAAGAGTTTATGATTTTTCCAGTAAAAGCGACTTCTTTTTCTCACTCTATGCAAATGGGAACTGAAATTTTCCACAGCTTGAAAAAAGTATTGCACGATAGAGGTCTTTCTACTGCAGTAGGTGATGAAGGTGGTTTTGCACCTAATTTAGCTGGAGGTACAGAAGATGCTTTGGATACTATTAAAAAAGCGGTTGAGAATGCGGGATATACTTTTGGTGACGAAATTATGATCGCTTTAGACTGTGCTGCTTCTGAGTTTTATGTAAACGGAAAATACGATTACACTAAATTTGAAGGGGCTACTGGAAAAGTGAGAACTTCAGAAGAACAAGCGTCTTACTTGGCTGAATTAGCGGCTAAATATCCAATTATTTCTATCGAAGACGGTATGTACGAAAACGACTGGGATG
>CAZOHO010000236.1:0-1657 GCA_964579755.1 uncultured Flavobacterium sp.
TTTACAGAATTTTCAAATAATTTAATTTTATGTAATGGCCAATATCTAAATGTAAAATATACACCATTTTCCAATAAATCCTTAGCTAAAGCATCTCTATATTTTGTTTGTATCCAAAAAAAATAATATGACGATTCATTGTTAAAGTTTATTTTAGGGGGTAATTCTAACCAATCTAATCTACTCAATTTTTCATAATACAAATTGTAAATTTCTTTCCTTCTAGAAATAAAACCATCTAATTTTTTAAGTTGAACACACCCCATAGCAGCTGTGACATTATTCATTATAGCTCTTCGACCTGGACTATTCATTTCAAATTCCCACCAAGTATTATTAGAATCTGTTGAGCTATCAATACCACTTTTTTGCTTTTGAGGCAACCCTAAATACAATAATTCTTCAGCTTCAATTCTCAATTTTGGATCTTTAATGTAAATCATCCCCCCATCAGCAGTACTTAATGTCTTCATTGAATCAAAAGACCACATTCCCATATCTCCAAAAGTACCACAAGCCTTACCTTTATAAAAACTTCTTACAGCACATGCCGAATCTTCAATTATTTTAATATTATTATCTTCACAAAGCTTTATTATTGGATCCATATCACATGAAACCCCTCCATAATGAGTTAAAAAAACAGCTTTAGTCTTATTAGTAATTTTAGCTTTTATGTCTTCAGCTCGAACATTTAAAGTTCTTTTATCTACATCACAGAAAACAATTTTACTCCCTTTATTCAATACAGAACTCCCTATTGAGGGAAAACTTATACTAGGGACAATAATTTCATCATCAGAAGTAAATTTAAACAAATCTCCTGCTAAAAAAATTGCTTCTGTACAACTTGAAGTTGTTAAAAAATGAGATGAATCGGTTTTTAAGTTTTCAGCAAAACCCATTTCAAAATTTTTGACATAAGCCCCTTTCCCTAACCAGTTTGATTTAAAAACTTTTTCAATTTCTTCTAATTCTTCTTTCCCCAATGTAGGTTGAAATAAATTTATCATATTATGATGTATTAAAATTTAACGTTTTATTATTTAAGTTTGTTTACTAAAATTATTTTTTTTAAAATATCCAGATAGCAAAACAAAAAACAAAAGCCAAAATCCCATTTTTACAAGTACATGTAAGTTATATGTATACCAACGTGGAAAAGTAGATAACATAAATAATACATATATTGAAATATATTTAGACTTGTGAATATTTCGAAACAAAAAATTAATTAAAAGACTACCTATAAATACGCCTATATATCTTCCCCATAAGTAAAAATAAATACCTGGAAAACCTCCATTACCGGGAATCTCATCATATTTAAGAGCTTCTAAATTTATATATGTTTCTGGTAAATTTAAGGATGCAGGCAAAAATATACTTGTAAACATACCAATAAATGATTTTATACTAAATTGTAAATCAAAAATACCTGTTTGGATAAGATTAAAATACGTTACACAGGAAACTAATACACCACCAGGCCCATTTGAAAGAGCGCCAGAAGCATCATTTACTCCTAGCATCATATATACAAAATTAATTTGAGATGAAAATCCATACATTCTTACCGCATCAAAAAGGGTTGTTACAATAAAACTTGTTATGAAAAAATAAATTATTTTTCTTGGGCTAAAATACCCTGAAAAAA
>CAZOHO010000236.1:1667-2241 GCA_964579755.1 uncultured Flavobacterium sp.
AGATTAAAAACTGTTAATCCAACCATTATTGTAGCTAAACGTTTACCATATAACAAGGGCATAAGCATAAAAAAAATTGAAATAAAAATCAAAATTCTTTTTTTAATAGAAGAATTAGAATGTAAAGCTGCTATAATTATAAAAATTATGCAATACTCTGACCATATTGAACTTTCAGTTTCAATACTATAACCACCTGAATTAACTGATAAAGGAGTCAAACCCCAATTACTTAACGGTATCAATATAACTAATATTAATATTGAAATCCAATAAGCTAAATTATTATTTTTTACGGGTAAGCATAATTTAGGTGATTTAAAATTCCTTGTGTCAATCCCAAGAAAAATTAATCTTAAAACTAAAATCTGAATAAAAAATACAGTATTAGTATTAAACAAAGTCTGGTTATCAGTCAAATAATGATACGGGATCTCGAAAAAATAATATGCAACAATGTAAACTATATGAACAAAAGAGAAAAATAAAAAAATTAATAAAATATCATTGTTTCTATACTTAATCATTAATTGAATATTAGAAACAACTGAAATTATGAAGACAATCTGTCCTA
>CAZOHO010000237.1:0-2229 GCA_964579755.1 uncultured Flavobacterium sp.
CACTTCATTGATGATGATTCCTTCCCAAGCCAAGCGTTGAAAAATGAAATAATAAATTCCAGGAACCACGATGTTTTCTTTTGGTAGTTTTACGGTTATTGAAGCTAAATTTTCTAGTTTTTGAATCAATTTTTCGTTAGCAAAATGCTTATCAACTAAATGATTCACACTGCTACTCACTACGATATTCGTTTCATTTACCCCTCTTGACGAAGTGTAAAAAATATCAGAATGACTATTAATGTCTGTAATTAAATCGGCTTGTTTGTTTAAAACGGTTTCTGAAGCGGCAAAAGTGTAATCGGTCAACTCAGAACGAACAGTAATTTCTCCGATATTTTTGATGACTTTATTGATTTTGTGATTCAATTTAAAGTCCAATTCTTCAGTTAATCTTTTAAGCGCCATTACCACGGCTCCTTGTTTTACTTCTTTGCCAAATTCACTTTCTAATTCACTCATAATATTGCGTGAAAGAGAAGTTAAATTAATGATTCCTAATGATAAAGCATTTAACAAAAAGGGTTTTGTTTTGATGTAATTTTCTACAATGGACGATACAGTTTTCATAGTAGTTGTGTTAAGTTGTTGTTTTAAAATAGTAGTTGGGTGTTGTAGTTGTGTTAAAAACTACCGCAAATATAAATAAAAAAACAATTTGTTACAAATATAACATCAAAAAATATATTCAAAAGTGAAAAAATGCGTCTGTAAGGTGTTCAATAACAAAATCTTGACCTTTTTTGTTGATGGCAATGATGTCAAAACGCACCTCAAGATCCAAATCGTTTTCGATTATATAAGCATTAACTGCTTTTACCAATAATTGAATTTTTTTTGGTTTGACAAAGTCCTGTGGAAGACCAAAATCGATAGAAGAACGCGTTTTTACTTCAACAACAGCCAGGGTAGTGTCCTTTTGAGCTAAAATATCTATTTCTGCTTTTTGGAAAATCCAATTGGTTTCCAAGATAATATAGCCTTCTTTTTGTAAGTATTCTACCGCCAGTTCTTCTCCAAGTTTTCCTAATTCGTTGTGTTCAGCCATATTGAGAAGGATTGGTGTTGGCTATTCAAAAACTACAGTGCTACAATTTTCGGTTACTTCGATGGACACAGTATTCCCTAAAATTAAGGCTCTATTATCGTGAATATGACCTGCAGGAAAATTAAAAATCATAGGAATGTTATACTTTTTAGTAACATCCTGAACAATTTCCAGCGCATTTTTCCCCCAAGGAATATCATTGTCTTTCATATCTGTCATAGAACCTACAATGATGCCTTTTAGGCTTTCAAGACAGCCGTTGCGTTTTAGGTTCATCATCATGCGGTCAATATGGTAGAGGTATTCGTCTAAGTCTTCGATATATAAAATTTTGTCCTTACAATCTATTGCTGATGGGGAACCTAACAAACTATACAATATGGATAAATTCCCTCCAACCAATTCTCCACTCGCTTTTCCTACTCGATTCATAGGATGTGGGTCAATAGCGTACTGTAAAGGTTGCCCAAATAATGACAAACGCAAACTTTCAATGGCCTCTGGACTTGCTTTAGCCAAACTAATAGGCATAATTCCGTGAATGGATTTGTAACCCATAGTATTGAGATGATTGTGTAATACCGTGACATCACTAAATCCTACCAACCATTTGGGGTGTTTTTTGAATTGCGTAAAATCAATTAAATCCACTATTCGAACGGTCCCGTAACCACCGCGTGCGCACCATATTGCTTTGATATTGGGGTTGTCCAATTGCTCTTGCAAATCGGCAGCACGGTCTTCGTCACTTCCTGCCAATTGATTTTCTTCTAAGCCAATACTTTTACCAATGACTACGTGTAGCCCCCAGCTTTCTAACAAATCAATAGTAGGTTGCATGCTTTTTACAATATGTTTTCGGGCAGTTGCTAAAATGGCAACAGTATCTCCTTTTTGTAAATAAGGTGGTGTAATCATAGTCGTTTGGGCTTGCATAGTGATAGAAAGTAAACTTAAAATGAATAAGAAGAAAGATTTTCTCATAAATGAAATCTGTTATTGAACAGCATTTTATTTTTAACAAATATATACAAATCCGAAATCATTTTTAATTTCAGTTCTAATTTGTTAGTTTTACTTGACCCGAAAATTAGTATCCTAAATCCTGTCCTTATGAGAATTGGCACCATTCTTTGTTGTGTATTGTTATTGTCTTTGTTTCCAAAAACGTTTGGACAATC
>CAZOHO010000238.1:0-2227 GCA_964579755.1 uncultured Flavobacterium sp.
AGAAAACGTTTGCGAATAATCATTCTATAGCTCAAATTCTGATTTTATCGAAAAATAACCACTAAATAAGCGAAATTAAGATTTAAAGAGAATTTATTAATCTTGTAATAAATAGCACACTAAAGTGTTAATTAATATAAAATTAGGATTCAAGTAGTAGCTATTTAATGTACTTTTATATGTACAAACGGATAATTAAAACTCACATTTATAGTAGGTCAAATCTAAAATATCGAATTTATTTGTCATTGGTTTTTATTTCTCAATACCCTATAATTATGAACTACCGAACCGAAACTGACTTTATAGGCAAAGTAAAAGTGCCTGCTACACAATATTGGGGCGCCCAAACCGAACGTTCACGCAATAACTTTAAAATTGGTCCTGAAGCCAGTATGCCAAAAGAGATTATTTATGCCTTTGCGTATTTAAAAAAAGCAGCTGCACATACCAACAAAGAATTAGGTATTTTGGATGCTAAAAAATGCGACTTAATATCGAAAGTATGTGATGAAATAATTGCGAAAAAATTAGATGATGAATTCCCTTTGGTCATTTGGCAGACGGGTTCTGGAACACAAACCAATATGAATGTAAATGAAGTTATTGCATACCGCGCGCATGTCCTTTCCGGAGGAAATCTTACTGACCACGAGAAAACACTTCATCCTAATGATGATGTAAATAAATCGCAATCCTCCAATGACACCTTTCCCACCGCCATGCACATTGCTACCTACATGCAAGTGGTAAAAATCACCCTTCCTGGGATGAAAAAACTACGCAACACTTTAAAGAAAAAATCAGATCAATTTCAACCTATTATTAAAATAGGAAGAACCCACTTTATGGATGCTACTCCGCTAACACTTGGACAAGAATTCTCCGGTTATGTACAGCAAATTGATAATAGTATGCAAGCTATAAAAAATGCACTTCAAATGATTCGAGAATTAGCCTTAGGTGGAACGGCCGTAGGTACTGGGCTAAATACCCCAAAAGGATATGATGTTCTGGTGGCAAAAAAAATTGCCGAATTTACTAACTTGCCTTTCCATACCGCACCCAATAAATTTGAAGCTTTGGCAGCAAATGATGCTATGGTCGAGCTTTCGGGTGCATTAAAACGCGCGGCAGTCTCGTTGATGAAAATTGCAAATGATATTCGGATGCTGTCCTCAGGGCCCCGTTCGGGTATTGGAGAAATCAGTATTCCAAACAATGAACCTGGTTCTTCCATCATGCCGGGAAAAGTAAATCCCACACAAGCCGAAGCACTTACTATGGTGTGCGCACAAGTAATAGGAAATGATGTAACTGTTTGTGTAGGAGGAATGAACGGACATTTTGAATTGAATGTTTTCAAACCTGTTATTGCTTCCAATGTACTAGAATCCGCCCGTCTGATTGGAGAGGCTTGTACTTCATTCGAAAAAAATTGTGCAAAGGGAATTCAACCCAATAAACAGATGATCAAAAAACATATAGACGAATCCTTAATGCTTGTTACTGCACTCAATCCTTATATTGGTTACGAAAATGCAGCAAAAATTGCTAAAAAAGCCTATATAGAGAATAAAACGCTCCAACAAGTAGCCTTGGAATTGAAGTTGGTTACCAAAGAGCAATTTGACCTATGGGTAAGACCCGAAAATATGATTGGGAATGAACCTCAAGCAACTTAAATAGATTATTTTACTATTTGTTCACTACAACTTATTAGATATTTTGCAGTATTTTTACCTCTTCAACAAAAACAATCAATCCAAAAAATGGACGCTGTAATCAAAAAAACATTTCCTAGTTTCTCCAACGACTTAATCGCTGATATTGAGGCCAATGATTCGGTACAAAGTTTCAAAACCGGAACCGTCATTATGCGAACAGGCCAGTACATTAAAAATACGGTACTAGTGACCAAGGGCAAAATCAAAGTCTATCGGGAAGGCGAAGAAGGCGGCGAGTTTTTTATGTATTACCTCCAACCTGGTCAGGCTTGTGCCATCTCGATGGTGTGCGCCACCAAATCAGAAAAAAGCCAAATCATGGCCAAAGTGGTTGAAGATGCCGAGTTGATTTTAGTGCCGCTATCCCTTATGGATCAATGGATGATGAAACACCGTTCTTGGTACGAATTTGTTATTAGCACCTACCGCAGTCGTTTTGAAGAAGTACTCGAAGTCATTGATAGCATTGCTTTTAGAGCCATGGACGAGCGTTTGGAATT
>CAZOHO010000239.1:0-2216 GCA_964579755.1 uncultured Flavobacterium sp.
GTGCAAAAATAAGCAATAGAATTTTTATTTGGAGCTATTTCCCGCTATACGTTTCAATCTTATTGTCTTTTAAAAGAAAGACAATAAGGATTTTTACTTCTATCGGGGCTATATAATCCGAGTTGTGAACTTAATTTTTATTGTAAATATTATTTATATTTGATTGAAAACAAATCTTGATCTATGAAAAAAAATATAGTCGTAATAATTTGTATGTCTTTTATTCTCGGATGTTCTAACATAACTGAATTTTCTAAACTGAATTTCATTTTAAGTAAAAGTAAAGTTGTAGAATTTGACAGGAATGGCAATAAATTATTAGAACAAAATTTTGGAGGTTCAAGGTATAATAGAATTACAAAGTTTGGATACGAAAATGGATTGAAAATCTACGAAATAAGATGTGATTACTTCCAAAAAGAAGATACATGTGTAGTTCGATATTATAAAAAGTTTGATTATGGGATTGATAAAAATTTGATAACTGAAACATTTTTTGAAAATGATTCAGCAATACGATTTATCAGGAACTTTCAATATTTTAAGACTATGAAAATTATAAAAACAATGTCTTGGGAGATTTCTCCAAAAACAATTCCGGATTATAGTGAAGCATTTGTAATGGTTGATACAGTCTATTTTGATAAATTAGAAAGAGAAATCAAAAGAGTACATCACAGTCCTGTTTTCGCTAAACAAACAATTGAAATTTTAAAATATACAAAAAATGGTTATTCTATAAATCATCAAGGTTATGGTAAGGATAGTACCGAACATTTTAAGTATAATAAATTTCATAGAAAGGCATTAAAGAGTAAGATTGATTTTAATTTTAATAATAATTACATATACAAATTTACTTATTATTAATTTTTGAAGGCCAAAAGCCATGATCGAAGCTTTGGAAAACTAGAAACTTTGTCTCGTTCTTAGCAAACATTTCCTTAAATTTGCGTGCGCAACGCGCAAAAAATTACAGAGAGTTATAAAAATCAAGCTATGTTACAAATTGCATTTATTAGAGAGAATCAGGAAAAAGTAATCAAAGCTTTGGCAAAAAGAAACATCGATGCCAAAGGAATTGTAGACGAGGTCGTTCAATTAGACGAACAACGTCGTGCTACACAAGTGGAATTAGACAACACTTTATCCGAATCTAATAAATTGTCCAAAGACATTGGCGAATTGATGAAAAGTGGCGAAAAAGCAAAAGCTACCATCCTAAAAGAAAAGACCGTTGCGTTAAAAGAAAAAAGCAAAAATTTGGGGGAGAAAGCCGAGGCTTTAGCCGAAGAATTGACACAGAAGCTATATACCTTACCTAATTTACCAGCTGACATTGTTCCAGAAGGAAAATCAGCAGATGACAATTTGAATGTTTTTCAAGAAGGCACTATTCCTGTTTTGCACGAAGGTGCATTGCCTCATTGGGAATTGGTAAAAAAATACGACATCATCGACTTTGAGTTGGGGGTGAAAATTACAGGGGCAGGTTTCCCCGTGTACAAAGGAAAAGGAGCGCGTTTGCAACGTGCTTTAATCAACTACTTTTTAGATAAAAATACGGCAGCGGGTTACAAAGAAATGCAAGTGCCACATTTGGTAAACGAAGCATCAGGCTACGGAACAGGACAATTGCCAGACAAAGAAGGGCAAATGTACCATTCGACCATTGACGATTTGTATTTGATTCCAACGGCAGAAGTTCCGGTGACTAATTTATTCCGTGATGTGATTTTGAATGAAAGCGAATTGCCTATTTTGTGTACGGCATACACGCCATGTTTCCGTCGTGAGGCGGGTTCGTATGGAGCGCACGTACGTGGCTTGAACCGTTTGCACCAATTTGATAAAGTAGAAATTGTTCGTGTAGAACATCCTGACAAATCCTACGAGGCGTTGGACGGTATGGTAGAACACGTAAAAAACATTTTACAAGAACTCAAATTACCGTATAGAATCTTACGTTTATGTGGTGGCGATATGGGTTTCACTTCGGCATTAACCTATGATTTTGAAGTATTTTCTACGGCACAAGACCGTTGGTTAGAAATTTCTTCTGTATCTAATTTTGAGACATTCCAAGCCAACCGTTTGAAATTGCGTTTCAAAGACAAAGACGGAAAAAACCAATTGGCACACACCTTAAACGGAAGTTCATTGGCCTTGCCAAGAGTTTTGGCAGGCATTATAGAAAACTACCAAACACCAGAAGG
>CAZOHO010000240.1:0-2210 GCA_964579755.1 uncultured Flavobacterium sp.
TGATTAAATTTATTCAAAGGAAAGCAGAGGTGAACTTTAGACTTTGCTAGTTAAGAACTAAGCTGCGCATTAGTCCTCTGCTTTCTCCTTGAACCCAGTTGAATTGCTTCAAATAGAATGATAGACATAGCGGTCTAATAAAGACTCTAAAGAAGTTCAACATTTTTTTTTATCCTAAATTCAAAGTTATGAAAAATTATTTATTTCACTTAGGAATTGACATTTCAAAATTAAAATTAGATGTAAATCTTTTACATTCTCAAACATTACAATCAGAACATTTTGTGATTGATAATAATCCGAAATCTATCAAGGATTTTGTAAAGTTGTTGATTAAACGAAAAATTGACATAAATCAGATTTAGTTTTGTTGTGAAAATACAGGAGTGTACACTAACCATTTAAGCTATACTTTACTTGGTTTGGAATTAGATTTGTGGATTGTTCCAGCTATTGAAATCAAACGTTCGAAAGGCATCTCAAGAGGTAAAAATGACAAAACAGACGCTAAAGATATTTCCTATTATAGCTATAGAAATATTGATAAATTACGATTATATAAATTAGCTGAAATAGACATTCAAAAGTTAAAAATGCTTTATACAGAAAGAGAAAAAGCACTTAAATCCTTATTACTTTTAGAAACAACTAATGAAAATAGTGAGTTTGTCAATAAAGAGGTATTCAAAGAAGTTTCAATAATAAATCAATCTTTGACAAATACTATCAAGAAAACCATTAATAAAATAGAGAGAAGAATTAAAGAAATAATCAAATCTAATGAGGTTTTAAACAAACAGTATACATTAATAAAATCAGTTCCTGGTATTGGTGAACATACAAGTTTATATTTTATTATTGCTACAAAAGGATTTTCTGCTTTTAAAAACTGGAGACAATTTGCTTGTTATTCTGGAGTTGCTCCTTTTGAATACATCTCTGGGACTAGTATAAAAGGAAGAACCAAAGTAAACCACATGGCTGATAAAAAAATGAAGTCTTTACTACAAATGTGTGCAATGACAACACTAAAATATGATCCACAATTGAAAGAATATTATATAAAAAAGAAAGATCAAGGAAAAAATTCAATGCTTGTTTTAAACAATATTAGATGCAAACTTATAAGCAGAGGTTTTGCTGTTGTGAACAGAGAAACACCTTATATTAATACTTATAAATTTGCATCATAAATTTAACATTTTTTAGTTGTTTTTTGTCATAGAATGCGCAGCGGGTTTTTAAACATCTTCTTGCCATTTATACTTATCAAGGATTTTTTCAAAGAAAATTTCTTTAAATCCCGCTTCTTTTAGCTTTTCTTTTGTTTTTTCTCCAACCATATACATTGGTGATTTATTTACAAAGCTACCTGCACAAATATTTGTTCTATAAAATTTATCTTCTAGTAAAAATTTAGTTTTTAAGCATACAGGTGTTATGCCTATTATTTCTTCATACCCATTACATTCCTCATTATAATTTAAAAATCGAGTAAGTCTAGCATCTGTATCATACTCTAAAATATTATGAACTTTAAACCAATAATATTCAGGAGAACTTGGCAAAGTAACAAATTCTAGGCCTTCATATTTTTCGACTTCACAAAATGTCTTAAACTTTTCAGAAACAATTGTATATCCCTCATACGTTGTAGAAATATTTTTCGCTCTTTTTGGTACTTTAAAATTAGGATTAACAATGTTTAAATCATAAATATTACTGTATTTTGCACATGCATTTAATTCTATATCGCTTAACATATAAGCGTTCATATCAGGGTCAATAATTGTATAACCTAATAGCATAATATTCATTTTATAAGTGTTGTTTAAAAAATCTTTGCCCAAGCTCCGCAAAGTCTCCCGACTTTGCGCCTTAATTAGACATGATTAAAATCTATCGTCCCACACTTTGCTCTCTCATTATTTTTCCTGTAGCGGTTTGTTGGAACTCAGGGATAAAAAGGATTTCTTTCGGTCTTTCGTATTTGTCTAATACTTCAAAAACAGATTCTTCTATTGTCATGGGTTCGCCCTCTACATACAACACTAATTTTTCACCTAGAAGTTCATCAGCTTGTCCGTACACAAAGAAATGTCTTGGAATTAAAGTCGCTAGTTTTTCTTCAATTTGCTCTGGAATTAATTTGATGCCACCGCTATTAATTACATTGTCAAAACGTCCTTTCCAAACAAATTGAGTAGCCG
>CAZOHO010000241.1:0-2192 GCA_964579755.1 uncultured Flavobacterium sp.
CCCATTTGTTCTTGGCGGGTATTCATCACCGGATTGAATTCAAAATTTTCATTGGATTTCAAAAACAACACAATTGAAGACGTTTTTAAAGCGACATGTGAAAAAACAACTGTCACTTTTTTATTAGAAGGAATAGATAGTTCGTAAAAACCATTCAAATTGGATTGAGTTCCTACTGAACCACAAGCAACCGAAACATAAGCCACTGCATGTTTATTTTCGTCTAAAATAATTCCTCTCAACCTGGCATTCTGAGCCAAAGACGAAAATCCCATTCCGAAAAAAAGAAGCTGAACAATAACTTTTTGGATACTTTTCAAGTGATTTTTATTTTTTTAGACTTCGAAAAAATCGAGTTTCAAAGGTAGTAGAATTTCCCATAGCATCCGTTACAATTACTTTCAACTCATTAGCCCCATTTAGAACCAAATCATCATTAAAATAATGCGTAATGCTATCGGTTTTATTATCGTATTCAAACAAAACCCATTTGCCGTTCAAATACCCATTATACGTCTTAATTCCAGAACCCGAATCCGAAATTTGCAATTGTATTGTATCTTGACTTACCCACTTTCCTTCAATAGGTTTGGTGATAATAACGGTAGGCGCTAGGGTATCAGTAACTAATTTGTACTTTCCTAAAATCTTCACCTTGGCACTAAAAACACTATCTTTCCTGTAGGTTGAGTTATAACTTATTTGATCTCCTTCTACTCTTGCAATGAATGTTTTTTCTTGTTGTTCTTTTGACATTTTACTATCTGACATTGTAATAGTAAAATTAGCATGAGCTGGAACGGTATCGTCATGTAAGTACAGTACCTTATTTTTCACCTCAAAATTTAAAGGAAAATCATCATAAAATGTTCCTGCAGGGAAAAATACAGAGGCATTTTCTTTTTCAAACATATTATCCTTATTTGCCTTAATGAAATAGTTCGAAACTTTAGATTCTGCCGGAATTACAGCTGCACTAGCATCAAACTGAATAGGCACTGTAATTGCTGTTTGGTTGCCAAAAAAATCAGCCACTTCAATACGATATACTTCGTCCAAATTAGGGATTGGAGTTATTTGTCCTTTTGCCTCATCTGTCTTAATAAAAGCCAAACCATATTTATTTTTCATAAATAACTTTTGAACTCTTTGTTTTGTCTTTTTGTATTTAGCGTAATCAATTAATGCATTCACATAACGCATATCGTCAAACGAATACGTATCAAACTGATATCCAAAACGAGGTTGGCCATTCAAAAACGAATGAACACTATACACTCCGTTTTTATTAAACGACACATCATCGTAATCATCTGCAATAATTCCGAAGCCAATTTCACCATTTGCCACCACTTTATCGGCCAAAAAAGTCCCATCTTTTTGTAACGAATAATTCAACAAAATAGGTCGTTGCGATTTATTTACCGTTGATTTTGGAGTCAAAGGATATACATACAAACCTGAAATCGAAGGTTTTTTAGTGTCTTTAAAACCTGAATCAAATCCAAAAAGCATCGGATTGATGATATACTCTGTTTTAGAATCGCGAATTTCAAAGTGCAAATGAGGTCCTTCTGAAGCACCTGTATTCCCTGAAATGGCAATCCACTCTCCTTTTTTGATTGGAATTTCTCCCGGCTTTAAGTACATTTCAATTTCAAAAGCCTGTTCTTTATAATGTGTTTTCGTTATAAAATCTTGAATTGGCCCTACTGCTTTTTGCAAATGTGCATAGACCGAAGTATAACCGTTAGGATGCGTAATGTAAATAGTTTTTCCATTTCCGAAAGTTGAAATTTTAATTCTAGACACATACCCTTCAGCAGCAGCATATACTTTTAAACCTTCTTTCTGTTGGGTTTTAAAATCAAACCCTGCATGAAAATGATTCGGACGCAATTCTCCAAAATTACCTGACAATTGCATTGGGATATCCAAAGGAGGGCTGAAATACTCTTTAGGAAAATTATTTTGAGCCATAAGAGTACTACAACACAACAAATAAAAAAGAAAGAATCTCATAAAATTTGATTTTGGCTAAGATAAAAAAACAAATGCATAAATAAAATCAGAATTAGACTGAAAAACCATAACCCTTTGTTTGATAATAAATTACTAAATTTTAAATAAAAAAGCAAATAAAATATTGTATTAATAAAAAGGAATACTAACTTTGTAAGATTAAGTAATGA
>CAZOHO010000242.1:0-2187 GCA_964579755.1 uncultured Flavobacterium sp.
TTACAATAAAATTGTTGTTTTCGATTAGAAGTAAACCCATTTTTAATAAGTGTAGAAGCAGTACAATGAGGGCAAATTTTAGTATCACTAACTTTGATACATGAGGACGTATTAAAAGCCATTTTTAGCGTTTTTAAGAAACAATAAAAATAAAAAAAGGGAGACATATAGTCTCCCCTTGTTTAAAATAAATTAATTTAAATATTGATTATCAACATATTAAACTATGGAATTTGTGCCATCACTAACTTTGATACACGACCCACTACCAACTTTGATACACTACCGATACACGACCATTGTAGCTCTCTAAAATTAATCGCTCTAATTCCTTAAAAGAACAATCTAAATCCCCTGAAGTAATTATATAAGGAGTACCCATAGATTTTTCATTCATTTTAAAAAAAAGTGAGTTAATACCTTTTTCATTATTTGAAGTTTCTTTTAAAAATATTGCTATATAATTATTATAATTATAATTAATCGTTTCTATTTTACTGATTTCATTCCATTTGATCAGTTTTTTGCTATATAAAGAAAAGCCATTAAATATACCTTCTTCGTCAATTTTTAGAAAAACATCTTTACGGAAGATGCTTTTAATAATTAAAAATATTACTAGAGAACAAGACACTATCCCAACTATAGAAAATATAATTACTACATTTTTTGTTGGAAGTAAAAAATAAGTATGCTCAGAAGGATAGCGTAAAAATTTAACAAGTATATACAAAACAAAAAACATCAAAACTATTATTCCAATTCTCTTGAAATAATTTTTATTTTTATTTATTATTATTGTTTTCATCTGACTATTATTCATAAGCTTTCTCCACTAAACCTCCTACTCTCTCACTTGCATAATATCCCACAACTCCTCCGACAATAACTCCTACAACTGTTCCAACAACTGGTATTGGAATAGTAGTTCCAATTGCAGCTCCAGTCATAGCGCTAGCAGCCCAACCTACAGCAATTCCTGTGCCAACCTTAGCAGTTGCTACTACAGTATTTTTACCATTAGTAGCACCTGTTGCTGTATAATTCTTATAATCTTGAATTGCACCATTACTGATTTCTATAGAACCAAGTATTACAGTTGTAGCAATTCCTGCCTTTTTAAGACTTTTCAAGTCTTTATAAAAGTTATAATGAGCTTTAGCATTTTTGGATAAATTTTTGAATAGTCTATCATTAAAATTGCCAATATTCCCATTTGTTTGTCTATAATTACCATTTTTAAATAATTCGTTCCCTATAGCTCCACCACCACCATATAAAAAATCTAAAATATTTAAACCACTAGACGAATCATTGTTAGATTGTGCAGTTTGATTTTTTCTTGTTGCGGAAACTACAACTTCATCAAGCAATAAACTAGCTTTTTTTGTTTCAGGATCATAAACATATGTATTGTTAGGGTCGTTAATTAATGGTTTAAATTCTGGTGTATTAGGACATGTTGGACAAATTGCTTGACCATTACTACTTTTCTCACTTAATCCTGTTGGGTCACCCCAATAAACGGGATTGTTAAACGCAAAACGATATGGAGAAATGTCAGGCGCCATCTCTGCTAACCTATCCGCCCCATAAAACCTAACAATTGCACTATCATATTGACGATAGTCCATTGCTGACATATTCAACCCCAGCTCGTCTTGCAACTCCTTTCCATTGTACTTATACTTATACCCAGGTTGAAAATTATCCACATTATAATTATTGTGCTTCAACCCAAAAGGATAATAGTTGTTTTCTTCAAGAATTTTCAATGAACCTGTGGTGTCTTTAGTATAACTCAATCGAGTATTCCCTAAATGATCCGTGTAATTAAACACATAACTATACGAGTTAGTACCACTCACAGGAGTGTTTTTCACATAACCCTCTACCGTTGGAAAAAACTGCAATACCGTGTTTTGGTACTGATAACCCCCTAAATAATCAGTCGTGGTTACCGTAGTATTCTCCGTTACCACCTTCTGTATCTTTTGTCCACTAGCAGTGTAAAAATACACAATATTTCCAATTGGAAAAATTATTTTTGTCGGCAGGTTCAAATGGTTATAGGTTATGCTTGTGATTTTTTTGTTTTTGTCAGTAATTAAGTTGCCATTGGCATCATACACATAGTCATCCCCTGTGGTGATGCCGTCTTTAAAACCACTGGTATTATTCGAGTTA
>CAZOHO010000243.1:0-2136 GCA_964579755.1 uncultured Flavobacterium sp.
CAAAAAGATTTCAAAAAAGAATATGCTTCTGAAAATTCAGATGACGAAATAACACCTCAAGTATCTAATTTTACGGATATTGACTTTGATGATATTTAATCGAAATTAACAAAAATAAAAAGCCCAAAATCAAATGATTTTGGGCTTTTTATTTATAACCTATTTTTTTCTTACTTCACATCCATCAACTCCACATCGAAGATTAAAGTAGCATTGGGTGGAATTACACCTCCAGCACCACGAGAACCATATCCTAAATGAGATGGAATTACAAAACGTGCTTTATCACCTACTTGCAACAAGGCAATTCCTTCATCCCAACCTTCAATAACATTGCCTCTTCCTAATGGAAATTCTATTGGTTTTTTACGTGCATACGAACTATCAAAAACTTTTCCATCTGGCAATTGCCCTGAATAGTGAACAGAAACTGTTTTACCATCTTCTGCTTTTTTTCCAGAACCTCTTTGAATAAATTGGTAACGCAAACCACTTTCAGTTTTTTCAAAACCAGCCGCTAATTTTTCCATTTCAGCTTCGGCAGCAGCGCGTTCAGCTTCAATACGCTTTGCACGAGAACCCTCAAAAGTTCTAAAAGCTTCCACAGCATTCCATTGCTCTGCTTCTGCCCCAACTCTAATAATTTCCAAAGTTTCCAAAACATCTCCTTGCGCCACAGCATCTACTACATCCTGTCCTTCTACTACATGACCAAAAACAGTATGTTTCCCGTCTAACCAAGATGTTGGAACGTGAGTGATATAAAACTGAGACCCATTGGTACCAGGACCTGCATTGGCCATAGCCAAAACTCCCGGACGATCGTGTTTCAAACTCGGATGAAATTCATCATCAAATTTATACCCTGCATCTCCAGTTCCTGTTCCTTGAGGACAACCTCCTTGAATCATAAAATCAGGAATTACACGGTGAAATGTTAATCCGTCATAATATTTTGTCCCTTGTGGTTTCACTTTGTTTTCCAAGTTACCTTCAGCCAAAGCCACAAAGTTCCCGACCGTTCCTGGCGTTAAATCGTGAGTTAATTTTACTAAAACTGAACCTTTAGCGGTGTTGAATTTAGCGTATATTCCGTTTTCCATTTTTGTTGTTTTTTATTGAAGTGCAAAATTACAATAATAATATAGAAAAGGCAAAACTGAATTTATTTTATGGGCGTGACCTCCGCAAAAGCTCCGGTCGGGCTGTACGCTCTATCTTTTTAAGCAGCTCCAAAAATATTCGCTCCTTAAAAAGGATGCCGCTACCATCCCTCACGCAAACTAACGCTTCGCAAAACAAATTCGTTATTAAAAGTACTTTAAACTTTGTACCTTTGCCTCTTTCCAACTTTGTATCCATTAAAATGCGCATAGACATTATCACCGTTCTTCCTGAATTATTACGAAGTCCTTTTGAAGCTTCTATTATGAAACGTGCTATCGACAAAGGTTTGGTCGAAGTACACATTCATAATTTACGTGATTATACGACTAATAAGCAAAAAAGTGTTGATGATTATCCATTTGGAGGAGGTGCAGGAATGGTCATGACGGTACAACCCATTGATGCTTGTATTACGCATTTGAAAAGTCAGCGAGAATATGACGAAATTATTTATATGTCACCTGATGGAGAAACGCTCAATCAAAAAATGGCGAATACCATGTCGATGTACGAAAATATCATCATTTTATGTGGACACTATAAAGGAGTCGATCAACGCGTTCGTGATCATTTTATCACCAAAGAAATTTCTATCGGCGATTATGTTTTAAGTGGCGGTGAATTAGGAGCCTTGGTACTTTCAGATGCTTTAATCCGATTAATTCCAGGTGTTTTGAGTGACGAAACTTCGGCCCTAACCGACAGTTTCCAAGATGGCTTATTATCAGGACCTATTTATACTCGACCAGCAGATTACAAAGGATGGAAAGTCCCTGAAGTCCTAACCAGCGGTAATTTTGCCAAAATTGACAAATGGCGAGAAGACATGGCGTACGAACACACTAAAAATCGCCGTCCCGACTTGTTAGAAGAATAATTCTTATTTTTTTATACATTTTTAATTGATAATTCATAATTTATATTTAATTTCGCACCCGCATTAGACCAACCTCTGGCGAGAACCGTGAA
>CAZOHO010000244.1:0-2116 GCA_964579755.1 uncultured Flavobacterium sp.
TGCTACAACTTGTGAATGGAATTTTCCAACTGAACAAGGTAAAATTTTACCTGAATCTACAGGTTACCACTTTAATATTATTGATACTCCTGGACACGTTGACTTTACCGTAGAGGTAAACCGTTCGTTACGTGTATTGGATGGTTTGGTTTTCTTATTTAGTGCTGTTGATGGTGTTGAGCCACAATCAGAAACTAACTGGAGATTAGCGGATCAATATAGAGTTCCACGTATGGGATTCGTAAACAAAATGGACCGTCAAGGTTCCAACTTCCTAAATGTATGTCAGCAAGTTAGAGACATGTTAAAATCTAACGCTGTTGCTATTACATTGCCAATCGGTGAAGAAAATGATTTCAAAGGGGTAGTTGACTTAGTGAAAAATCAAGCGATTATTTGGCATGATGCTACACAAGGAGCTACTTTTGATATTGTTGATATTCCAGCTGATATGGTGGATGATGTTAAAGCTTATAGATCTATTCTTATTGAAGCAGTAGCTGATTATGATGAGAATCTATTAGATAAGTATATGGAAGATGAAAACTCTATTACAGAGGATGAAATCAACACTGCTTTGAGAGCTGCTACAATTGACATGGCGATCATTCCTATGATTGCAGGTTCTTCTTTCAAAAATAAAGGAGTTCAATTTATGTTAGATGCAGTATGTAAATATTTACCATCTCCATTGGATAAAGAAGGTATCGAAGGAATTCATCCTGATGATGCTGATTTATTAGAAGAAGATCAAACTAAAATATTACGTCGTCCAGATGTAAAAGAGCCGTTTGCTGCTTTGGCATTTAAGATTGCTACTGACCCTTATGTTGGTCGTTTGGCTTTCTTCCGTGCGTATTCTGGTCGTTTGGATGCAGGTTCTTATATCTTGAACACTCGTTCAGGAAATAAAGAAAGAATTTCTCGTATCTACCAAATGCATGCTAATAAACAAAATCCAATCGAATATATTGAGGCTGGAGATATTGGAGCTGCTGTTGGATTTAAAGATATCAAAACTGGGGATACTATGTGTGATGAAAAACACCCAATTATCCTTGAGTCAATGAAATTCCCTGATCCAGTAATTGGTATCGCTATTGAGCCTAAAACTAAAGCTGACGTTGATAAAATGGGTATGGCTTTGGCTAAATTGGCTGAGGAAGATCCTACATTTACGGTAAGAACTGATGAAGCTTCAGGTCAAACTATTATCTCAGGTATGGGTGAGTTACACTTAGACATCCTTGTAGATCGTATGAAACGTGAGTTTAAAGTTGAAGTAAACCAAGGTGAGCCTCAAGTAGAGTACAAAGAAGCGTTTACAAAAGAAGCTCAACATAGAGAGGTGTACAAAAAACAATCTGGAGGTCGTGGTAAATTTGGAGATATCGTTTTCCGTTTAGAGCCTGCAGATGTAGTTGATGGAAAAGCTCCAGTTGGATTACAGTTTGTGAATGAAGTAAAAGGAGGAAACGTTCCTAAGGAGTACATTCCTGCTGTTGAGAAAGGTTTCAGAGAAGCTATGAAAACAGGGCCATTAGCTGGTTATACTGTAGATAGTTTGAAAGTAACTTTATTAGACGGTTCTTATCACCCAGTGGATTCTGATGCTTTGTCATTTGAATTGGCAGCAAGAATGGGTTATAAAGAAGTGGCGAAAGCAGCTGGTGCAGTTATCCTTGAGCCTATTATGAAAATCGAAGTAATTACTCCAGAAGAAAACATGGGGGATATTGTTGGAGATTTGAATAGAAGAAGAGGTCAAGTTAATGACATGGGAGACAGAGCGGGTGCTAAAACTATTAAAGCCAATGTTCCTTTATCTGAAATGTTTGGATATGTAACTACATTGAGAACATTGTCTTCAGGTAGAGCAACTTCTACTATGGAATTTTCACACTACGAACAAACTCCTTCTAATATTTCAGAAGAAGTGATCAAAAAAGCAAAAGGTAACGCTTAATTTTTAAGAAAATGAGTCAAAAAATCAGAATAAAACTAAAATCTTACGATCACATGTTGGTAGACAAGTCTGCTGAGAAGATTGTAAAAACGGTTAAAACTACCGGTGCAGTTGTAACAGGACCAATTCCATTGCCAACTCACAAAAAAT
>CAZOHO010000245.1:0-2104 GCA_964579755.1 uncultured Flavobacterium sp.
CATTTAGTTTATATATTTTTATTCATTACTTCTTTTGTATTCGCTCAAAGCGGATTTGAAAAAGGGAATGTTTTGTATCAAAAAGGGCAATACCAACAAGCCATTCAGGCTTATGAAAGCGTGTTGGATAACTACCAACAATCAGCGGACTTGTATTTCAATTTAGGAAATTGTTATTACAAATTGAATAAAGTAGCACCAGCGATTTATAATTATGAGAAAGCTTTGGTACTACATCCCGAAGATGTTGATATTGCCAATAACTTGAAATTCGCTCAAAAACTAACTATTGATGAGGTAAAAGAAGTGCCGAAAGTAGGCTTTTCCAAACTACTTCGTGATTTCACGGAAATGTGTCATTACAATACTTGGGCGTGGATTTCGGTAGTCTTTGGATTGTTGTTTTTAGGCTTTTTTATTGGGTATTATTTTTCGCCAACCACCCTGTCAAAACGCATTTTCTTTTTTGGAATGTTTGTATGGATTCTGTTTCTGTTAATTAGTATGGGAGCGGCTATTTTCGAAAAAAACCATTTTGTAAACGAACGTCCAGCCATCGTTTTTGCGGAAGTAGCTGAGGTGAAAAGCGAACCTCAAAAAGCGAGTCCTGCCACTTTTGTAGTCCACGAAGGGACTAAAGTTTTTGTCGAAGAAACCTTGGGCAAATGGAAAAAAATTCAATTGACAGACGGCACTGAGGGTTGGATTGAATCAGCAGCTATTAGAGAAGTAAAATAAGAGTTTAGGGTTATTTCTTGGTTGCTTTTTGGTACAATTTCTGAATAGAAGGAAAAACAAAATCAGCTGTTTTTTGTATCGGATTAAAGAAAATAGAACGATCTAAAGTTTCTTTTTTGGCCAAAAAATGATTGTAGTTGATTTTCTCGAAAACACTAAACAGGATACTTACAATTAAAACCGTTTTCAGCATTCTGAAAAAACCACCACCCGCTTTGTTGATCCATCCCAAATAAGCAAAACTCACCAATTTAGTCAAGAACTTTCCAGCTAAAGAGATTCCTATAATCACCACCAAAAAGGTAAGGATAAAAGCAATAACTTGAATAGAATACGGATTCCATTTTACGACTCCCGCTAACGCAGTTTTTGCCATAGAGGAAAATTGGAAAGCCAGATAAATTCCTGCAATTAAAGAAAAAAAGGAAGCCAGTTCTACAAAAAGTCCGTTTTGAATTCCTTTGAATGCAGCATAAATCAATAATGCCCCAATAATAATGTCTAAAAATCCCATAGTTGTATTGTATAAAAGCACAAAGATAAAAGAATTGAGTATTGTCTGTTGTCAATTTTCTACTTCTTATCTTTGCGGTTCAAATTTTGGTTTCGTTTTGCCCTTCGTAAATCGTAAATCGTAAATCGCACATCCAATGTCAAGAGACGCACAATTGAAAGAACGCTGGGAACAGCTTGTAGTTATATTATCCGATCGGTTTTCGCAAGGCGAAGATTTGGATTTGGACGCCATCATTTACTTAATCGGAATTCAAGAGTTAGGACAGCTTCATCGCGAGTTCAAGAAAGACGAAAAATTGAATTTAATGCACATTGCCATTTGCCGATTATTAGAGCCGTATGGGTATTATGAATTTGAATTTTTTGACGAAGAAGGTTGGCCTCATTACAAAGTAAAAGAAGAATTACCGCCATTAAAAGCAGGGGAGCAATCGGTATTGATGAAAGAAGCAATTGTGAATTATTTTCTAGAAAGAGAATTAATTAAATAATAGTGACTCGTATCCAATAACTAATCACTAAACGAGGTTTTACTTTTCACTAAAAAAACGTAATTTTGCACCTTTACCAAAAGACTGATGATAGATAAGATAAAAGAATACATTAGCGAAGCACAAGGGTTTTCCTCACAAGATCCAGCAGAACTAGAAGCTTTCAGAATTAAATTTTTAGGGAGTAAAGGACTTTTAAAAGAGTTGTTTGCCGAATTTAAAAATGTTCCTAACGAACAGAAAAAAGAATTTGGACAAGTAATTAATTTATTGAAAACGTCTGCCGAAGATAAAGTAAAGTCCATTCAAGAAGCCTTAGAAAGTAAAGAAGAAAGCAAAGGAGTGTATGGCGATTTAAC
>CAZOHO010000246.1:0-2098 GCA_964579755.1 uncultured Flavobacterium sp.
AGAATTACTCTGAATTTATAAACCATAATCGTTGTTTTTATAGAAAGTTCAAAGGTAAATTATTAATTACTAATTACGAATTGTGAATTACGAATTGTTGAAAAGATTTTAAAATAATGAGAATGAGGTTTTTATTCTAGTTTCTTAATCACTTTCGCAGGATTGCCCACTGCCATAGAATAATCTAGAATATCTATCTTCTTGAAGTGTTAATTCTATTGGGTGTGAATTTAATCATTTTACAATTCATCGTGGTTTTTTGACAATTCGGTTTATCTTATTTTTATACTTGGATTCTTTGAACCAAATTTGTCTCATCAAAATAAAAATAAAACAGTATGATTCGAATAGTCATTTTATTAACCTTAAGTTTGGTTGCCTTATTGCAACAGCTATTATTTTAATTTAAGAATTATGATTGATAAATTAATTAAAGAATTTCCGAGAGCTTTTGTTCTTTCGCTAAGTATATTTTTAATCTTATTACTTGTACGTTATCTAATTGGAGATGCAATTGTGTTAGGTAATTCTTTTTGGATATACTTTGGATATACCATGTTATATGGCCTAAGTTTGTACTATGCTAATGCTGCAGTATTTATATATTTGGATTCTGTTTACAAAGACAACCGATTTACAATCAACCGATTAATTGTAGGTTTTGTAAGTACATTTTGTATTACACTTTTTGTGGTTTTTCTATTGCGTGTTTTTGAAGAAGTAATTATAAATGAAGTGTCATTTCAAAAATATATAGAGGAGGAAAGTATAGGACATTTTCTTATTCCCATAGTGTTTTTTGTGATTGTTTCGTTGGCTATTCATGCTTTCTATTTTTACAAAACGTTACAAGAAAACAAATTCAAAGAACAAAAAATAATTGCGACTACTGCCAATGCACAATTTGAAAGTCTAAAAAATCAAATTGATCCTCATTTTCTATTTAACAGCCTCAATGTATTGAGTTCTTTGATTGAAGAAAATCCTGAAAATGCCCAAAAGTTCACCACTTCTTTATCTAAAATATACCGTTATGTTTTGGAACAAAAAGATAAAGAATTAGTGGCGGTTTCAGAAGAATTGGCTTTCGCCAAAATTTATATGCAATTATTAACCATGCGTTTTGAGAATAGTATTTCGTATGAATTGCCAGATTGTACTAACGAAGAAGCCAAAGTAGTTCCTTTGTCATTGCAATTAGTATTAGAAAATTGCATTAAACACAATGTAGTGAGTAGTTCAAAACCACTGCACATCAAAATCAGTATTCAAGACAATCAATTGGTAGTTGAAAACAACTGGCAAAAGAAAGAAGTTCTTTCTGACGGTAAAGGTGTTGGATTGCAAAACATTCTGAATCGTTATGCCTTATTGACTGAACGTAAAGTAAAAGTGATTCAAGATGAAAAATCGTTTAAAGTCTATTTACCTATATTAACCAAACAAATTTCAATAATGAAAACAGCTAAATTTACAGAAGAAGATATGGCTTATGCTCGAGCTAAAAAAAGGGTGGAGCAATTAAAAGGATTTTATGGAAATCTTACTTCGTATTGTATCGTTATTCCAACATTAGCACTAATTAATTACTATACCTTTTGGGGATTTCAATGGTTTTGGTTCCCAATGCTAGGTTGGGGATTGGGATTGTCTTTTCATGCCTTTGGCGTTTTTGGCTACGGAAAATCCTGGGAAGAACGAAAGATACAAGAGATTTTAAACAAGGATAAAAACAATAATTGGGAATAATATTTTAAATAAGTCAACCAAATGGGAAATTTAAATTCAGATCAAATTCGTTACGAAGAAGCGGTAAAAAAAGTTAAAAAGCTTAAAGGATTTTATACACATGCTATAGTGTATGTAGTCATCAATATGATGTTTGTCATCGTCAATGTTCAAAATCTTCAACCCGGTGAAAGTTATTTTCAATTCAAAAATTTCTTTACGGCATTTTTTTGGGGAATCGGATTGTTGGCTCATGCAATGGCTACTTTTGTTCCTTATTTTATTCTTGGTAAAGATTGGGAAGAGCGTAAAATCAAAGAATTGATGGAGAAAGAAAAAGCGAATAAGTGGGAATAATATAATGTGTCAA
>CAZOHO010000247.1:0-2071 GCA_964579755.1 uncultured Flavobacterium sp.
TGGTAATCGCTTCGTTTGTTCTGGTCAAACCTTTTAACGCTTCAAAAGGATTTGGATACGCCTCACGACGTAAAATGGTTTGGATAGCTTCGGCCACTACCGCCCAGTTTCTTTCTAAATCCTCGTGGAATTTTGGTTCGTTTAACAACAATTTGTTCAATCCTTTCAAGGTAGCTTCAAAAGCAATAATAGTATGTCCTATGGGTACACCAATATTTCTCAAAACAGTACTGTCAGTTAAGTCACGTTGTAATCTTGAAACAGGCAATTTAGCCGATAAATGTTCAAAAATAGCATTAGCAATTCCTAAGTTACCTTCTGAGTTTTCAAAATCAATAGGGTTTACTTTATGTGGCATAGCTGAAGAACCAATTTCTCCTGCTTTGATTTTTTGTTTGAAATACTCCATTGACACATACGTCCAAATATCTCGGTCTAAGTCAATGATAATGGTGTTGATTCTTTTTAAGGCATCAAAAAAAGCAGCAAAGTGATCGTAATGCTCAATTTGTGTAGTAGGGAAGGAGTGGTGTAAACCTAAATTGTTCTCTACAAAGGTATCGCCAAATTGTTTCCAATCAATTTGTGGATACGCCACGTGGTGGGCATTGTAATTTCCAGTTGCACCGCCAAATTTTGCTGCAAACGGAATATTGAACAACAAACGCATTTGCTCTTCTAAACGCTCTACAAAAACACCAATTTCTTTTCCTAAACGAGTAGGAGAAGCGGGTTGTCCGTGAGTACGCGCTAGCATCGGGATGTCACGCCATTCGGTGCTTAATTCTTTTAGTTTTGAAATCAAACCAATTAAAGAAGGCATGTATACTTTTTCAAACGCTTCTTTTGTCGAAAGTGGAATCGCTGTATTATTAATATCTTGAGAAGTTAATCCGAAGTGAATGAACTCTTTGTATTCTGATAAACCTAATTTTTCGAAAGCATCCTTGATGAAATATTCTACCGCTTTCACATCGTGATTAGTAACTTTCTCGGTTTCTTTAATCCAAAGCGCATCTTCGGTAGAAAAGTTTTTGTAGATAGCACGCAAACTATCGAATAAATTGGGATTTACATTTTTAAGTTGAGGTAAAGGCACTTCACACAAAGCAATGAAGTATTCAATCTCAATTAAAACGCGGTATTTGATTAAAGCTTCTTCCGAGAAAAAAGGAGCTAAAGAAACTGTTTTATTTCTGTATCTTCCATCAATAGGAGAGATGGCATTCAATTCGTTAAGAGTAGTCATTTGGTGTTGTTTTTTCGAAAGTGCAAATATAAACCTTTTTAGTATTTTTGCCTCCAAAAAAAGAGACAATGATTGATATTGATTACCTTAATTTTCTTGAAAATATTTTGACAGACAATCGAAAAGAACGCTTTTTGAATGTCCTGAAAAATAGAACCAATCATTTTACAATAGCAGTAGAAGATGTTTTTCAAATGCACAATACGAGTGCAGTAATGCGCAGTTGCGAAGTTTTTGGAATCCAAGAATTGAATGTAATTGAACAACGTTACGGGAAAAGTATCGACAAACAAATTGCGATGGGTGCTCAAAAATGGGTGGATATTACTACCTATGAAAAACCTTCTGCTTGCGTGCAAACGTTACGAAATAAAGGCTATCAAATTATTGCCACTACGCCACACGAGAATGACTGTTTATTGGAAAATTTCGATATTTCTAAACCCAGTGCTTTGTTTTTTGGAACAGAAATAGACGGTTTGTCAGAAGAAATTATGAAAGAAGCCGATGGATTTTTGAAAATTCCAATGGTAGGATTTACAGAGAGTTTAAATATTTCAGTTTCGGCAGCGATTATCATTCAGAATTTGACTAACAGACTCCGAAATTCAGATATTAATTGGCAATTGTCTGAAGAAGAAATTATGGAGAAGAGATTGGCTTGGGCCAAAAAATCCATCAAAGACATCAAACGCATTGAAAAACGCTATTTTGAAGAAAATCCAAAATAGAATCCTCTTTAGATGTTATTTTTAAATTAAATTTAGTCAAAAAGCCTTTTTTGAAAATAGTTATCCAATTTAATCAGTATTTTTGGATAGT
>CAZOHO010000248.1:0-2012 GCA_964579755.1 uncultured Flavobacterium sp.
TCGTTTTCTTGTTGCACTTTTTCAAGAAATAATTCATGTTTTTCAAGCGATAGCTGTACGTGCTTAAATGATTTTCGATCGATTGGTTGTCACCAATGTCAGTTAAAATTCGATCAAACAAGAAGGTTTCGCTACGTTCATGCACTGGAATCAACATTCCCGATTGTAGCATTAATTGCAATAAACCAACGGTTTTTAACGAAATAGTTTTTCCTCCCGCATTCGGACCCGAAATGACGATGATTCGGTTTTCTTGTTCTAATTCAATAGTTTGCGGATAAGTAACTTCATTTTTTTCTGCATTGGTCAAATACAAAATAGGATGGAAGGCATCTCTAAAAAACAAACGACGTTCTTCTGTTATCGTTGGTAAAATCGCATTGATTTTATTGGCATATTTTGCTTTGGCAGCAATAACATCAACATCGCTCAAGAAATTTTGATATTCGATAAGCAAATCCAAAAACGGACGAATTCTATTCGATAATTGTTTTAAAATTCGAGTAATTTCTTCCTTTTCTTCGTATTCTAAATTGCTTAATTCACGAGAGTATTTTAAAGTAGTTTCGGGTTCGATATAGGCAATACTTCCTGTCTTGGAACTTCCTAAAATCGATCCTTTTACTTTACGACGATACATTGCTAAAACAGCCAAAACACGGCGATTTTGAACAAAACTTTCTCTAATGTCATCCAAATAACCTAGTGAATTGTATTGCGTTAAAGCCACTCCAAAACTTTGATTGACTTTGCCACGAACCACATTCATGTCACGTCGGATATTCAATAAATCAGGCGAAGCATTGTCTTTAATTTCTCCATATTTATCGACCACTTCATCGACCATAGTGATGATGTCTTTGGTCAATTCTACTCTTGAGGCTCTATTATTTAAGTTGGGATAATAATCGTGGAATTTTCTCAAGAAATTCAGCAAGAAATTAACAGTACTGGATAAGTTGGCAATTTTTCTAAAACTCCCTACTTCCAAAAAACTATCTTCAATACCTAAAAATTTAATTTCGTGAGTGATGGCATCAAATCCGTGATTGGGTATCGCATTATTATTTTGAAAGGACGACACATATTCCGAAGTCTGCAACAAAGCTTCCATCAAGCTTTCCTTGTCTTTGAAAGGCGTTATTTCAAGTGCTTTTTGTTTTCCAATATCGGTATTACAAATAGCAGACAACGTTTCTAAAACTGTTGGGAATTGTAAATCTTGTAAAGTCTTTTCGGTAATGGATATCATTTATAGTGCTATTGGAAAGAAGCAAAGTTACAAAGTTTAAAAGGAGATTCTTGAAGAAAATGTATAATTTTATACCCGACTTATATTTAATACTATGCAACTCCAATTGAATTCAGAATGGCGATCTATTTTGGCAGAAGAAATTCAGAAACCGTATTTCCGTGAATTACTAGAAATAGTGGATTTGGAGTATCAAAATTATACATGTTACCCTCCCAAAGATTTGATTTTTTCTGCTTTTGACCATTGTAGTTTTTCGGATACCAAAGTAGTGATCATTGGTCAAGATCCTTATCACGGAAAAGGAGAGGCGAATGGCTTGTGTTTTTCGGTCAATGATGGGGTGAAAATTCCACCTTCTTTACGCAATATTTATAGGGAATTAGTAGATGATTTGGGTGGTATTTTTATACCTACTTCTGGGAATTTAGAGTTGTGGGCAAACCAAGGCGTTTTGTTATTGAATGCTGGATTAACCGTTAGGGAAGACTTACCGAATAGTCATAAACATTTGCAATGGGGTCAATTTACAGATGCCGTGATTCAAAAAATATCGGATGAAAAAGAACATGTCGTTTTTTTACTTTGGGGTAGTTTTGCACACAAAAAAGGAGGTAAGATTAACCGAGAAAAACATTTGGTTTTAGAATCCGGACATCCATCACCCATGAGTGCCAATCAAGGAAAATGGTTTGGAAATAAGCATTTTAGTAAAACCAATTCGTATTTAGAATCTAAAGGCCTGAAACCAATAAATTGG
>CAZOHO010000249.1:0-2009 GCA_964579755.1 uncultured Flavobacterium sp.
CCACAGCATGTGAAGCATCGCGCAACGGCGAGGACTTGTAGCGAATAGCCCGGCCCGAAGGGAAACGCCCTACTGAAAAACTTAATATAAGATATTATTTAGCTGCAGCAGTTACTCTAGCTTGCCAAGTAGTACTCAAATCATTGAAATCTACTTTAATCACTGGTGGTTGATTTTGTAATCGACCTGTTTCAAAAGCATATACTAAAATCGATTCTATAAGGTAATCTTCGTTATTTTCGTAAGGGTCGTATTTTGTCTTTAAATTAATATCAAACATTCTAGCGGTTACATTAGACCAGAACGCTTTCCAACCACTTTTAAGATTGGTTATCAAATCGTAAGTTGTAGTACCTGTTTGACGATGGATTAATTTGACTAAAATTTGCCCTTGCTTACGGGATAATTTTTTGAGTTTTGCCTCAAACTCATTCGTTAAATAATTCTCTACAATTTTGAAATATTTCTTTTTCTCTTTTTCAGATTTAAGATTCTCCATCCCTTTATTTAAGGCAGTTAATCTTTCGGATGTGATTTTAGCATAAGGATAAGCCTTATACACTCGGTTTTGAAGTAATTGAAATTGTTTTCTTGCCTCTACATCTAACTTTTCTTTTCGAACAATAATTTCAGGAAGCTCAATTGTGTCATTTAAAATAGTATCGTTTTCTGTTAAAACATATCCCATTTTAGTAGTGTCTTTTGGAGTCACTTGTGCTTTAACTGCCGTAGAAACGAAAATAAAGAAAATAAGAATTTTAATACTCCTCATAGTTGAAAAATTTAATTGCAAAATTAGACAATCTATACACAACTGTAATGCCAAATTTATAATTTAGCAAAAAAAATATTTTATGAGCACTGAATCAATATTAAACAAAAATTCGATTGCCTTTTTAGAAAGCTACCTTAATAATGCTTCGCCAACAGGTTTTGAAGCCGAAGGACAAAAAATCTGGATGGATTATGTGAAACCCTATGTAGATACCTTTATTACCGACACTTATGGAACTGCCGTAGGAATCATCAATCCGGATGCGCCTTATAAAGTAGTGATTGAAGGTCATGCGGACGAAATTGCTTGGTATGTCAACTATATTACGGATGATGGATTGATTTATGTTATTCGAAATGGTGGTTCCGATCACCAAATTGCACCTTCTAAACGAGTTAATATTCATACCAAAAATGGAATTGTAAAAGGCGTTTTTGGTTGGCCTGCTATTCATACTAGAATGCGTGGAAAAGAAGAAGTAGCTAAAACTGATAATATCTTTATTGACTGTGGCTGTGAAAACAAAGAACAGGTAGAAAAATTAGGTATACATGTAGGTTGTGTAATTACCTATCCTGATGGGTTTATGGTGTTGAACGAAAATAAATTTGTTTGCCGAGCAATAGACAACCGCATGGGCGGATTTATGATTGCCGAAGTAGCTCGATTATTACACGAAAACGGCAAAAAATTACCTTTTGGATTGTACATTACTAACTCTGTTCAGGAAGAAGTAGGATTGCGTGGAGCCGAGATGATTACTCAAACCATCAAACCTAATGTAGCCATTGTAACCGATGTTTGCCACGATTCTACTACTCCAATGATTGACAAAAAAATTGAAGGAGAAACAAAAATCGGTAAAGGTCCAGTTATTACTTACGCTCCTGCAGTACAAAATAATTTAAGAGAATTGATTGTGAATACCGCTACTGAAAAAAATATTCCTTTTCAGCGCCTCGCTTCCTCTCGCGTAACGGGAACTGATACCGATGCATTTGCTTACAGCAATGGTGGCGTGGCTTCAGCTCTGATCTCGCTTCCGTTGCGATACATGCACACGACCGTTGAAATGGTACACCGCGAAGATGTAGAAAATGTGATTCAATTAATTTATGAAACCTTGTTAAAAATAGAAAATGAGGAAACCTTTTCTTATTTCAAATAATTTTAGGAGCTAATCCCGCTATCCGCTTCAATCTTTTCCTTTTTAAAGAAAAAAGAAAAAGGATTT
>CAZOHO010000250.1:0-1991 GCA_964579755.1 uncultured Flavobacterium sp.
GAACCCAAGAACAAACAGGCTTTGAAAAAGGCGTGTGTGATTACGTGGAAAACAGCTACTTCGTAAGCGCCTAGACCTAATGCTAAAAACATTAATCCTAATTGCGAAACAGTAGAGTAGGCCAAGACCTTTTTAATATCATTTTGTACCAAACCAATTGTTGCTGCTACTAGAGCCGTAATGGCTCCAATTACTGCAATGATGCTTTGAACGTCTGGTGTTAAGTCAAAAACAAAATTCAAACGCGTAATCATAAAGATACCCGCTGTTACCATTGTTGCAGCGTGAATCAATGCCGACACAGGTGTAGGTCCCGCCATCGCATCAGGTAACCAAGTGTATAATGGAATTTGAGCTGATTTTCCAGTTGCACCAATAAACAAACACAAGGCAGCTGCCGAAAGCCAATATCCATTAATGTTCGAGGCTCCAGAGATTACAGTTTTTAACGTTGCATAATCTAAAGTAGAGAACAAATGGCCTAAAATGAAGATTCCAATTAGTAATCCTAAATCTCCAATTCGGTTCATGATGAATGCTTTTTTAGCCGCATCATTATAGTCTTGGTTTTTGTACCAAAATCCAATTAATAGATACGAACACAATCCTACACCTTCCCAACCGATGAATAATACTAATAAGTTGCTTCCCACTACTAACGTAATCATAAAGAAAACGAATAAGTTGAGGTAAGCAAAGAATTTGTGCATGTTTTCGTCTTCGTGCATGTAACTGATCGAATACAAGTGAATTAGCGAACCAATTCCAGTAACGAAAAGCAACCATAAAACAGACAATTGGTCTAACAAAAAGCCAAAGTCGATTTTAATATTACTCACATGAATCCAATCAAAAAGGGTAATGTTGAATCCTTTTGGTTCAGCAGTTAATGCATTGAAGAAATAAATTGAAGTAGCAAATGAAATCACTACCGAAAGTGTTCCGATGATTCCAGAAACAGTTTTTCCTAAACTTTTTCCAAAGAAAACGTTGATTAAAAATCCCGCAAAAGGAGCAAGAACTAATAGTAAAGCTATATTGGTATTCATTTCCATTTATCCTTTTAAGTTTTTTAGGGTATCGATACTAATCGAACCTGAATTTTTAAATATCGATACTAAAATGGCCAATCCAACAGCAACTTCTGCAGCAGCTACAGCCATCGAGAAAAACACGAAAACCTGTCCTTGAGCATCTTGATGGTAGGTTGAAAAAGCAACAAACAATAAGTTTACGGCATTCAACATAATCTCAATGGACATAAAAACGATAATGGCATTACGTCTGTACAATACTCCGAATATTCCAATACAAAAAAGGATAACACTCAGGAAGATATAGTTTTCTATACCAATTTGATTTAAAATATTATTCATTTTATTTCTCTAGTTTTTCTTTCTTAGACAATAGAACAGTACCAATCATGGCTACCAATAATAAGATAGAGGCAAATTCGAATGGCACCATATATTCGTTCAATAGGATTTTACCCAACACTTTAATGGATTGGTAATCTTCTCCAGTAGCAATATAATCTCCGGCAATTGGTTTTGAATTGACAAAAATGGCAATCAAAATCAAGCATACCAAACAGAAAGAAACAATCGCTCCTAAACGGGTAATTCTTGGTTTATGTACTTCGTTTTCTTTATTTAAGTTCATCAACATGATGGTAAACAAGAACAAAATCATGATCGCTCCCGAATAGACAATTATGTGAACAATAGCTAAAAATTGCGCATTCAATAACAAATAATGTCCCGCAACCGAGAAGAAACAAATCACTAAATAAATAGCACTGTGAATTGGGTTTCGACTAAAAACTGTCAAAAATGCGGTGGATAATGTGATTGCGGCTAGTACGCAAAAAATAATAAGTAATACTGACATTAGTTTGCGTTTTTAAGTTGAGCATTTTGAATTGCCATTTCTAAAGGCATGACCAATTTGTCTTTTCCAAAAATAAAATCTTCTCTATCATAATTAGAAGG
>CAZOHO010000251.1:0-1975 GCA_964579755.1 uncultured Flavobacterium sp.
ACGGTTCTTTTACATATTGCGGTAAATTAGCAAAGAATACAAATTGTGGTGTTTGCGTAGGCAATTGCATGCAATATTTAATTTTCACATACTTCCCTTTAGTAGCGGGTGGCGGATAGGCCTCAATTACTTTCAACATAAATTCGTTGAATTTAGACGTTGGAATATGTTGCTGTCTATTTTCGTATACCTGAACCGTAGCCTCCAATGCTTTTAACAAACGTTGTTTTGTCAAAGCCGACACGAAAAGAATAGGCACATCAGTAAAAGGCATTAATTCTTTTCTGATTTTTTCTTCGTAATCGCGCGTAGACATGGTATCTTTTTCAACCAAATCCCATTTGTTTACCAAAATCACAACACCTTTACGGTTTTTCTCAGCCAACCAAAAAATACTTTGGTCTTGTCCTTCAAATCCGCGAGTGGCGTCAATTATTAAGATACACACATCGGCATGTTCAATCGCTCGTACGGAACGCATTACCGAATAAAATTCTAAATCTTCTTTTACTTTCGCTTTACGACGAATTCCAGCAGTGTCCACCAGGTTGAATTCAAATCCAAAACGGTCAAATTTAGTATCAATTGCATCACGAGTAGTTCCTGCAATATCAGTAACAATATAGCGGTCTTGACCAATTAACGCATTGATAAAACTCGATTTTCCTGCATTAGGACGACCTACAACCGCAAAACGTGGCAAGGTTACCTCTTCTTCCGTTGGTTCTGGTTTTTCGGGAAAAGCATCAATTAATGCGTCTAGCAAATCCCCTGTTCCACTTCCCGAAATACTGGCAAAAGTGAAATAATCGCCTAAACCAAGGTTATAAAATTCGATTGCATCCTTTTCGCGCATCGCATTATCCACCTTGTTTACGGCTAATAATACCGGTTTAGTCACTTTTCGAAGTAATTTAGCCACAGCATCATCCATAGGCGTAATCCCTTCTTCTACATCTACTACAAAAATAATCACGTCAGCTTCATCGATGGCCAATTCTACTTGTTTGCGAATTTCTCCTTCAAAAATATCATCCGAACCACGAACATATCCTCCTGTATCAATAACAGAAAACTCTTTTCCATTCCATTCACTTTTTCCATAATTTCGGTCACGGGTTACCCCTGAAACTGAATCTACGATAGCTTCTCTTCTTTGGATTAATCGGTTAAAAAGGGTCGATTTTCCTACGTTAGGTCTTCCTACTATGGCTACTATGTTGTTCATAATCTAATTTGAAATATTTTGCAAAGGTACACTATTATTTTGTAAGCTACTACCGCGCTGCGTGAAGGATAGTAGTAAAAATCCTTTGTTGCCAGTCTTTGGCAACAAAGATTGAAACGGATAGCCTGACCCTTGTGGTCACGCCAAAAAATTATTGATTGTACCCAAATCTTTTTAACATATTGGCATTGCTTCGCCAATTTTTATTGACCTTCACATACAATTCGATATGAATTTGTTTGCCAAAGAACTTCTCTAAATCAGCACGGGAATCCATTCCTACTTTTTTCAAAGCAGCTCCTTTGTGACCAATGATAATTCCTTTTTGGGTATCGCGTTCTACCATAATCAAAGAACGAATGCGGATGATGTTGTCATCTTCAAAGAATTCTTCGGTCACGATTTCAACCGCATACGGGATTTCTTTACTGTAATTCAACAAGATTTTCTCACGAATGGTTTCGTTCACAAAGAAACGTTCTGGTTTATCCGTCAATTGGTCTTTTGGGTAATAGGCTGGCGATTCTGGAAGCAATTCGATAATACGTCCAAAAACTTCAGGCACATTGAAATTTTGTAAAGCCGAAATAGGGAAAATTTCTGCATTGGGTACTTTCGTCGTCCAAAAAGCGACTTGCTCTTCCAATTGTTCTTGATTCGAATTATCAATTTTATTCAACAACAACAAAACCGGAATTTTGGCGTGGATGATTTTATTAAAAAAGGCATCGTCTTTTAATTCTTGTT
>CAZOHO010000252.1:0-1970 GCA_964579755.1 uncultured Flavobacterium sp.
TAAACGGATGGGGATTCAAAAAAGGAATCATTTATGGATTATTGATTAGTACGTTTGGTGCTGCATTAATGATTCTAGCCGTAATTCAAGGTAGTTATTTATTTATTTTAGGCGCTTTATTCATTGTTGCTTTAGGATTCTCTCTACAACAAACTTCGGCACAACCTTTTGCTGCTTCTTTAGGAGAACCTCACACTGCATCTAGCCGATTGAATTTAGCTGGAGGAATTAACTCGTTAGGAACTACTATCGGACCAATCGTAGTGTCATTTGCACTTTTTGGAGTAATTTCAGGGGTAAGTATTGAAGAATTTGCACAAAAAGCAGACTCGCTAGATTCAATGATTACCTTGTACATGGCCGTAGGCGGATTGTTTTTATTGGCAGCCGCTTTATTTCATTTTTCAAAAAAATTACCTGCTGGAAAAAGTGATGACTCTTTTGAAACAGCAAACAAAGCCTTAAAAACACTTATTGCAATTACTGTATTATTAGTGGTAATTTTTGGCTACATTTTTTCACGTTACGAAGATCCAGAATTTATTACTCGTTTTATTGAAAACAAAGAAGTTGATTATTTAGGATTAGGACTTACCATCTCTACTTTATTAGTTGTAGTAATTGGGCTTTTATTTGCTAATGCTACCGCTCAAAAAAATCCTGAAGGATGGGGTGCCATGAAATACCCTCAATTAGTATTAGGAATGCTTGCTCTATTCTCTTATGTAGGTGTAGAAGTAAGTATTGGTAGTAATTTAGGAGAATTGCTAAAAACAGAAGATTTTGGAGCTATTACAGGTCCGGGACTTGCACCATTTATGTCTATGTATTGGGGAAGTTTGATGATTGGACGTTGGGCTGGAGCCATTTCGGTTTTCAATCCATCTTCTCAAATGAGAAAGATATTGCTTATTGTAGTACCTTATGTTGCCTTTGGTGTTGTATTGGCTGCTAATGCTATTTCTGGACAAGACATCACACCATTGTATGCCTATGCATTTGTAATTGTATTCCAAATTGTTGGTTTCTTCCTAGGTAAAGACCAACCATCAAGAACATTGATGATTTTTGGATTATTAGGCGCAATTGCAATGCTAATTGGTTTACTTACAACGGGAACTATTGCTATTTTTGCCTTCATGAGTGGTGGATTGTTCTTGAGTATTATGTGGCCATGTATCTTCTCTTTAGGAATTGCTGGTTTAGGAAAATACACTTCACAAGGAGCTGCTTTCTTAGTTATGATGATTTTAGGAGGAGGAATTATTCCACCATTACAGGGTAAATTAGCCGATGTAATTGGAATTCATACTTCGTATTTTATTCCAGTATTATGTTTTGCGTTTATTGCATTCTACGGATGGAAAGTAATCGGAATTTTAGAAAAACAAGGTCTCGGTCACGATATCGAAGTGGGTGGTGGACACTAAAAATACACAACTAACCAAAACCAAACCTACCTCCAAAGAGCCATCGCAATTTGGAGGTTTTATTTTGAATCATCCCGAAGCTACGGGTTCGTAAATCTAATATCGTAAATCGTATATTAATAAGGCATATACGAAAATATAATTTCTACTCAAAAAGACTTGTTACCCTGAATTCATTTCAGTGGCTAATTTTCGTAAATCGTATATTAATAAACCATATAAGGAAATATAGTTCTACTCAACAAAAGACTTGTCACCCTGAATTCATTTCAGTGGCTAATTTTCGTAAATCTAATATCGTAAATCGTAAATTCAATAACCATATAAGGAATATAAGGAATATAAGGAAATATAAGACTAAACTCCTTTTCATCGTTACATTTTCAAATTGTTACATTTTAAAAATTAAAATAAATTGCTACATTTGAAATACTCTGTAACTGAGTTATAAAAATTAGTTAGCCATGCTCAACAAAAGAGCAAGAAACTGAGCATATAAATAAGTTAACTGCAAGCTTAAAACAAAAATAACATAGACAC
>CAZOHO010000253.1:0-1962 GCA_964579755.1 uncultured Flavobacterium sp.
GAAATTAGCCAAATATTAAATCTACCATTAATTAAAATTCAAAGTACAAATTATAATCAAGAAACATTAATCAAATTTATAGATGAGAATTCTTTTAGACACTAATATTATTATCCATAGAGAGGCTAGTAAAGTTTATAATCAAGATATTGGATTACTCTTTCATTGGATTGATAAACTTCATTATGAAAAATGTATCCATCCAGCAACAGTTGAAGAAATAAATTCATTTCAGGATGAAGAAGTGGTAAATACTATGAAAATTAAAATTGTTAATTATACAGTATTAAAAACACTTTCTCAAGATTCTCCTGAAACATTATATTTAAATTCATTAGATAAAATTCAAAATGATTTTAATGATACTTCTATCTTAAAAGAATTATTTAATAATCGTGTTGATTATATAATTACTGAAGATAAAGGAATACATAGAAAAGCAATTCTTTTAGGAATAAGTGAAAAAGTATTTAAGATAGATTCATTTATAGAAAAAGCATCTTTCGAAAATCCTGAATTATCAAACTATAAGGTACTATCAATTAAAAAAGAGTTTTTTGGAAACATCAATCTTAAAGATGATTTTTTTTCTTCTTTTCTTGAAGATTACAAAGAATTTGAATGGTGGTTCAACAAAAAAGCAGATAACATTTCTTATATATGCAACACTAATGGTGAAGTAAAAGCATTTCTGTATTTAAAAGTTGAAGAGGCAAATTCTGAACAATATAGTGACATATCTCCAAAATTTTCTCCGAAAAAACGTTTAAAAATTGGCACATTCAAAGTTGAATCAACAGGATATAAACTTGGAGAAAGATTTTTGAAAATTATATTTGACAACGCCTTACGAAATAATGTAGAAGAATTATATGTAACGATATTTGATAAAAGAGAAGAACAACAACGTTTAATTTCATTATTGGAAGAGTGGGGATTTGTACATTGGGGAACTAAAGAAACTACAAACGGAATTGAACAAGTATTGGTAAGAGACTTTTCAAAGAAAATAAATGCGAATCCACAATTATCATTTCCCTTTATATCAAGAAATACTAATAAGTTTATTGTCCCTATTTATCCAGAATATCACACTGAATTATTCCCCGATTCAATACTAAATAATGAATCTCCTGAAAATTTTGTAGAGAATGAACCTCATAGAAATGCGTTAAAAAAAGTATACATTTCAAGATCGTTTAATAGAGATTTAAATCCCGGTGATCTAATCATTTTTTATAGAACCGGAGGGAACTATCAAGGTGTAGTTTCTACTATTGGAATTATTGAAAGTATTATAGATAATATTCCTTCCGAAGATAAGTTTATTAATTTATGTCGTAAAAGGAGTGTTTTTAGTGATGATGAGTTAAAAAAATACTGGAATTGGACACCAAACAACAGACCGTTTATTGTTAATTTTCTTTATGTAGATTCATTTCCTACCCCTAAAGTCAATTTAAATAGGCTTAAAGAACTAAATATTATAAATTCAGCACCTAGAGGTTTTGAACCGATTGAAAACACTAAATTTGTTGAATTAATGAGAGAAGCTAAAACAAATGAAAATTATATTGTCGGTTAAACCAAAGTATGCATTAAAAATTTTAGAAGGAAAAAAAACATACGAATTAAGAAAAACTTTATTTAAAAATCCTGAAATAAACAAGGTTTTAGTTTATGCCTCATCTCCAATTTCTAAAATTATTGGTGAATTTGAAATAGAGGAAATAATTCACTTAGAATTGAATGAACTTTGGAAAATTGTAAAAGATAAATCTGAAGTTGATAAGAAATTTTATGACGAATATTTTCAAAATAGAGAAAAGGGATATGCAATCGGAATAAAAAATGTAAAAAAATATATAAATTATATTGACATTTTTGAAGAGTTTGGAATAAAAGCACCCCAATCATTTGCTTACATTAAATAGCCTCAGCATAATCAAAGATTTACTTTTG
>CAZOHO010000254.1:0-1959 GCA_964579755.1 uncultured Flavobacterium sp.
ATGACTGCTCCAAAACCAATTAAAGCGGTTTGAACACTGAATCCTGCCGTTCTTTGATCGGTTCTTAGATTGTCTCCTACTAAAGCTCTGAAAGGTTCCATAGCAATGTTAAACGAAGCATCCATAATCATTAACATACCAGCACCTACCCATAATGCAGGGAGTACTGCGATGAAAATTTCTGCTTGTGGCATCAGGATTAATCCAATAGAAGCAAGAATAGCTCCCGTAAAGAAAAAGGGTTTTCTTCGGCCAAATCTTCCCCAAGTTTTGTCGCTATAGTAACCAATAATAGGCTGTACAATGAGTCCCATTAACGGAGCTATAATCCAAAACCAAGATAGTTCATGAACATCGGCACCAAAAATTTGAAGAATTCGGCTTGCATTAGCATTTTGTAATGCAAATCCCATTTGTATCCCAAGGAAACCAAAGCTCATGCTCCAGATTTCAAGGGTACTTAATCTACGCTTTTCCATTATCGTAATTTTTAAAATTAATACGATAAGCGCTATGCTTATCAAAACTTAACTAGGATTTTCGAAGTAAAAGTAAAAGTTTTGAAGTTCCAAATATAGATAAATCCCTATTACTTTTATTTCGAAAATGTATTTTTAATTGAAAAATACGAACTACAAGGTTGTAGTACTGAATGAATTAACAAATTAGGTTTAATTTGTAGATTCTCTTTCGATAAGGTGTGTCGAAATTACTTCTGTTACGTAATTCTCTTCCCCTTCTTGATAGTCGTCTATTTCTAATCTTTTTATTAGCATTTTAGCTGCTTTGGCTCCCATTTTTTTACCATTTTGACTCACAGTGGTAATAGTAGGAGTGGAATACTTTGAAATCATTCCGTCGGTAAAAGCAATCACTGATAAATCATTTGGAACTTGAATTCCCATTTTGTTTGCCATTTTGATGATTGTTACTGCAAATAGTTCGTTTACTGCAAAAACGGCATCAATTGCTTTGTCTTCTAGTAGTTTGCTAATAGTGATTTCGCAGGTATCTACATCTTCAATTTTGATAATTAGATTTTCGTTAAAAGGGATGTCGTTGTCTAGTAAGGCTTTGGTATAACCATCGGTTCTCAATTTTCCAACGCTAACATAATCTACAGTGGTAACTAAGGCTATTTTTTTCTTTCCTTTATAGATTAAACTTTGAACGGCTTCATAGGCTGCGGCTTGGTCGTCAATAATTACTTTGTCGCAGAGGATGTCATTGGTTACACGATCAAACATTACTACTGGCATTCCTTGGTTGATGACTTCGGTGATGTGGTGAAAGTCGCCTTTGTATTGTGTTTCTTTGGATAAAGACATGATAAATCCATCTATACTCCCATTGGCAAGCATTTCCATATTGAGCACTTCTTTGTCGAATGAATCGTCGGACAAACAAATTACAACACTGTATCCGTTGTCATTGGCAACATGTTCAATACCATTAATAACGGTAGAAAAGAAATAGTGCACTATTTCAGGAATGATGATTCCAATGGTTTTGGTTTTTCTATTCTTTAAACTAAGCGCAATATTGTTGGGTTTGTAATGGTATAGTTTAGCGAAGGCTTGTACTTTTAAGCGAGTTTCTTCTCCTATTTCAGGACTATTTCTCAATGATTTAGATACTGTAGAAATAGAAACGTCAAGTTCCTTTGCAATTTGTTTAAGCGTGACTTTTCTTTTCATATTGAGTTGAGAGGAATAGTAATTGAGAATAAATATATTGTTTAATTATATCAATTACAAAAATACCTTATAAATTTTCTTAAAACCATAAACTTTTCAACACTACCACGTTTTCGTAAATAGAAAATAGTTGAGTGTGTTTCGAAAACGTTATCGTTTGATTATGTTTGTTATTCGAAGTAAAGTAAAAGCTTAAAAAAGTTAACTAAAATTCAATTAATTTAAACAAACAAGTATGAAAACAATTTACAAAAAGTTGTTA
>CAZOHO010000255.1:0-1946 GCA_964579755.1 uncultured Flavobacterium sp.
AGAAAAAGCGAATAAGTGGGAATAATTTAGTCACAGTTGTCACAACATAAGAACTTGAAACTTGAAACTTGAAACAAAAAAACAATGAACATTATCATCATCGAAGACGAAAAACCAGCGGCTCGTTTATTACAACGTAAACTTGAAAAACTAGGCTATTCGATTACCTCCTTACTACATTCGGTTGAGGAATCGTTAGTGTGGTTTCAAAATAATCCACATCCTGATTTGATTTTTTTGGATATTCAATTATCAGATGGTTTGTCGTTTGAAATTTTTGAAAACATCAATATCAAAAGTGCCGTGATTTTTACCACGGCCTATGATGAATATGCGTTGCGAGCCTTTAAATTGAATAGTATTGATTACCTATTGAAACCTATTGATGAGGAGGAATTGGCCACTGCAATTTCAAAATTCAAAAATCAATTTCAAATCAATAGTATTTCGAGTTTAGACTTTGAATCTATCAAACAGATGTTGGTGAATCCTGTTTCAAAAGAATACAAAAAACGTTTTTCGGTTAAGATAGGTCAACAACTCAAAGTAATTGATATAGCTGAGATTGAATGTTTGTATAGCGAAAACAAAGGTACTTATATTCATACCTTCGACAATAGGGACTATTTGATTGATAGTAGTTTGGAAGTAGTGGAAACAGAGTTAAATCCGAAAGATTTTTTCCGCATTAGTAGAAAATTTATTATTCCGATGCAGTCTGTAAGAGAGATACACGTGTATGCTAATTCTAGACTAAAAATCAGTTTGCCAACGTATAAAGCCGATGAGGTAATCGTAGCTCGAGAACGCGTTTCGGACTTTAAAGAATGGTTAGGTTAATTAGTTGAAATAGGTTTTTCGAATCCCAATCAAAATAAGTATCAAAACAGAATACGCAATAAAAAATGGAATGATCCATTCAATTTGTCCCAAAGGTAAAAGTACGGCAATAATCAGCAATTGAAATCCTAAACCATACAAGGAAACCAGTGTCATGAACCAGTTAGGGAATGTTTTAACTCGGTAAGCATCGCTATCTAAAGTATGTATGATTTTATCAAAACCGCCATAAACTATAGTGTAAATTTTAAATAGAATATTGACTGAATATTGAGTTTCTCCAGGTAAAGCTCTAGGTGTTTTGTATTCAAAAACCTTACTGGTAGTATCCCCTCCAATAGATTTGTTTCTTAAAATCACATAGTAATAATTGTATAGTGTGCCTTGCAATTGAATGCAAAAAAATGCAATTAAAGTAAGCCAAAACGAAGTTTGAGAAACATAACAAATTGTTATTAAAAATAGAAAGTTTAAAATAATATCAAACACACTATCAAGGTACCTGCCTACATAAGAAGGGGTGTTTTTCAATCGAGCCAACTCTCCATCAGCAGCATCAATTCCTGATTTTAGTACAATGAAAAAACCTGCCCATAGATAGTTTTCGTTAAGAATGAAATAAATTGCGATTAATCCAGTAATGCCAAACAATAGAGTGACATGAATAGGAGTAAAGCGCGTATCCTTTAAGCTATTGGCAAGAAATTTTCCAAAAGGTCTTCCATAATCGGATAAATCTAAAAATTTATCTTGAGTGGCTAGTTTAGACATTGATTATGGTTAAGACGATGTTGTGACATTATAGTCGGGTATTATTGGGTATTTTTTTTAAAATTTTCTAAAACTAAATAGAATTGTAAGCCAAATAGAAGGGTCGCCATTACGATATGAATCGTTTGAGATCCAAATGGGAAATTGAAATAATACATCGCGATACCAGATAGAATTTCTACACAAAGCAACGCTATTACCCCATTCATTTTAGTAAAACCTAAATCTAGTTTTCTATTTCTCCAAAACAAAAATGCATTGGCACAAACCACTAAAATAGAAAAACTTCGGTGGGTGTAGAACCCGCCTTTCGGATTTTGTAACCAAACTTCTTT
>CAZOHO010000256.1:0-1876 GCA_964579755.1 uncultured Flavobacterium sp.
TTGCACAAAATAGCATTTTATGAGCACTTTTGAGCAATTCAATCTTCCTAAATCCGTACAAAAAGCCATTGACGAATTAGGCTTTACTACGCCTACTCCCATTCAGGAAAAATCATTTTCTGTGATTATGTCAGGTCGTGATATGATGGGAATTGCACAAACGGGAACGGGTAAAACCTTTGCTTATCTATTGCCATTGTTAAAGCTATACAAGTTTACCAATACCAACACCCCTAAAATTGTGATTTTGGTTCCAACCCGAGAATTAGTCGTTCAAGTGGTCGAAGAAGTAGAAAAATTGACCCAATACATGTCTGTCAACACCCTCGGAATTTACGGAGGGGTCAACATCAATACTCAGAAAAAAGCGGTTTACGAAGGCGTTGATATTTTAGTAGGAACGCCTGGCAGAACTATGGATTTGGCACTGGATGCCGTAGTTCGTTTTGACGAAACTCAAAAATTAGTCATCGACGAATTTGACGAAATGCTGAACTTAGGGTTTAGAACCCAATTGACTGCTTTGCTAGCCATGATGAAAACCAAACGTCAAAACATTCTGTTCTCAGCCACGATGACCGAGGAAGTAGATGCCGTTTTGAATGACTTTTTTGATTACCCAGAAGAAGTAACACTATCTGCTTCAGGAACACCATTAGAAAAAATTACACAAATCACTTACCAAGTTCCGAATTTCAATACCAAAGTCAATTTATTGAAACATTTATTGACTAAAGATGAAACTATGAGCCGTGTTTTGGTTTTTGTAAACAATAAAAAAATATCAGATCTACTTTTCGAAAGTATTGATGAAGAATTTGATGGACAGTTTGGAGTAATTCACTCCAACAAGTCACAAAACTACCGTTTGAGTACGATGGCGGAATTTCAGGAAGGCAATTTGCGTGGATTAATTACGACTGATATTATGGCGAGAGGTTTGGATATTTCCAATATTACGCACATCATCAACTTCGAAATGCCTGAACTACCTGAGTTGTACATGCACCGTATTGGTCGTACCGGTCGTGCGGATGCCGATGGAACTTCTATTAGCTTTGTTACCCCTCGTGAAGAAGAATCGTTTGTAGAGGTAGAAGTTTTAATGAACAAAGAGCTTGAAATCACACCTTTTCCAGAAGAAGTTGAAGTTTCTATTAAGCTGATTGGCCCTGAAAAAGACCGTCAACCAGTGAAGTTTTTGATGAAAAAAGTAAAGCTTGAAGGTGATGGTGCTTATCACGAAAAAGCAAAAAAGAACACCAAAGTCAATCTAGGAGGCCCTTCAAAAACTAAAAAGAAAACGCACGGTTCTGTCAATCGAAACATGCTAAAAACCAGAGCACAGAAAAAGAAGAAAAAATAATAGTATCTTATTTACTCTTTTCGAAAATCGCATATCGTATATCGTAAATCTAATATTATTTCCCAAACACCAGGCAGACCGGTGAGCATAATTCTAGGCGTTTACCTGAATCAGTTATAGCTCCCGAGACCGCATCTCTTTTAAAAACAACAATATCATTTGAGTATTGATGGGCTACTAAAAGAAACTTACCTGTTGGGTCAATAGCAAAATTACGAGGTCCTTTCCCTAAAGAAGGAACGACTGATTGCGGAACTAACTGACCATTTTTTAAGATTTTGAAAACAGAAATGGTATTGGCTTCTCCTCTATTCGAAGCATACAAAAATTTTCCGTCAGGCGAGATATGAATATCGGCTCCTGTAAAATTACCTTTAAAGTCTTTCGCTAAAATAGTGGTTTCTTGGATTGCATTCAACTTCCCATTGATAAAATTAAAAACCGACAAAGCGCCGTTTAATTCTTGCAACACATACACCTTTTTCCCGTCTTTGCTAAAAGTTAAATGAC
>CAZOHO010000257.1:0-1876 GCA_964579755.1 uncultured Flavobacterium sp.
GTGTATTTGCAGATAATAGTTCTGTTGTTTTTAAAACAATAACAGTGACTAAGCCTTAGACTATTTACTAAGGATATATAAAAAATAAATTAACAACTAAATAAGAAAAACTATGAATCAAATTATTAAAAGAATATCGATGTTTTTTACATTCTATTTCTTGTTATCGATAGTATCATCGTGTGACAATTTAGAATTAGCCTCAATAACACCAACAATTGCACAAAAAGTGAGTGGATTGAAGGTTGAATTAAAAGGCGACGATGCAGTTCTGACTTGGACTAATCCAGCCAATGTTAAAAGTATAGTAATACTTCACTCAAATGGGACTAGTACAGTAGAAGAAGCTGTTGCCACTTGGAGTTACGGTATAATTGATGTAAATAAAGATTATTTTTTTACTGTAAAAACTAAAGATGTAGATGGTAATTTATCTTTAGGCGAAACAGTGTATTTGCGTAGAGAGGGACCTGAAGCAGTTAAAAATTTTAAGGCTGTTCAGGAAGGAAAAGATTTGGTTTTAACATGGGATTTGGCTCAGTCAGGTCTTAAAAAGATTGAGTTATTAATTAATGGAAGTCTAGTAACACTTCCTGGCACAGCAACTTCACACAAGGTATTAAATGTAAGCGCGGGGAATTATGCTCTTAAAATTAATGTTTTCAATAGTACGGATGTTATCTCTCCTTCAAGAAAATTAGACTTTTTAGTAAGTTTTAAGATTAGAAAAATTGCATTTTTAGGCGCTGCAGCTGAGAATACTCCACAGGCTTGGAATAATGTAAACGGCAGTGATTTTACACTTGATGATGACGAAACAGCTGCACAATGGTTTCCAAGTTTGGCAAATGATTTAACACAGGTTTATTATCATTCATTTACAGACGTAGCTAATGGTGAAGTAGATTTAAGTATTTATGATGCAATTTGGATACAGTTCGATGGCGGCTGGTGGGGAGATAGAGTTGCCCAATTCCCTAAAAATGGTGCCAACTGTATTATTGGCGAAGGCCCTGCAGATGGTCCTCCATGTTCAGACTTAGCAGATAAGTTAATCAACAAAGTTAAGACGTATTATCAAGCGGGTGGTAATATACTTGTGGGTAATTTTGCGGTTTTTATTTTGGATGATATTGGAGTAGTTGATGCTAATGGAATCCCTAATCAAGCTTGGGGAGGAACCGGATATGAGTCTTGGGCAACAGCAGACGCATGGACAGGTACTTGGACGGCAAGTACTTCAAGCCCATATTTTTCAGGAGTAAGTACTAGTACAAGTAGTTGTGCAGGTACAAATTTTGAAACGTTAGCAGCTGGTACAAAAAAGAAAAACAGAGTGGCTCAATATAATATGGATTTTGGCCCATGGAAAACAGGGACATTAGAGCAAACAAGATCTAAATTTGAATCTATGGTTGGAGGTAATATACTTTGGGGTAATTGTGGTGGAAATGAAGTTTGGGGAGTAGAATGGGCTCCAAAAGGAAATTCTGGAACTGTAGTTTGCGCCATAGGTGGTACTTGGGACTGGGAACTAGGTGGTGTGCCTAATGGCAATAATATGAAGATTATTACTAAAAATATTTTAAGTCATTTAGCTGATTTAGGTCTTGCAAACTAGTAACTTATTTAACGGCAGTATAATTCATTTAGAACTGCCGTTATAAATTTTTTGTAAATTATTATTTATAATTAGAAAACCTAATAACCCAATATAATTTTTATATCTATATAAAGAAGTGGGTTTATTTAGGAGTATTATTTTGAGTTTTAAATGTTTAATAAATAGGTTTGTTTTGAATTAGGTTAGGGGTAGACTTCGGTTTACCCTTAATTTTTAATTTTTGTTAAAAATGGAAAAAAAATATGCACTTAG
>CAZOHO010000258.1:0-1855 GCA_964579755.1 uncultured Flavobacterium sp.
ATTGGAGCTAATTTTTCAGTAACTCCTCTATCTGAAAGGATAACAATGTTACATCCTTCAGAAACCGCTTTGTAAGTAGCTTGAATACATTTTTCTAATGAACGCTCTAAACCGTTAACTCCTTTTTCTATTTTGTATAAAGTAGAAATAGTAACTGATTTGAAATCGGCGTGATCAATGTTTCTTATTTTATCTAAATCCTCGTTAGAGATAACTGGATTTTGAATTTTGATTTTTTTACTGTGTTTTTCATCAATATCAAAAATATTGAAATCCCCACCCACAGCTAAACTAATATCAGTAATGATTTCCTCACGGATACCATCCAAAGGCGGATTCGTTACCTGAGCAAATAATTGTTTGAAATAGTTGTATAATAGTTGCGGTTGTTCAGACAAAACAGCCAGTGGAGTATCATTACCCATAGAACTGATAGCTTCAGCACCTTTTGCTCCCATTGGGTTAATGATAGTTTTTAAATCCTCAATAGTATAGCCAAATAAACGTTGTCTTGTGTGGAAATCAACACTTTCTGTTGGGATAGGGTTGTTTGTGTAAGGAATTTGAGCCAATTGAACCAAATTTCCATCCAACCATTTTTGGTAAGGACGTTTGGTAACAACAGCATTTTTAACTTCTTCATCTTCAATAATTCTACCTTCGTTCATGTCTACCAAGAACATTTTTCCCGGCTCTAAACGACCGTGTTGAATTACATCTTCTGGATCGATATCCAATACACCAATTTCAGAAGACATAATTACGAATCCACTTTTTGTCAAAGTATAACGAGAAGGACGTAGTCCATTTCTGTCCAATAAAGCTCCAATTACATTCCCATCAGTAAACGGAATAGAAGCAGGGCCATCCCAAGGTTCCATGATACAAGAGTTGTATTCGTAGAACGCTTTTTTCTCTTTGGACATGGTTTGGTGTTTTTCCCAAGCTTCAGGAACAACCATCATCATAGCTTCTGGTAAAGAACGTCCAGTCATCAATAATAACTCAACTACCATATCCATAGAAGCTGAATCGGATTTTCCTTCTAATATAATTGGGAATAATTTTTTGATGTCTTCTCCAAAAATAGGACTTTCCATCAATTCTTCACGAGAACGCATACGGCTCACATTTCCTCTCAAGGTATTGATCTCTCCATTATGACACATGTATCTAAATGGTTGAGCCAAATCCCAAGAAGGGAAGGTATTGGTAGAGAAACGTTGGTGAACTAAAGCCAATCGAGTTACCAAATCCGTATCTGTTAAATCGGTATAATATCTACTGATGTCTTCTGGCATCAATAAACCTTTATATATAATAGTAGTGGTTGATAAACTAGTGAAGTAGTATTTGTGGCTTTCTGAAGTTTTAGAATTGCGGATAGCATGCTCCGAAATCTTTCTTGCAGCAAATAATTTGGCATTGAATTCTTGTTCTGTAAGATTCAATCCGTTTTTACCAACGAATACTTGTTTGATAGTTGGTTCTTTTTCCGCAGCGACCTGTCCTAAATTAGATACATCAACTGGTACATCTCTCCAACCTAATATTTGTAAATTTTGATCTTGAACACACTTTTCAAAAGTAGTGATACAAAAATCAACTTGATTTTGACTTTTTGGTAAAAAAAGCATACCTACAGCATATTCACGAACTTCAGGCAACTCGAAATTACACACTTTTTTGAAGAAAGCGTCCGGAATATCAAATAAAATTCCAGCTCCATCTCCCGTTCTTCCATCGGCACTTACTGCACCACGATGCTCTAACTTTATTAGGATGTCAAGTGCTTTATGAATAATATCATTCGACTTGATTCCATTCAAATTACAGATAAATCCTGCACCACAAT
>CAZOHO010000259.1:0-1852 GCA_964579755.1 uncultured Flavobacterium sp.
GCTTTTAACCTGCTCCCCCTCTTGGGCTCGAACCAAGGACCCTCTGATTAACAGTGTGGGTAAGGGTTTTTGTGAGACCTTACTATCATTGACTTTCAGGGTTTTAACATTTGGTTAATCTCCTTTATTTGTCAATATTAGTGAGTTATTTACACCAACCCTTGCTTAAAATCTTGCTCGTTTTGGAACTACTCGTTTTTAAAGAAAAATTCGTGAGTTTTAATAATATCATCTCTGCCGATTTGAACTAAATCCCCTGTCGATTTTAAAAAGATTCCCAATGATTTTTCATTATAAACAAATTTCATTTTTGGAGAATAATCAGTACTTAAATACATATCACCTCCTAATTTGTAAAATGGAACTTCTAATTTTCCTTTCACTTTAATTCCTTTATTAACGATAATTCCATTCTCTAATTTTTCTTTCAGAACAGTTTCGTTTTTCTCCTTAGACGATACTTTAGCGTAAGCTACCATCATATTAGTCCATTCTTTACTATCAATTAAGAACCACTTTACCTTGTTAAAATCAATTCCTTGTTCAGAAATCCAACCATAACTTGTGAAACCAAAAAGGACTTGTTTTTTTCCATCAAGTGCTGGGTCGTCAGACGGAGTAAACTCCTGAAGTTTGAATGATATTACAGACGTAGCTGACATATCTTTCAGTTTTTTACCATCAAAATCTAAAGTCTTTAATTGAAAAGTAGTTAGTTCAGGGTGATTAGCTAAAATCCATTGTGTAGCTGTTAATTCAGCTCTTTCTTTCATTTCTTCAACAGCCGCAATTCCAGCACCGATTGCTAAAAGTCCTCCTGCAATTGCACCAATTGCTGCAGTGTTATTGTTTTGTGATTGTGCTTGTTTTGGAACTAATAATGTAATTATTATCAGACATAAGATTATTTTTTTCATTGTAATGATGGGGTTAGTTAATAAATCCCTACAATGATAAGATTTATTATCAGAAAATCACATACCTGCTTTTGGTGATATTAAATATTAAACACACATTCAATATTGAGTGTTAACATAAAAAAAACACCTTACAAAAGGTGTTTGTTAATGTCAAATGTAGTCTCAGGATTCATACTCCCTAAGTAATGCTCCGTTACAATAGAATTCGAATGTCCTAACATATCCCCTATATTATCTTTAGATACCCCGGCTCGTCTTAATGTCATTGCATAAGAATCTCGTGCATTTTTAATTCTCAATGGTATCGACAGATTCAATCGCTTCGAAATCTCATCCAATCTTTGATTTACAATCTTCTTCCATTTATGATTTTTATTTTCAAACATCGAATCAGAATATCCGTCTTTCAACTTACCAAGAATAAATGGACTATCCTTCACGCCAATCTTATCAATCAAATCCTTTAATTTTGGAGAAAGTGGAACTACAATTTCCTTTTTGTTACTCTTTCGAGTGGTCTCTGTTTTCTTTCTGAAAAAAATCAAGTATTCACCTTGAATATTGTCCCATCTCATTCGAAGTAAATCAGCAAAGTTAATTCCGTTGCATCGGTACAACATCTCCCATATATCTCTTGCGTACTCCTCCTGTTTGGAGTTAAACTCTTTCAACTCAATAACACTGGCAATCTCTGAATTGGTCATAACCAACTTTCTTGGGAAAAAATTTTGAATACTATACCCTCCTTTTCCGAAAGGATATTGATACGATTCAGGTATAACCTTTTCCTCATTAATGAAATAATTAATCACTCTTCGTAAATCGCGTAAATTAGAGTTTACGGCACTTTGACTAACACCCGATTCCATTCTCTCCTTGACAAATCGATTGATAAAAACCGCTGATACCTCAGTTACACTCATTCCAGGATT
>CAZOHO010000260.1:0-1848 GCA_964579755.1 uncultured Flavobacterium sp.
TGGATTTGTTATCGTTGTATTTATCAAAATACAATGCTTTGCTTAATTTGATAGTCACTTCTCCAATTTCGTTTATGGCTAATTGTGTAGCAGGAACAGCTCCGGAATAATCTGTTGCAATTACATTTTTGATAGCGTCAATTTTAGCCAAAACTCTATTCGTATTGTGTTGTACCAAATACTTGGTTCCTGGCACTAATTTCTTGCTGTCCATCCAACAAATAGTGGCATTAATATCTTTTTCTACTTGAGGTAATTCTCCTGATTTTACAATCATATCGCCTCGAGTCACATTGATGTCATTTTCTAATTCTACCACAATAGATGAACCTGCTTTAGCCTCGTCAAATTGTTGGTCGAAAAAGTGAATTTTGGATACTTTCGATTCGGTTAACGAAGGTAATACCGTAACGGCATCGCCTACTTGAATTGAATTACCGTATAATTTTCCAGCATATCCTCTAAAGTCGTGGTATTCTTCTGTTTTTGGACGAATAACCGTTTGCACTGGAAAACGTGTTTTACCTGTTTCAAAAACATCTTCAGGAGTTAAATCTTCTAAATGTTCCAAAACCGTTTGCCCAGTGTACCAAGGCATATTTTCTGATTTATCGGCTACATTCCCTCCGTTAATAGCACTCAACGGAATGTAACTTACGTTTTGTTCTTTGAACGAACTTTTAGCATTTAAGGCTTGGAAGTCGGCTTTGATCTTGTTAAAAACATCTTCCGAATAATCGACTAAGTCCATTTTGTTTACCGCAACAATAACTTCTTTGACACGCAATAAATTATTGATGAAAAAGTGACGGTAAGTTTGCTCAATAACTCCTTTACGAGCATCAATCAAAATGATCGAAACTTGCGAAGTCGAAGCTCCCGTTACCATATTACGCGTATATTCTACGTGACCCGGAGTATCGGCAATGATGTAACTTTTCTTTGCAGTAGAAAAATAAATATGCGCCACATCAATTGTAATTCCTTGCTCTCTTTCGGCAACCAAACCATCTGTAGCCAAAGAAAAATCAAGATAATCGTAACCTTTTTGTTTGCTACTTTTTTCTATTGCTTCAATTTTATCCGTTGTCAATGATTTGGTATCATACAATAACCTCCCGATTAAAGTACTCTTTCCATCATCTACACTTCCTGCTGTTGCTATTTTTAAAACTTCCATAAGCCCCTCCCCAGCCCTCCCCAAAAGGGAGGGAGCTGAGTTTTGATTTTAAATTAATATTTTGTTTATTTTTTATTGCTCCTTTATTCCCCCTTCGGGGGTTAGGGGGCTTAAAAGTACCCTTGTTGTTTTCTTTTCTCCATCGCTGCTTCTGAACGCTTGTCGTCAATTCTAGCACCTCTTTCAGAAATGGTTGACGAGCGAATCTCTCCAACTACTTCTTGAATAGTAGCTGCATACGATTCAACAGCTGCCGTACAACTCATATCACCTACCGTTCTAAAACGAACAATTCGTTCTTCAATTTCTTCATCTTCCTCTTGATAGACAAATGGTGAATGTGACCAAATCAATCCATCTCTCAAGAATACTTTACGTTTGTGTGAAAAATAAATCGATGGAATTTCAATTCCTTCTTGTTCAATATAACTCCAAACGTCTAATTCTGTCCAGTTCGAAATTGGGAAAACACGAACATTTTGACCCAACTCAATTTTTCCGTTTAACAAATCGAATAATTCAGGGCGTTGGTTTTTTTCATCCCATTGACCAAAATCATCACGAACCGAAAAAATACGTTCTTTCGCTCTTGCTTTTTCTTCATCTCTACGCGCTCCACCAATACAAGCATCAAATTTGAATTCTTCAATAGCGTCCAAAAGCGTAGT
>CAZOHO010000261.1:0-1812 GCA_964579755.1 uncultured Flavobacterium sp.
AACGCTTTCGGCTAAAGAAATTATTGGTAACGAATCCCAAGAAAGAATGGGATTGGTAATAGGTCAAAAAGATATTGATACATTACAACGCATTGCCGACAGAGAACGTTCTCCAATGTACCAGGTGGGTGATGTTACTAACGATCATCGTTTTACTTTTGAATCGAAATCTACTGGGTTGAAACCAATGGATTATGCTTTAGAAGATTTCTTTGGTAGTTCGCCAAAAACCATAATGACTGATACAACGGTAGCTTACAACTACAAAGACGTTCAATACGATGCAACTCAATTCACTTCCTATTTAAAAGAAGTATTGCAACTAGAAGCAGTAGCTTGTAAAGACTGGTTGACGAATAAAGTCGATCGTTGTGTGGGTGGAAAAGTAGCCAAACAACAATGTGTTGGACCTTTGCAATTACCTTTAAACAACTGCGGTGTAATGGCTTTGGACTATAACGGAAAAGAAGGTATTGCTACTTCTATTGGTCACGCCCCTATTGCAGCCTTAATTGACCCTGTAGCCGGAAGTAGAAATGCGATTGCCGAATCTTTATCGAATATTATTTGGGCACCAATCAAAGACGGATTAAAAGGAATTTCATTGTCAGCCAACTGGATGTGGGCCTGTAAAAATGAAGGAGAAGATGCCCGTTTGTATGCTGCTGTTGAAGGATGTTCGGATTTTGCTATCGAATTAGGAATCAATATTCCAACAGGAAAAGATTCGCTTTCTATGAAGCAAAAATACCCTAACGACGAAGTAATCGCGCCAGGAACTGTTATCATCTCGGCAGGTGGAAACTGTACTGATATTAAAAAAGTAGTAGAACCTGTATTGAGATTCCCAAGCGAGGGAATAGCAGCTGGATCTATTTATTATATCAATTTGTCACAAGACGAATTCCAATTAGGAGGTTCTTCTTTTGCACAAATATTGAATACGATTGGTTCTGAAACTTCAACAATTCAAAATGCGGCTTTCTTCAAAAAAGCATTCAATACTGTTCAAGAATTAATTGGTGAGAAGCAAATTGTGGCAGGACACGATATTGGAAGTGGTGGATTAATCACTACCTTATTAGAAATGTGTTTTGCCGATACGAATTTAGGAGCGCAATTGGATTTTAGTGCTTTCGCAGAAAAAGACTTAGTTAAAATTCTTTTTGCTGAAAATATTGGATTAGTGCTTCAAGCGAAATCAGATGTTGAAGTTGAAGCAAAATTGAATGCGAATCAAATTGAGTTCTTTAAAATAGGAAACGTAACCAATACCCCTACTTTAGAAATAGCGGATTGGGAATTAGATATTGCTGAATACCGCGATGTTTGGTTCAAAACTTCATTTTTATTAGACCAAAAACAAGCGAAAAACGGAACAGCAAAAGAGCGTTTCGACAATTATAAAAATCAAGCGCTACAATTTAGTTTTCCAACTCATTTTACAGGAAAAAAACCAGTTATTGACGCTAGCAAATCACGTCCGAGAGCAGCGATTATTCGTGAAAAAGGAAGTAATTCGGAACGCGAAATGGCGAATGCGATGTACTTGGCTGGATTTGATGTGAAAGACGTACACATGACTGATTTGATTTCGGGTCGTGAAACTTTGGAAGACATTCAATTTATTGGCGCCGTGGGTGGTTTCTCTAACTCGGATGTGTTAGGATCTGCCAAAGGTTGGGCGGGTGCCTTTTTATACAATGAAAAAGCAAAAACAGCCTTAACTAATTTCTACAAAAGAGAAGATACTTTATCGGTTGGAATTTGTAATGGGTGCCAATTGTTTATGGAATTGGAATTAATCAATCC
>CAZOHO010000262.1:0-1801 GCA_964579755.1 uncultured Flavobacterium sp.
AAAACATAGATTCAATTTAGATTATAAATGTAACGAAATAATTTGAAAAAGATTTTTAAGGTTTGTGCAAAACATTACCATTTTTTTTTAAATTTTGAAATATGTTTACAATGTTAAAAAACCATATATTTGTTTTAATTGAAATAAATTAAGGACTAGCAACTACGCTAAATATTTCATAAATCCGAATCATTTATGCGAATACTCATCTATTTAATCATTTGTTTTTTTCTGCCATCACTTTCACATTCTCAGAATATCATAATAAAATATGTGAGTAATAGTGATGATAACATTATGCTTACTTGTCATTCGATTGAATCTTTGCAAACTCCCACTATGTTAAACAAAAGTAATAGAGTTTTAGAAATTCAATTATCCAACCCAACAACATTATTATGTAATCAAATAACAAGAAATACAATGGTTTATGCCGAACCAAATGAGACAATTGAGCTTAGCATAAATGAAAAAGGATTAATAAATTATTATTGCAATTCCAACCAATATCGAAAATCTGAATCTGAATTTATAAATGAAAGTTTTGAAAAATTCGGGACGATTGAAAACATTTCAAATTTTAATGCACTTAAAGAAATTCGATTATTGAATGGTAAATCAAAGTATTTTGATAGTGAATATACGAAAGAACAAGAACTGCTAAATGAATACTTTAAAGCCGATAAAATTTCAAAACAATTCCATCAATATTTTACTAAAATGTATTGGTGTTTAATCAAGTATAATGAATTAGAAGATAACGTTACAAAACCGGAAACCTTCTTGTCAATAGAAAAAAGTTTTAATGAATCTGATGAGTTATTAACTATTGAAGGATATAAGGAACTACTTTGGAATTATGTTGCAAAATCATTAAAAAAAAGAGACTCTAAAAATGATTTACATTCTAAGATAGATTTCATTTCACAAAATATTTCCAATCAAAAGATAAAAGATTTTTTATTATTCTCACATATTAATAGTGCTTTAAATGATCGATTTGTAAAAAAAGAAGTGGACAAACAAAGTATAGAACTTTTTAGAAATAACTGTAAAAATCAGGAATATCTTGATGCTATCAATCTTGATTTACAACCTAAAAATACTCCTATTATTTTGCAAAATATTATAAATAAACATAGAGGTAAGTTAGTTTTGGTCGATTTTTGGGCCTCTTGGTGTATGCCGTGTCGGGAAGAATTTCCAAGTGAAAAGAAATTGATGGAAAAATACCCAAATGTAGCTTTTGTATTTCTTTCCATAGACAAAAGCAAAGTAGCGTGGCAAAAAGCAATGACCCAATACCACGACATTCTCACTAAAGAGAATAGTTATTTACTAATAAAGCCAGATAAAGATGATTTACTAAAAAAGATAAATTTATCTACTATACCACGTTTTGTTCTTTTTGGCAAAGATGGTAAAATTATAAATTTAGACGCTCCAAGACCTTCAAATACTGCTATTGAAAAATTATTAGACGAACATTTGTAAAAACAAAAACGAAAAATTTAGAAATTGAAAACATAATTATACTATGGACACTAACTTCAAATTTTAACCTCTTGCCTAGAAAAGAAGAAGTTAGTATATTTGTAAATCTAAAGAAGAAATAAACTTAAAAAATAATACAGATGGAAGTTACAGGAAGAGTAAAAATGATTGACCAAACTAAAGAAGTAGGTTCTGGTGGTTTCAAAAAAAGAGATATTGTTGTTACTACAGACGAACAATACCCACAACATATTTTGGTACAATTTGTTCAAGACAAATGTGACTTATTAAACAATTACCAAGTAGG
>CAZOHO010000263.1:0-555 GCA_964579755.1 uncultured Flavobacterium sp.
AATTGCAAAGTCCGTCAAACAAAATGATTTTTTTATGTTGAGGGAGATTTTGCATAAATTAATTATTTTGGCATTTCAGCGATTGCTTCAAGTTTCTCTGTTAGTTCAATAATTTCTAAAATATATTGTTGATTTTTTTCATTAAACATTTTTATATCAGAAACTTTAATTGCAGTTCCAGACATACAAACCATAAGCATATTAGTACTTCCAGAACCAATTTCGCTATAATCTATATCTGTTGAAATTAATGCATTTCCACCCATTTTTACACATTGGACCCTTAAATCAGATTTACAAAGATTTGTAGCATTCAATATTTTTTTATTGGTTGTATTTGATGCACCACCAAAAAAATCATTAAATGATCGTGATAATTCTGTTGCGAAGCCTGTTCCTGAAGTTGTTTGAGCAGTTATCATGTCAATAGCTTCATATTTCCAATCATTTGGAGCAGGAGAAGAAAGAACAGGAATAAAATGTATGATTTGTTTAAGACGATTTTCAATATCGTTTTTTTGTTGTTCAAATTCTTTTGCAATTTTATTTATGTAT
>CAZOHO010000263.1:565-1785 GCA_964579755.1 uncultured Flavobacterium sp.
CGAACAAACATTACAATAAGCATCGTAATTTAAATTTAAATGTTTATTTATAAATTCAGTTTTTGTTGTTGGAATTAAATTAACTGTACTAAAAAAACCTGTTAGTGCTTTTCCACAGCTGGGGCATTTGTCTAATTTCATATTTATATTTGTTAAATTACTATTCAGATAGTTATATTAAGGTATTTGGAATCTATATTAGAAAAGCTAAAATATAATTTTTTTTTGAGAGAAAAGTTTTATTATTAATTTTTTTTACAATCTTAATATTCACTAAAACATACTACTTTTTCACAGCTTCAACCAATTCCAACTCGTCTAAACTTACTTTTGAAGTAAACAAACCATAATTGACAGTCGCTTTGTTTTTCTCAATACTATCAATACTTCCCACGGCTTTTCCATCAATCATTCGGACACGATCGCCCACTTTAAGAATTGGTCGTGGTTTTTCGATTACGACTTTTACTTTTTTAGCTTTTTTCTCTGCTCGAATTTCCTCTACTTGAACTGTCACTTCTTTAATAATTTCTTTTTTCTTTTCAGCAATTACCTTAGTTTCTTTTGCAGTCGCTTTTTTACGTTTGGAGTTTTCTATTTCAACAATCTTTAAAAATTCACCTATCAGCTCTTTTTTGTTTTTATTATTGAAATACTTCTCGGCTATATCTTCAATTTTTTGCCCAATGTAGATTGTCTTTTGATTGCTATCATACAATTCCTGATAACTCTCTAATTTCTGTTTGATTTTGACATTGATAGTCTCCATTTTTTTACTTTCTTCACGTGCCTTGGTTTCTTCTTCTTTTAGCGTTAAGGAAGTTTTTTCTAATTTAGAGCGTTCTTTTTGAAGCGTGGCAATGGTTTTGTCGAATCGTACTTTACCTACTTCAATTTTCTTTTTGGCACGGTTAATTAAACCATACGGAATACCATTTTTTTGAGCCACCTCAAAAGTAAACGAACTTCCCGCTTGACCTAAAACCAATTTATACATAGGCTCTAACGATTTTTCGTCAAAAAGCATGTTGGCATTGGTGGCAAAAGGCAATTCGTTAGCCAGAATTTTTAAATTGGAATAGTGGGTCGTAATGATTCCAAAAGCCTCACGATGGTAGAATTCTTCCAAGAAAATTTCAGCCAAGGCACCTCCTAATTCTGGATCTGATCCAGTTCCAAATTCATCGATCAAAAACATCGTTTTCTTGTTGCACTTTTTC
>CAZOHO010000264.1:0-1784 GCA_964579755.1 uncultured Flavobacterium sp.
GGAATTCCACGACCGTAATCGCGTACGGTTACCATTTTGTCTTTGATAGTTACCTCAATGGTTTTTCCAGCACCCATAACAAACTCATCGATGCAGTTATCAAGTACTTCCTTGAGTAAGATATAAATACCATCGTCTGGCGAAGAACCGTCACCCAGTTTTCCAATGTACATACCAGGACGCATACGGATGTGTTCCTTCCAGTCGAGCGAACGAATATTGTCTTCGTTGTATTGATTTTGTTCGGACATTTTAAAAAGTATCGATTTGGTGCTAATGTAAGCTAATTTGGCACAATTTAAAATAAGCCGAGGTCAAAGTTATTAAGAATGATATTGACAATAAAAGTGCGATTGACGAGGTACAATTGACAAAGTGGAGCAATGGGAAATTGAAAAATGAAGAGATGTTTTTTAAGAAGTTTATTTAGATATTCTATTATACTCTTGATTATATCCAAAATTTTTCAACTCAAAAAACTTCTTAAATTCCTTTCTTTTTGGCATTATTATAAAAGCTGTAGAATCAATTCTTCTAGAATGAACTTTAGTTATAGAATCCATTTTTATTAAATCACTATCAGAATATAACCCTTTGATAATTAATTTATTCCTATTTAGAATAAGTAACTTTACCTTCCAATAAATAGAGTCTTTTTGACTTAAAACTAAATTCCCATTTATTCGTTTCGCTCTTTGAAAATCTGAAAACACAAAAACAGTATCTCTATCAGTTGATGTTAATTCAATTGAATCACCAATCACTTTAGAATTATAAAACTCTTTATTAAGTTTTGATTTATAACCGTCTTTAACTTTATCAAAGTATTGATTCAAAGAATCTATTTTATTTTTATGAAATTATGTCCTTTTCAATATTAACATAAACTGAATCAGTATTAATGTAAATCCCTTGAAATTTATTTGGAATTGAACTCAGTTCTGAATCATCTATTGGTTGAGGGGTTTCAAAATAAAAATCATTACCAACAGGAACAGCTTCCCCTTTTTTACAAGAGACAATCAGACAAAACAAAACAAATATTAAAGTTACTTTTTTCATCGAAAAGAGTTTTTTTTTATTTTAAAGCAAAACTAATACCAAAAAAACCACTAAATTACTTTAGCGGTTTTTTGTTATTATTACTATTGTTGAATAGCAGACTACACATTAAATCTAAAGTGCATTACGTCTCCATCTTTGACTACATATTCTTTTCCTTCCACCTTGAATTTACCTGCTTCTTTGCATTTAGCTTCCGAACCGTAATGTATAAAATCTTCATATGAAATTACTTCTGCACGAATGAACCCTTTTTCAAAATCAGTATGAATAACTCCTGCTGCTTGTGGCGCAGTAGCTCCAATGTTGATAGTCCATGCACGAACTTCTTTTACTCCTGCAGTAAAATACGTTTGTTGTTTCAATAATTTATAAGCTGCACGAATTAAAACAGAAGCACCTGGCTCAGTCAATCCCATATCTTCTAAAAATACTTGGCGCTCTTCGTAGCTCTCTAATTCATTAATATCGGCCTCAGCACCTACCGAAAGAATAATTACTTCAGCATCCTCGTCTTTTACTAATTCACGAACTTGATCCACATATTTATTTCCGTTTACTGCTGAATTTTCATCCACATTACACACATACAAAACCGGTTTGTTGGTAATTAATTGGAAACTTTCCATCAACTCCTCCTCATCCTGATTGGCGGGCGTAACTGTTCTGGCTGATTTTGCTTGTAATAAAGCTTCGCGAATTCTATTCAACAACGATTGTTC
>CAZOHO010000265.1:0-1781 GCA_964579755.1 uncultured Flavobacterium sp.
CAAACAATTTACTTTAGATGAATTATGTACTTTATACAAAGTCCCCATAAGTGACAGAAATTCAGCCTCTGAAGAAGCGTATAAAATGGGACTGCTATTCTTAAAATTAAAATCACGATTAGGATTAAAATAAAAAAAGGGATTGTCATTATGATAATCCCTTTTTGATTTGATTAATTAATCATTTATAATTTTCCTGCTTTAATCTCCTCAATCACTTCCGGATTTAATAATGTAGTCGTATCTCCAAAATTAGAGAAGTCTCCTTCAGCAATTTTACGCAAAATTCTACGCATGATTTTTCCAGAACGTGTTTTTGGTAACCCAGAAACGAATTGGATTTTATCCAATTTAGCAATTGGTCCAATATGGTCTGAAATATGTTGGTTAATCTCTTTGCTTAAGTTATCTCTATCACGGTACTCCCCTGTTTCTTTCAAAATCACATAACCATACAAAGCATTTCCTTTGATGTCGTGAGGAAAACCTACAATAGCTGATTCAGCTACTGCTGGGTGTTCGTTGATAGCATCTTCAATAGGTGCTGTTCCTAAATTGTGTCCAGAAACAATCACCACATCATCAACACGACCTGTAATTCGGTAATAGCCTACTTCGTCACGCAAAGCACCGTCTCCAGTAAAATATTTTCCAGGGAAAGCACTGAAATAAGTGTCTTTATAACGCTGATGGTCACCCCAAATAGTTCTCGCAATTCCTGGCCAAGGAAATTTGATACACAAACTACCTACTACCTGATTTCCTTCAATTTCGTTGCGTTTATCATCCATTAAAACCGGTTGAATTCCCGGCAAAGGGAGCGTTGCATAGGTTGGTTTTGTTGGCGTTACAAAGGCTAAAGGCGAAATCATGATTCCCCCTGTTTCGGTTTGCCACCACGTATCGACTACTGGACATCTTTTCCCTCCTACGTGATCGTTGTACCAGTGCCAAGCTTCTTCATTGATTGGCTCTCCTACTGATCCAATTACTTTTAAAGACTTGAAAGGGAATTTTTGTACGTACTCCAAACTTTCTTTTGCCAAAGCACGAATGGCCGTTGGAGCTGTATAGAATTGAGTCACTTTGTGTTTTTCAATCACTTCCCAAAAACGACTAAAGTCTGGATACGAAGGAACTCCTTCAAAAATCACAGTGGTTGCTCCGTTTAATAAGGGTCCGTAAAGAATGTACGAGTGACCTGTAATCCAACCAATATCGGCAGTACACCAAAAAATATCATTGTCTTCATAATGGAAAACATTTTTGAAGGTATAAGCAGTGTATACCATATATCCAGCTGTAGTATGTACCATTCCTTTTGGTTTTCCGGTTGATCCTGAAGTATAAAGGATAAATAAAGGATCTTCTGCATCCATTATTTCGGCCACATTATTAGTCAAAGCATCCTCTAAAAGGGGCTGTAACCATTGGTCACGACCTTCTTTCATATTGATAGTTGTATTTGTTCTCTTCGCTACTAAAACCGAAATTACTGAAGGACAATTCACTAAAGCCTCATCGATAATACCTTTTAAATCAATTGTTTTATTACCACGATATCCACCATCAGAAGTAATAACCATTTTACATTCAGAATCAATAATTCTTGAAGCAACCGCTGAAGCAGAAAATCCTGCAAAAACAACAGAGTGAATGGCTCCAATTCTAGCACAAGCTAAAACCGAAACCGCCAATTCCGGAATCATTGGCAAATAAATACAGACGCGATCCCCTTTTTTAATGCCTTGCTCTCTTAAAACATTGGCCATTTTGCCTAC
>CAZOHO010000266.1:0-1764 GCA_964579755.1 uncultured Flavobacterium sp.
GATCCTTATAAACCCACTCCAGAAGGTCAAACGTTTCATGGAGATCATGCGTATGTGTTTTATCAAGTGCCTGTAAAGGCTCGTAAATATCCATTAGTGATGTGGCATGGCATTGGTCAATTTTCTAAAACATGGGAAACTACCCCCGATGGTAGAGAAGGATATCAAAACATTTTTTTACGCAGAAATTTTTCTGTGTATTTGATAGACCAGCCAAGACGGGGTAATGCAGGAAGAAGTACTGTTTCGGCTACTATTAATCCAATTCCAGATGAACAACAAATGTTTGATGTTTTTCGTGGAGGGATTTGGCCTAATTATTTTGAAGGAGTACAACTTGCAAGAGATAGCGCAACATTGAATCAGTATTTTCGTTCTATGACACCAAGTATTGGAACTATTGATATTGAAGTTAATACAGATGCGGTTGCTGCACTTTTTAATCAAATAGGTCCAGGAATACTAGTAACACATTCGCATTCTGGCGGTATGGGATGGAAAACAGTAGTAAAAAGTTCAAAGATTAAAGCCATCGTTTCGTATGAACCAGGAAGTGGTTTTTTATTTCCTGAAGGGGAAGTGCCAGCTCCTATAGGGAGTTCTGCTGGACCTTTGGAAGCAATAGGGATTCCGATGAAGGATTTCATGTCGCTTACTAAAATTCCAATAGTAATCTACTATGGCGATAATATTCCTGATAAACCATCTCCAAATCCAGGTGCTGACGGATGGAGAGCGCGTTTGGCAATGGCAAAATTATGGCGAGATACAGTAAATAAATATGGCGGAGATGTTACAGTAATTCACCTTCCGGAAGTAGGACTTAAGGGAAATACGCATTTTCCGTTTTCGGACTTGAATAATCTTCAAGTAGCTGATTTGATGAGTGAGTGGTTAAAAGATAAAAGTTTAGATTAATAATGGAATCAGTATGAGGCAGTACAGAATAATCGGTTCGCTACTATTTTTGTGGAGTATTTCAATGTTTACTAATTCAGTCCAAGCACAGCAAATGATATCAAATGGAAAAGGTTTGAATCAACAAGAGAAAAGTATCATTAGTATTGCGGCAATCAACGCTAAAGGAGATTTAGAGAATTTAAAATCGGCTTTAAAAGAGGGCTTAGAAGCTGGACTCACAGTCAACGAAATTAAAGAAATTCTAGTTCATACCTATGCTTATTGTGGTTTCCCAAGAAGCATTAGAGGTTTACAAACTTTTATGGAAGTAGTAAACGAACGAAAAGCTAAAGGGATTACTGATAAAATGGGTAGAGAAGCTTCTCTAATCAAAGCCGACGACAATAAATACGAACGAGGAAAAAAGATTTTGGAAGAACTAACTAAAACACCTTCCCCTGAAAAGCTCGTTGGGTATGCTGCATTTGCTCCAGTAATTGATACTTTTCTAAAAGAACATTTATTTGCAGACATTTTTGAAAGAGATATTTTAACATACGCCCAAAGAGAATTAGTAACATTGTCTGTTATTAGTGCCATTGGTGATGCTGAACCCATGTTGAAAGGACATTTGGCAATAGCACTGAATGTGGGTTTTACTCCAAAACAGTTGAATGAATTTATTACGATAATTCAACCTATTATAGGCGAAAATAAAGCGAAAGCAGCTTCATTAGTAGTAAACGAAGTGTTGAAAAGTAAATAGATTTAATATTTAATAAAATATAAAAAATGAAGAAAGCAATAGTAATAATTGCATTAGTAATGCAAATAATAGGAATTAATATGTCAAACGCTCAAAGT
>CAZOHO010000267.1:0-1758 GCA_964579755.1 uncultured Flavobacterium sp.
GTTTGAAGTGAATGCTGTTAGATAATTAACATCGCATCTCCATACGAATAGAATTTGTATTCTTCTTTGATGGCTTCTTCGTAAGCACGTTTCATTAAATCGTGACCACAGAAAGCTGAAATCATCATTAACAAAGTCGATTTTGGTGTATGGAAATTCGTAATCATACAATCGGCAATACTGAAATCGTGAGGTGGGAAAATGAATTTGTTAGTCCATCCATCATACGGGTTCAATGTTTTTTGAGAAGATACTGAACTCTCGATAGCACGCATAGAAGTAGTTCCTACAGCACAAATACGTTTCTTATTCACCTTTGCATTGTTTACAATATCGCAGGCTTCCTGACTAATTTTCAACTCTTCAGAATCCATTTTGTGTTTCGATAAATCTTCTACTTCCACTGGATTAAAAGTTCCTAAACCAACGTGAAGAGTCACCTCAGCAAAGTCAATTCCTTTGATTTCTAATTTTTTCAACAAATGCTTAGAGAAGTGCAATCCTGCAGTAGGTGCTGCAACAGCTCCTTCTTCTTTGGCATAAATAGTTTGGTAACGTTCTGCATCTTCTGGAGTTACGTCACGTGAGATGTATTTTGGGATTGGGGTTTCTCCCAATTCGGTTAATTTATTTCTGAATTCCTCGTACGAACCATCGTAAAGAAAACGTAATGTTCTTCCGCGAGAAGTCGTGTTGTCAATTACCTCAGCTACTAAAGAATCGTCGTCTCCAAAATACAATTTGTTCCCGATTCTGATTTTACGAGCTGGATCAACCAATACGTCCCAAAGACGTTGTTCGGCATTCAATTCGCGTAACAAAAACACTTCGATTCTAGCTCCTGTTTTTTCTTTGTTTCCGTACAAACGTGCTGGAAAAACTTTGGTATTATTCAAAATCATTACATCTCCGTCATCAAAATAATCGATAACATCTTTGAACATTTTGTGCTCTATCGTTTGTTTTTTACGGTCAATAACCATTAAACGAGACTCGTCTCTATTCTCTGCAGGAAACTCAGCTAAAAGTTCTTTTGGTAAATTGAATTGAAAATGTGATAATTTCATTGAATAAAGTTTATGTGTTTAAAAATTTAAAGGGTTATAAGTTTTACAATCCTTTAAAAATCAGAATGCAAATATACGACGGTGAAAGAGGCGTTGTCAAGTGTTTTGGTGTTTATTTTCACCAACCCAATCCCAGAAAGGGATTCCGACTATTCAACACTACAAATTATGCTATTTCTTCTATTGCAAAGCCAATTCTTTTTAGGTCTTCCCAAAAATCAGGATACGATTTAGAGACTACTTCGGCATTTTCAATATAAATAGGCACTCGGAAAGCCAAAGGTGCAAATGCCATCGCCATTCGGTGATCATTATAGGTCGCAATGGTAATATTAGGATTGATTTCTTTGGTAGCCACCAAAGTCAAACTATCATTGGTTACCGAAATATTCGCTCCTAACTTGGTTAATTCAATTCGAAGGGCTTCTAGACGATCGGTTTCTTTGATTTTTAGCGTATGTAACCCAGTCAAGTGACAACCAATTCCTAAACCTAAACAGGTTACTACAATAGTTTGTGCAATATCAGGTGTGTTATTCAAATCGAAAGTGACATCTTGATAATTGAAATTAGCCTGTTTAGTTAAAGTCAATTGGTTTCCGTTAAAACTCGACTCCACTCCCATTGCTTTGTATAAGTTGACCAAAGCCGAATCGCCTTGCAAACTGTTTTCTTTATAACTTGAAATGGT
>CAZOHO010000268.1:0-1748 GCA_964579755.1 uncultured Flavobacterium sp.
AAAGAGTTAATCGACCATTCGTATGAATTGGTTTTTAGCAGTTTGCCTAATAAAATAAAAAATGAAATTCGGATAGTAGAAAATTAGGTAGTATATTTACTTTTACTAAAATAATTCCCAAATAAAGCGATTATGAATGAGCAACTTAAAAAGTTTTTAAACGAAGAACAAGATCCTAAAGCCATCGAAAAAGTCATGTCAAAATTGAGTGATTTATTGATGAAAAATGAAGAAATTGGTTACATAGCGGTGCAGAAAAAACCCGCAATTACCGTTTTGCCAGATAGTATTGTGGTGACTAATAAACGAATCATTATTTGTCAACCTAAAAATTTAGGGCTTTCGATGAATTTTACAGATTATTCTTGGGATGAGATTGAAAGTACTTTTGTTAAAGAAGGTATTTTAGGCTCTGATTTTTCATTTGTAACCAAAACCGAGATTTCGGTGACTATTGAATACATTCCGAAAGTTCAAGCAAGAAAGATGTATGCTTTTGCTAAAGAACAAGTCGATTTGTTAAAAGGAGGTTCAGGTTTGAATACTAACGCAGCGGTAGAAGAAGTCGAAACAGAAGAAGTTAGTTCATTTGCAGAGATTATGCCTACTCAAACTCCTTCGTATACAGGAATCAGTACTTTGGATGGAGATAAACCACTCAACGAATTGTCATCAGACGAACTTTTTGAAAAGTTACAGAACTATAAAAAATTACTCGATAACGGTTTGATTTTACAAGGTGAATACGATGCCTTGAAAAAGGAAATTTTGAGTTATATGTAATAAAAAAAAGCGGTTTCATTTGAAACCGCTTTTTTTTATCTTTTTCCTTTTAGAATAGAAAAACCAAGCATTCCCCAAGCCAAGATGAGTAATAAGCCACCTATTGGGGTGATGAATCCTATACATTTAAAATTGACACCTGTGATTCCCATTGTGGACAACAGATAAATCGATCCTGAAAAGAAAAGGACTCCTGATATAATCAGGGTATAGATTGTTTTTTTAGTTTTCTCCAGAATATCATTTTGAGTGGCTAGAAAGAACAAAAAGAGCGCTTGGTACATCTGGTAGCGCACCCCTGTTTCAAAACTAATCAATTGTTCGGGAGTTACTACTTTTTTCAAAGCGTGGGCTCCAAAAGCGCCTAAAATAATGGCGGTCATTCCTAAAAATGCGGCTGTTGCTGTAATTTTTTTATTCATTTTTTCAGATAAAAAGGAAAATTATTTACTCAGTTCTACAAAATACTTGTAAAATAATGGAATAGTTTCAATCCCTTTCAAGTAGTTGAAAATTCCGAAATGTTCGTTTGGTGAGTGAATCGCATCGCTGTCTAATCCAAATCCCATTAAGATGGTTTTACTTTTCAATTCTTTTTCAAATAACGCAACAATAGGAATACTTCCGCCAGAGCGAACAGGAATAGCTGGAACTCCAAAAGTTTCGGTGTAGGCTTTGTTAGCGGCTTGGTAGCCAATGCTTTCGATTGGGGTCACATAGCCTTGTCCGCCATGATGAGGAGTTACTTTTACAGTTACTCCTTTTGGAGCGATATTTAGAAAATGTTTGGTAAATAATTCAGTGATTTCCTCCCAATCTTGGTTTGGAACCAAACGCATTGAAATTTTGGCGAAAGCCTTACTTGCAATCACAGTTTTTGCCCCTTCGCCAGTATAGCCACCCCAAATTCCGTTCACGTCTAATGTGGGACGAATGGAGTTTCTTTCATTAGTTACATAGCCAGT
>CAZOHO010000269.1:0-1696 GCA_964579755.1 uncultured Flavobacterium sp.
GTTTTGGATTTAGTTTTTCAATTTCGTGAATTGCTTTTTTCAGTTGGTCGTTAGAAACATTGTATTTCTGTAAGAGTTTGTCGTAATGTTTTTTGGTAAACGCATCAAATTGATTTTCGATAATATCAGTAGCCAATTCGATATATTCCGTTGGTGTTTTGTGTTTGAGCTGCAATAACAAACATTCTTGCAAATCGCGCGCGCCCACACCAGAAGGTTCTAATTCGTGAATCACATGTAATAGGCGTTCTACGGTTTTTTCATCGGTGTAAACGGCTTGTGTAAAAGCTAAATCATCCACAATGTCCGAAATACTTCTTCGGATGTAACCCATATCGTCAATACTTCCCACTAAGAATTCCGCGATTTCTCGGTCGGCTTCTGTGAGGATAAACGTATTGAGTTGGTTGATTAAATCTTGGTGAAAACTAATCGGTGCCGCAAAAGGCGCATCATGGTCCTCATCGTCATCGCTGTAATTATTGGTCTGTGTTTTGTAATCGGGAGTTTCGTCGTTGCTTAGATAATCGTCGATATTGATTTCTTCGGCATCGATGCGTTCTGATTCGGCATCATCATAATCGTCATAGTCTTCCGTTTCAAACTCATCTTTTACATATTCCTCTTCTTCTTTTCCTGCTTCAAGGGCTGGGTTTTCGTTCATTTCTTCTAATAAACGTTGCTCAAAAGCTTGCGTAGGCAACTGAATTAACTTCATCAACTGAATTTGTTGAGGAGATAATTTTTGGGATAATTTAAGATTTAGGAATTGCTTTAGCATATTTTTTTGCCACAAAGGCACTAAGAATCTAAGGTTTATTTTTTGTTACTATTAATGAATCGCCTGATGCCATTTTTGATTAAAGGCACAGTAAAATTAATTAAAAAGCCAAGTTTTTTATTGGTAATTTTCAATTGACTAATAATTTGTGCTTCCCAAACCGCATTGACTAATTCAACTGCTTTGACTTCAATAATGATTTCATCTTCGATTATAATATCTAATCTTAGGCCTTCTTTAAAAGTCATACCGTCGTACACTATTGGTATTTCAACTTGCCTTTTAACGTTGTACCCACATTTTTCTAATTCATGTACCAAACAGATTTCATATACCTTTTCAAGTAATCCAGGTCCAAGTTCTTTATGTACTTTATAAGCGCAATGAACAATGTTCTTTGCTATTTGTTCTATTCTTTCTTCCATATGCTTAGGGGCTTAGCGACTTTGTGGCGAGAAATTTAGAATTCTGCATTCATTGGCGTTCTTGGGAAAGGAATCACGTCACGAATATTAGTCATACCCGTTACAAACAATACCAAACGCTCAAATCCAAGTCCGAAACCAGAGTGTACCGCAGAACCAAATCGGCGAGTATCTAAGTACCACCATAATTCTTCTTCGTCAATTCCCAATGCTTTCATTTTTTCGACCAAGACATCATAACGTTCCTCACGTTGCGAACCTCCTACAATTTCTCCAATACCAGGGAAAAGGATGTCCATGGCACGAACCGTTTTTCCGTCTTCGTTCAAACGCATATAAAACGCTTTAATATTAGCAGGGTAATCAAATAAAATTACCGGACATTTAAAGTGTTTTTCAACCAAATAACGCTCGTGTTCCGACTGTAAATCGGCGCCCCATTCGTCAATGATATAACTGAATTTTTTCTTTTTATTGGGAGTAGATTCTC
>CAZOHO010000270.1:0-1682 GCA_964579755.1 uncultured Flavobacterium sp.
TATAATACGCACCTTGTGCTAAACATCCGGTATAAATTTGTTCTATTTGCATGATATGATAATTAAAAAAATGATATTCAAAATTACATTCTGAAATTCAATTTGTAAGTGACTAATGTTACAGTTTGTATTTTATTTATGCGGTTCCTTTTAGAATTTTGTTCCAATAAAGCCATGGTAAAATTTTAGTTTTCAAAATCCACATGGTCCAGCGAGGTTTTGCTTGGTCGAATGGAAATGTCATTTTAGGTTTGTTCGAATAATCAAATTCGGCCAACATTAGTTTGCCGTATTGAGTAGGAATTGGACAGGCACTATATCCGTCATAGGAAGCTGTTAACGGATGATTAGCGATTAGCTGTAGTAAATTTTCAACTACAACACGAGCTTGTTTTCTAATGGCTGCTCCCGTTTTACTGCAAGGAGCGTTGGTACAGTCACCAAGTGCAAAAATGTTTTTGAAACGGCTATGTTGCATAGTATGTTTGTCAATTTCTACATATCCTAACGGATTGTTAGCATCGGCAAGTGGACTTTTTTTGATAAAATCCGGGGCTGATTGTGGCGGAACGGTGTGGCAGATATCAAAATTCAAACTTACTTTTGAGATACTTGCTTCTGCTTGATTTTCAGTGATTCCATAACAAGAGGCTTGTAGTGTAGAAAATTTAGTTTCCAAATCTTTAGGTTGTTCTTTAGATTCAAAGAAAATGGTTTTTGATTTTCCGTCAATAGCAGTGACATTGGCACCAAAATGCACTTTAATATTGTATTGCGCTACCTTTTTCTTTAACGTTTCAGCATATTCTGGTACTCCAAAAATAACTCCTGCTCCTGAGACATAGTGCACATCGCATTGGTCTAAAATTCCTTTTTTGCGCCAATAATCACAAGCTAAATACATAATTTTATGCGGTGCACCACCACATTTAATTGGTGTAGCAGGATTAGTAAAAACAGCAGTACCCCCTTTGAAGTTTTTAATTAATTCCCAAGTATATGGAGCAGTATTAAAACTGTAGTTGCTTGACACTTCATTTTTACCTAATGTTTCTGTTAAACCGTCAATTTTTTTCCAGTCTAATTGAATTCCAGGGCAAACTACTAAATAATCATAAGTAATTTCGGTTCCATTTGTACAAGTTACGGTATTTTTTTCAGGTGAAAAAGTGGCAACAGCTTCTTTTATCCAAGTAGTGTTTTGCGGAATATAATCGGCTTCTTTTTTTTCTGTCTTGGCAATGTCAAATGCTCCAGCCCCTACTAATGTCCAAGCGGGTTGGTAATAATGTTTCTCAGAAGGTTCAACGATTCCAATTTGTAGGTTTTTGTTTTTTAACAATAATTGAGAGGCAACAGAAAGGCCAGCGTTTCCTCCTCCAATGATAAGTATTTGATAATGATTCATAATTATTTGGTTTAATGGTTGGTTACTAGTTTGTTATGATTTAGAAAAATAATTCTTTCGTGATAATGTACAATCCCATAATTAAAACAAACCATCCAAAAATGGGTTTTAATTTAGTACCATCTATTCGTTTAGATAATTGAGTTCCAATAAGCATTCCTATAAAAGCAATAGTAGAAATAATTAACAAAAAGCCATAGTCAATAGGGGTTCCAATGTATAAATCACCTCCAAAACCAATGCTAGAATTGATAAAAATGATTAGTAATGACGT
>CAZOHO010000271.1:0-1681 GCA_964579755.1 uncultured Flavobacterium sp.
CGATAATTTTGGACCTATTTATATTCCACAACAAGGAAAAACAGTGGCTTTAAATGTAGAGACATTACCCTTCTATAAAGCCATTATCACTGACTACGAAAAAAATGATTTAAAAGTTACTGGTAACGAAATTCGAATTAACGGAAAAATTGCTACCTCATACACCTTCCAACAAAATTACTATTGGATGATGGGAGACAATCGTCATAACTCTGAAGACAGCCGCTACTGGGGTTATGTACCTGAAAATCACATTGTAGGAAAACCAATCTTCATTTGGATGAGCTGGGACTCCAATGCCAAAGGATTGAAAAAAATTCGTTGGGATAGATTATTCACTACCGTTAGTGGCGAAGGTCAGCCCCAATCGTATTTTAAATTTTTCCTATTGGCTTTAGTTGCTTATTTCATCGGAGAATATTTTTGGAAGAAAAGGAAAACAGTATAACCAATTAATCAATGTGAAAATGTAACAATTTAACCATTCTTACATTTTCACATTGTTACATTAAAAAATCGCTACATTTTTCATGAACATTCTTATTCATCCCACTTACTTCCCTTCTATCAGTCATTTTGCGGCTATTGTTCAAGCCGAGAAAGTGACCTTTGAAATGGAAGATAATTTCCAAAAACAAACCAATCGCAACCGAACCTATATTTACAGTCCTAATGGAATTCAGCTATTGAATATCCCTGTAAAACATTCTAAAACAGCCCATCAAAAGACAAAAGACATTCAAATTGAAAATGATTTTGATTGGCAAAAACAGCATTTCAAATCCTTAGAAGCAGCGTATAGAAGTTCTCCTTTCTTTGAATATTTCGAAGACGATTTACTGCCTATTTTCGAGAAAAAACACTCGTTTTTAATGGACTTAAATCTAGAAGTATTTGATTTGATTACCAGATGCCTTCGCATGAAAGTAGAATACTCGACTACAACAGAATATTTTCATGAAATCAATTCAGAAGAAATCACTGATTTTCGTTTTTTGGCCAACGGAAAAAAAGACCATTCGCAATTTGAAAGTTACACTCAAGTATTTGATGATAAATTTGGTTTCATCAACAATCTTAGTGTATTGGATTTAGTATTTAACGAAGGAAAGTTTGCTTTGGATTATTTGAAATCTCAGCAACTGCTACTAAAATAACTATTCAAAAGAGAGTTTCGCCATAATAGGATAATGGTCTGAATTCTCAAAATTCGAAAAGCTTTCAAACTTTTTGACTTTCATCTTTTCATCAGCAAAAATATAATCGATACGCGCTGGATAATAGCGAAACTTATAGGTAGCTCCAAAGCCTTTTCCGGCCTCTTCAAAGCTATCTCTTAATTTTCCTTTAATGTTTCGGTAAACGTACGAAAACGCACTATTATTCATATCACCACAAATAATTAACGGGTATTGACAATCATTTTTGTGTTCTTTAAATAATTCAGCCTGTTGCTGTTGTTGTTTGAAGGCTTTACTGATTCGATTAAACAATTTTTGCGATTTACTTTGATTTATTGCATTAATATCATCATTAATTTCGGTAACATCTGGTGAAATTTTTATGGATTGCAAATGCATATTGTACACCCGAATGGTTTCTTTTCCTTTTTTGATATCAGCAAAAATTACATTATTATTCGAATTCGGAAAAACAATATTCCCTTCATTGATAATAGGAA
>CAZOHO010000272.1:0-1222 GCA_964579755.1 uncultured Flavobacterium sp.
GTGCTCCAAAATGTCCAGGTTCTGAAGTTCGTGAAGAATACAAAAGAGGATTTGGAGTTCCAACTCTAATTGCTGTTCACCCAGAAAATGATCCAAATGGAGTAGGTTTGGCACAAGCTAAAGCGTATGCAGTAGCAACAGGTGGTCATAGAGCAGGAGTTTTACGTTCTTCTTTTGTAGCTGAAGTAAAATCAGATTTGATGGGAGAACAAACTATCCTTTGTGGTTTGTTGCAAACAGGTTCTATTTTATGTTTTGACAAAATGGTAGCTGAAGGTGTAGATGCTGGATATGCTTCTAAATTAATTCAATACGGATGGGAAACTATCACTGAAGGATTGAAACATGGTGGTATTACCAACATGATGGATCGTTTGTCAAATCCTGCTAAAATTGCTGCTTTCAATGCTGCTGAAGAACTAAAAGATATCATGCGTCCGTTGTTCCAAAAACACATGGATGATATCATTTCTGGTCACTTCTCTAAAACAATGATGGAAGATTGGGCTAATGACGATAAAAACTTATTGGCTTGGAGAGCGGCTACAGGAGAAACTAATTTCGAAAAAACACCTGCTGGTGATTTTGAAATCTCGGAGCAAGAATACTACGACAATGGAGTATTAATGGTAGCGATGGTAAAAGCTGGAGTTGAGTTGGCTTTTGAAGCGATGACTGATTCTGGAATTATTGAAGAATCAGCTTACTATGAGTCTTTACACGAAACACCACTTATTGCTAATACTATTGCAAGAAAAAAATTGTTTGAAATGAACCGTGTAATTTCAGATACTGCAGAGTACGGATGTTATTTATTTGACCACGCTTGTAAACCATTAATTGCTGAATACGTTAAAAAGGCACCATCTAATTTAATAGGTCGTCCATTTAACAATGGAAATAACGGTGTTGATAATAAAGAGTTAATTGAAGTTAATAGTGTTATTCGTAATCACCCAGTTGAAGAAGTGGGAGCTTGGTTAAGAGAATCTATGACTGCAATGAAAAAAATTGTATAGTATATACAGACAGGAATTGCAACACAACTAATAAACTGTTATTCAAATTATATCATATAAATCCCAAATTTTGAATTAGTTAGCAATTTTGGCTAATGGATATAACGTATTACAGATTATTTTCACTTCACTTTCGTTGAAAGTGGAGTGATGTAATTCCTAACATAAATGCAAATATAGATAAAGAATTAGAAGCTTGTCTA
>CAZOHO010000272.1:1232-1676 GCA_964579755.1 uncultured Flavobacterium sp.
GATAGTTTATTCTATCTCGCTTTTTTAGTTTTGTGTAAAAATAACAAAACATACAAAAATCAATCATATTGTTAAATAATTTAAATTATTTTTCATATTGTTAAAATATTTGTGCCAATTTATAAATTAAAATATTTTAACTATAACAATAGATTTAATACTTTTATAAAAAATAAACGAAAATGAGTTACTATAAAATCGACAACTTTGAACAGTATTTCAAACACTACAATAAATCTATTCGCGAACCTAGAAAATTTTGGGGTAAAATAGCAGAAGAAAATTTTACTTGGTACCAGCAATGGGACAAGGTAGTCGATTTTGACATGGCTGAAGCCGATATTAAATGGTTTACAGAAGCTAAAGTCAATATTGTAAAAAATTGTATCGACAGACACCTTGCCAAAAGAGGAGATAAAACGGCGATTATTTTTGAACCAAACG
>CAZOHO010000273.1:0-1671 GCA_964579755.1 uncultured Flavobacterium sp.
AATGGCTAACCATCAAAAAGATTTCTTATTTGTATTAATTAAATCGCTTTCAAAATCAGAGAAACGCCAATTCAAGATTTTTGCTAGCCGATTAGAGACAAGTTCCAATACAAAATTCATTGAATTGTTCAATATTTTGGACAAATCCGAAGTCTATGACGAGAAACTCATTTTGAAAAGTGGTAGTATTAAAAAAGTACAATTATCCAATTTAAAATCGTATTTGTACAAACAAATCTTAGTAAGTATTCGATTGAATATTCCGAGTCAGAATATTCGTTATCAACTGCGTGAACAAATTGATTTTGCTACTATTTTATATAATAAGGGATTGTACAAACAGAGTTTAAAAATCTTAGATAAAACCAAACAACAAGCTCTAGAAAACGACGAAAAACACATGGCGTATGAAATTGTAGAATTCGAAAAACTAATCGAGTCACAATACATTACCCGAAGTATTCAAGGTCGTGCCGATGAATTGGCTGTACAAGCCAAAGAGTTGAACTATCGCAACACTATTTCGAGTAAATTATCCAATCTATCGCTTCAGTTGTACGGCATTATGCTTAAAACCGGTTATGTAAAAAGCGACGAAGAATACCAACAAATTGACGATTATTTCAACAAACACATTGCTAAATTTGATGAGGATAAATTCGGATTCCGAGAGAAATATTGGTATTACAATGCTAATCTTTGGCGAAGTTTCTTAGTTCAGGACTTTTTGTCTTGTTACAAATTTGCGCACAAATGGGTGACTCTTTTCTATGACAATCCCAATATGATTTATCTAAATCCTGTATTTTTCTTGAAGGGTAATCATTATTTGTTGGAATCTTTATTCATGTTGAAATACAAAACTAATTTCAAAAAATACTTAGTTCAACTAGAAGAAACCATTAACGACCCTAAATTTCCGGTCAACGATAATATCGCTTCTTTGTCTTTTCTGTATTTATACAACAACAAATTAAATTTTCACATTCTTGAAGGTAGTTTTGCCGAAAGCGAATACTTGATTCCTGAGGTTTTATATAAAATGAATCAGCATAGTGAGCATTTAGACGAACATCACGAAATGTTGTTTTATTATAAAATTGCTTGTATTTATTTTGGAAACGAAAAATACAATGAATCGCTCTTCTATTTGGAAAAAATCATCAACAATAAAAATCTTACGATGCGTGAAGATTTAATGTGTTTTGCACGCTTGTTATACTTGATTTTACACTATGAATTAGGTAATGATTATTACTTAGAGAATCAATTGAAGAGCACTTATAAATTCATGCTGAAAATGAATGACTTACACGAAGTTCAAAAAGAAATTATTCGCTTCTTGAAAAACCTAAATTCAATCTACCCAGGAGATATTAAAAAAGAATTTATCAAGATGAAAGAGCGCTTTGTTGAGTTAGAAAAAAATACCTATGAAAAACGTGCTTTCTTGTATCTTGACATTATTTCGTGGTTAGAAAGCAAAATTGAAAATCGAAAAATTGGCGATATTATTCGAGAAAAAGCCCAATTGAGTAATCGATAAACCGACTTTTTTCTTCAATTAAAAATATTACTTACATTTGTGAGAAGCGTTTACGCTTTTTAAGATATTAAATACATACAATATGCAAAACATTCCTAGTGTTGACTTGCGTGATTTCCTGTCGG
>CAZOHO010000274.1:0-1649 GCA_964579755.1 uncultured Flavobacterium sp.
CAGACTTAGGATCTGGTGCCGCAAGGCGTGTAGGTTCGAGTCCTATTATCCGCACCAAAAACCTTAAAAATGGAAACATTTTTAAGGTTTTTTTATTTTATATTCTTCCTTTCTCCTAAATTTACTATTTTAAAACGTAAAATATGATAAAAAAATCTTTATTTGTTTGCTTAGCCATTGGGAGTATGTTAACTGCAAATGCACAAGAAATCACTACTATGAATCCATTTTTTCAAGCGTTCAATACGCCATTTAGTGTTCCGCCTTTTGATCAAATTAAAAACGAACATTTCAAACCTGCCATTTTAGAAGGAATTAAAAGAAATGCTGCCGAGATTGAGGCAATAGCCAATAATCCAGCAGCTCCTACTTTTGAAAACACCATTTTAGCTATGGAAAATGCAGGAGAGTTGTTGTCTAATGTCAATACAGTTTTCTCTAATTTAAATTCGTCTAATACTAACAAAGAAATTCAGACAATTGCCAAGGAAGTTTCACCTAATTTATCGACACACCGCGATAACATTTATTTGAACGAAAAATTGTTTGCTAGAGTTAAAGCGCTTTGGGACAAAAAAGAAACGCTAGGCTTGAACTTGGAACAAGCTAAAATATTGGACAATGCGTATAAAGATTTTGTTCGTTCTGGAGCTAATTTATCTCCTTCTGAGAAAGAAACGCTACGTAAAATCAATGGTGATTTGTCCTTGTTGAGTTTGAAATACGGTCAAAATATTTTGGCGGAGACCAATAAATATCAATTGGTAATTACCGATAAAAAAGATTTGGCGGGATTGCCACAAAATGTAATTGATGCAGCAGCAGCTGATGCAAAGTCAAAAGGCAAAGAAGGAAATTGGGTGTTTACTTTAGCTAATTCGAGTGTGATACCATTCTTGCAATATAGCTCCAATCGAAAACTACGTCAAGAGATTTGGAATGCGTATCAAACTCGTGCCAATCACGACGATGAATTGGATAATAAAGCTAATGTAATTCAGTTAGCCAATCTTCGTGGACAAAAAGCTAGATTGTTGGGTTATGCCTCTCATTCTAATTATGTTTTGGAAGAATCGATGGCAAAAACACCAGAAAACGTCAATAAATTATTAAACGATTTATGGAAACCTGCTTTGGAAAAAGCAAAAGTGGAGGCTGCCGACATTCAAAAAATGATGACTAAGGACGGTATTAAAGGAACTGTTCAACCGTATGATTGGAGATATTATACGGAGAAAATTAGAAAAGAACGTTTTGATTTGGACGAGCAAGAATTACGTCCGTATTTTAGTTTAGAGAATGTAAGAAATGGAGCTTTTCAAGTCGCTCAAAAATTATATGGATTACAGTTTAAAGAATTAAAAGATGTACCTAAATATCATGAATCGGTTACTGCTTTTGAAGTTCTTGAAGCTGACGGAACACATGTTGGGGTACTTTATACTGATTTTCACCCACGTGAGTCTAAAAGAGGTGGTGCTTGGATGACTTCGTATAGAAATCAAAAAACAGAAAATGGAGTGCGCAAAGCACCAGTGGTTTCTATTGTGTGTAATTTTACTAAGCCAACTGAAAACAAACCCGCTTTATTAACTTTTGATGAAGTGAGTACGCTTTTTCATGAATTTGGACATTCATTACACGGCCTG
>CAZOHO010000275.1:0-1644 GCA_964579755.1 uncultured Flavobacterium sp.
TTTATAGCACTCACTCAAAAAATCGAAGCCGATGGAATTTAAAATCAGCAAAGAACTAATTCAAGAATTAGAGCAACTCATTCAAACGAAGAACGACCAACAGCTGGAAGTTTTGTTGAATGACATGCACCATGCTGATATTGCCGAAGTTTTAGATGAACTTGATTTTGAAGAGGCAACCTATATTTTTAAAGTTTTAGATAGTGATAAAACGGCCGAAATTCTTTTGGAATTAGAGGACGATTTACGTGAAAATATCTTAAAACGACTTTCGCCAAAAGAAATTGCAGAAGAGCTTGACGAGTTAGAAACAAACGATGCTGCTGATATTATTGCCGAGTTATCGCAAGAAATTAAGGCAGAAGTAATTTCGGAATTACAAGACGTTGAACACGCCAAAGATATTGTTGATTTGCTTCGTTATCCAGAGGATACTGCGGGGGGAATCATGCACAAGGAGTTAGTAAAAGTGAACGAAAACTGGAATGTGCTTACTTGCGTGAAAGAAATGCGCATCCAAGCCGAAAATATTTCAAGAGTGCATTCCATATATGTGGTGGACGATGAAGACCGATTGAAAGGACGTTTGTCGCTTAAAGATTTATTGACTACTTCTTCGCGAACACCTATCAATGATGTCTATATCCGAAAACTGAATTCGGTGAATGTAGATACCGAAGACGTTGAGGTGGCGCGTATCATGCAAAAATACGATTTAGAGGCCATCCCGGTAGTGGACGAATTGGGTCGTTTGGTAGGCCGAATTACCATTGACGATATCGTAGATGTGATCAAGGAAGAAGCCGACAAGGATTACCAGATGGCGGCGGGTATTACCCAAGACGTAGAAGCAGACGATAGCGTTTACGAACATACCAAAGCGCGTTTGCCTTGGTTGATTATGGGAATGCTAATTGAATTAGTAGCTTCGTATGTGTTGAAAGGCAATGAAGCGACTTCGCAAGAATTTTATACCTTGATTATTTTTATGCCTTTGCTTTCGGCTACGGCAGGGAATATTGGGGTACAAGCTTCGGCAATTATTGTTCAAGGTTTGGCCAACGGTACTTTAAAAGGATTTAGTAGAGAATATTTCAGTAAAGAAATTACTGTTGCTATGATTTCCGGAACCATTATTTCATTATTAGTTTTGGCCTATCATACCATTATGTACGGGCAATTTCAAGTAGGATTAGCCATTTCCATTTCGATTATTGTGGTAATTTTATTTGCAGCTACATTAGGAACTTTGGTGCCTTTGTTTTTACATAAAAAGAAAATTGACCCGGCTATTGCGACGGGACCCTTTATCACTACTACCAATGATGTATTTGGAATTATCTTGTATTTTACCATTGCTAAATTGATTTTGGGAGTTTAAAAAGAACACACAACACAACCACTATAACTACACAACATGAACGTACACATTATTGGCGGAGGCAACTTAGGAGCCTCAATTGCCATCGGGATTGCTAAATTTACAGAAGGCAATCAAGTAACCGTAACAAGAAGAAATACAAAGAGTATTTTGCACTTAGAACAACTAGGGGTTACCGTTTCTACCGACAACAAACACAACATTCAAGAAGCAGATATTATTATTTTGACCATTAAACCGTACCAAGTGGATACTGTTTTGGC
>CAZOHO010000276.1:0-1644 GCA_964579755.1 uncultured Flavobacterium sp.
GCCGATTCATAACATTATCGTGCAACTCTCTAGAAATTCGATTCTGCTCCTCCTTCTTTGCTTCATTGAGCACAATTTGAGAAGTTTGCATCAAATCAAACAACTCCTGCTCCGCAACCTGCAATTGTTTTTGATACACTATCTCCTTGCGCTGTCCAATAATCAAACGAACTACAAAAGCACTTCCCAACACTACTATCCCAACAATCAAATACAAGTTCTTATTACTCAATTCTTTATTAGCATCCTCCACCACAGCCGTCTCGTATTCAATTCGAGCGTATTTGTTTCTGTTTTTGCGTTGTACTTTGGTGAGACTATCACTTACAGAAATATACCTTTGATCGTAGTAAGAAGTATTGGCTTTATCTATTTTAGAGAGTAGTTGCAAGTTGATTCTAATATCATCACTAGATTTTAATTTTTCAGCTAGTTGTAATGATTCCTTTGAATAACGGATAGCTTGAAGAGTATCTTTGGTGTCAGCGTAATACTTTCCTAAATTGTGCAGCTTATAAACAATACTGGATTCAACTCCGCTTTTCCTAGACAGAGATAAAGCTTCTTTCATCAAAGCTTCACCTTCTTTTAAATTACCTAATTTAGTTTTAACATAGCCTAAATTACCAATTACAGTTGCATAGTCTTTGGGCCATTTTTCTTTTAAGTCCTTCGTTAAAATTGATTCTAATTCTTTTTCTGCTTTGGCATACTGAAATTGCTTTTCATTAACACTAGCAATATTTACGGACAAAGAAACTTTATAATTGTTATTTATATCAAAATCATTTTCATCATTTTCTAGTCCATTTAATACATCCTGAGCAAGTAAATAATATTGTAATGCCTCATTATATTCTTCCAATTTTTCAAAATCAGATGCAATTAAATTATAACAAGTAAATAGCAATTCATCATTATCAATATTTTTCAAAAACTTTAATGCTTTAAATACTTGAATTTCACTTTCAAGATAATTCCCCTCATAAAATAATAAATACCCTATATTAAATAACATTCTTGCTGTCTTTTCATTGTCATTTAATAATCTATATAATTTCTGGGCATTATGATAATAAAAATAAGCACTGTCTTTAATTGTAGTATTATAACTGTCTCCAATATAATCTAAAGATTTTGCCATAGCTGCACTATCATTTACCGCTAATGATAAATTAAATATTCGATTACTGACCTTTAATGATTTTTGAAATAAGTTTAAATAATAATACTCTGAAGATAAATTAAATAAAAAGCGACGAGATAACGTATCGTTGGGAAGTGACCTTGAGATTGACTCTAAAGAATCCAAATATTTTTCTTTTTGCTCGGAATTAAATTGAGTGTATTTTTGTGTATGGAAATTCGGAAATTTTGTAGTCTTATTTCTGGAACATGAAATAACAACAAATAAAATCAAGTAAATAAAAAAGAGTCCTAATTTTTTCAAAATATTTTTATTCAAAAATAAAAAAAAAGACCATGTAAACATGGTCTAATATATTTTAACTAACTTCTAGTCCTAGGTATAATTAATTCTCCAGCAACCTCCGCACTCACATTCGTCGGCTTGACCACCGTCTTTTCGGGACTAGCCGCTGGGTCTCCAGGTAAGGCATCTGCCGTACACGATTGTAAAACAAT
>CAZOHO010000277.1:0-1640 GCA_964579755.1 uncultured Flavobacterium sp.
CCTAGTTCTGTTTCAAAATTCTTTTGTAATTTATTCATGATCTTGTCAATTTGCTCATCGGTTAAGGTTTTTGAGCTGTCTTGAATACTAAAGCTTAAGGCATACGACTTTTTACCTTCGGGTAAGTTTTGTCCTTCGTATACATCAAACAAATCAATGTTTTTCAATAATGATTTTTCAGTTTGTTTTGCAATAGTGTAAATACTTTCGTAAGTAACAGTTTGGTCAATTAACAATGCTAAATCTCTACGAACTTCAGGGTATTTCGGAATTTCAGTGAATTTAATCTTATTCGAAATTAATTTTAAAATAGCCGCCCAATTGAAATCAGCATAGAATACTTCTTGTTTGATTGCGAAGTGTTTTAGTATTGACTTCTTTACAACTCCTATTTCTACTATAGTATCTTTTCCTAAACTAACAGCAATTCCTTCAGAAAAAACATCCGAAGTTAACGGTTGAATTTGTGTTTTTTGAATTCCTAATCGTTCTAGAACAGCATTTACATATCCTTTGAATAAAAAGAAATCTGTTGGTTTTTGGCTAGTTGTCCAAGTTTCTTGATTTCTATTTCCAGTAAGAAAAAGCGTTAAATGTTTTTTCTCTTCATATCCAGAAGGGTAGTTGTGGTATGTTTTTCCGAATTCAAATAATTTTAAATCGGTATTCTTTCTATTAATATTATACGAAATCGCTTCTAATCCAGAGAATAATAATGATTGACGCATGGTTGCCAAATCGCTACTCAACGGATTTAACATGGTTACATTATGTTCTTCTTTCAACATTTCAGAAAGCTGAATATAATTGGCTGTAGTCAATGAATTGGCCATCATCTCGTGAAACCCTAGCGAATTCAATTGAGTAGCCACCACATTTTGTATCTTATAATCTTCTGCTCTTGGCGAATTAGCAACTGTAGCGTTTACCTTATTGGAGAATTTTATATTATTATATCCATATACTCGAAGGATTTCTTCAATAACATCAATTTCTCGCTGCACATCTACTCGGTAAGCCGGAATAGTTAAACCTAATCCTGAATCTGAAACGCTATTTACTTTGATATCTAAAGAAACTAATATTTTCTTGATAATGTCTTTCGAGATTTCTTGACCAATAATTTTAGATACTTTGTTAAAGTTTAAGAAAACACTAAAATCCTCTACTTTTTTAGGATATACATCAATTACATCCGATGTAATTTCACCACCAGCTACTTCTTGAATTAATAAAGCTGCACGTTTTAAAGCATATTCAGTAATCGAAGGATCTATTCCTCTTTCAAAACGGAAAGAAGCATCGGTGTTTAGTTGATGTCTTTTGGCCGTTTTACGAATACTTACTGGATTAAAATAAGCACTTTCTAAGAAAATGGCATTGGTGCTTTCTGAAACCCCAGATTCTTTTCCTCCAAAAACTCCTGCAATACACAAAGGTCCTTTTTCGTCACAAATCATAATGTCTTCCTCGTGCAAACTTCTTTCTATATCGTCAAGTGTAGTAAATTTAGTCCCGGAAGGTACTGTTTTTACAATCACTTTACCGCTAATTTTAGCAGCATCAAAAGCGTGAAGTGGTTGTCCTAATTCGTGTAATACATAATTAGTAACATCCACAATATTGTTTTTTGGATTTAA
>CAZOHO010000278.1:0-1630 GCA_964579755.1 uncultured Flavobacterium sp.
ACGCTTTTTCATGAATTTGGACATTCATTACACGGCCTGTTGTCTAATGTAACCTACAAAAGTTTAGCAGGAACAAGTGTGCCAAGGGATTTTGTCGAATTGCCTTCGCAAATTATGGAAAACTGGGCTGCAGAAGATGAAGTTTTGAAAATGTTTGCTAAACATTATCAAACGGGAGCAGTAATTCCAGATGCTTTAATTGCGAAATTAAAAAAAGCAGGTACGTTTGATCAAGGTTTTGGAACTACTGAATATTTAGCGGCTTCTTTATTGGATTTGGCGTACCATTCACAAACTAAAGATATCACCATTGACGCCAATACTTTTGAAAAACAAGCGATGAATAAAATTGGCTTGATTGAATCAATTATTCCAAGATACAGAAGTACGTACTTTAGTCATATTTTCTCAGGAGGTTATTCTTCTGGGTATTATAGCTACATCTGGTCTGGAGTATTAGATACAGATGCGTTTGAAGCGTTTAAAGTGACTACACTATTCAATCCAGAAAAAGCGAAGTCTTTCCGTAAAAATGTGTTGGAAAAAGGTGGAACAGAAGACCCAATGGTATTGTACAAACGTTTCCGTGGGGCTGAGCCAAGTATCGAACCTTTATTGAGAAAAAGAGGTTTAGATAAGAAAGAAGAAACGCCTCTTAAAAAGATAAAAGGATAATTAATGCCTCTAAAAAACAAAAAACCTGCAAATTACTTTGCAGGTTTTTTTTATGAATTTGATTGGAGCAACTTAAACGTTTTTCAAATTGATAATTTCTTGTTCCGTAAGCATTCTCCAGTTACCTCGTGGTAAATTCTTTTTGGTTAAACCAGCAAAAGCCACACGATCAATTCGCAATACATTGTAATCAAAGTGCTCAAAAATAGAACGCACAACCTTTACATTTGAAGAACGTAATTTTAGACCGATTTCACTTTTAGGTTCGTTGTCGATATAGCTTACTTCTTCAACAAATACCCGGTGTCCATCTAAAACTAAACCCTTGCTTATTTTTTCTAAATCTTCGTATTTCAAGTTTTTATCTAAGGAAACTTGGTATATTTTTGATGACTTTTGGTTCGGCAAAGTAAACTTTCTAATCATATCGGTATCATTAGTAAACAATAATAATCCGGTTGTATTTTTGTCCATTCTACCTACCGCTCCAATTTTTGCTGTAGTTGCCCCGCGAACTAATTCTAGCACATTACGAAACTCTTGACCTTCGTCTAAAGCTGTAGTGAAATTTTTAGGTTTGTTCAACAAGATGTATTCTTTTTTCTCTGGAGTTAAAAGTACTCCGTCAAAATTAACTGTATCGGTAATTTTTACTAAATACCCCATTTCAGTAACAGGAACGCCATTTACTTTTACGTTTCCTGATTGAATGTAAATATCGGCATCACGTCGCGAACATACTCCTGAATTGGCAATGTATTTATTCAAACGAATTTCGTCAGCTGCTTTGGCTCTTTTTGGCGCTTGATTTGGTTTTTTAACCACTTTATTAGCTTCCACTTCGGCTGCTTTGGTATTGATTTTAGCCTTTTTAGGACCCTGCGCACGCTTTTGCATCGCTGGCTTTGGCTTATTTGAACTAGGTCTAGAACTATTGGTTCTTCCGCCTCCTCTG
>CAZOHO010000279.1:0-1616 GCA_964579755.1 uncultured Flavobacterium sp.
AAACGGTATCGCCATAAATTTGTTTGAAACCCATTTTTAATTTTTTCAAATTGAGTCCCACTTGGTCGGCTAATTCTTGCAAACCAGGCGGTTCAGCCATATTGGCAATGATAATTTCTTTGGCTTTTTTGATTTTAAAAACGTTGTCTTCGTCAATTAAAAACGGACATTGTTCTGCATTTGGGTCTTCGCTTTTGTTGAAATACAAACTCAACAATTCGTAGCCTTTGCCTTTGTAATACAAATTTTTGATAGAAGGATGTAAACTGTAATGAAACAATTGACTCAATACAATAGCCATTGACGGACTGATATTACCTTCGTTATAATACTTTTTATCTTTATTATCGGGACTTAAAAATGTGATATAATTGGCTTCGGTAGAGAATAACGCATGAAATTTTTTGATGGAAATAATTACCGAAATAACCCAAGAATTAGGTGCCAATTCTAAATTCAACGGCAATTCTTTTTGCGGATTGTACAACAGTAGTGATTTTTCTTCCTTTAATTCCAAAGCATAATTCCCTTGATTGAAAATAAATTTAGCATTCCCTTTAATTCCAAAATGAAACTGAATCAGCCCACTGCCCACTTCGCGTTGTGCGTGAAAAGGATCGGCGCTATCATTTTGAAAGCGAATTAGCGTAAAGTCGTCTTCGATGGTTATAACTTCTTGTGAACCCATAGCGATATTTTTTTAGCAACTAAAAAGGATTAAAATCCAATAGTAGGATTTAAAATCGTTTCAAAACCGAATTTAAATAGACTTGATTTTAGTACAAAAATAGATTTTTTTACTATAAAAGTACGAATTCAATTCAAAAAATCATTCAGCGACACAATTAGCCCTTGTAGCGTTATTTTTATCAAACCCTTAATGATATTTTTGTTCCACTTTTTAGAAAAGTATACTTTATGGAGAACCATCATACATCAAAACCTCATTCTTTTTATGCCGTTGGCTTAAGCTATAAAAAAGCTGATGCGGAGATAAGAGGAAAATTTAGTTTGGATGCGGTTGCAAAAATGCGCTTATTGGAGCAAGCAAAAACAGAAGGAATTGAAAGTTTGATTGTGACTTCTACTTGCAACAGAACTGAAATTTATGGTTTTGCAGAACACCCTTTTCAACTGATTAAATTGATTTGTGAAAACAGTCAAGGGTCGGTTGAAGCCTTTCAAAAATATGGTTTTGTTTACAAAAATAAAGAAGCGGTAGGTCACCTTTTTAGAGTGGGAACCGGTTTAGACAGTCAAATTTTGGGCGACTTTGAGATTATTTCTCAAATTAAAACGAGCTTTTTTCAAGCCAAATCCGTGGATTTAGTGAACGCTTTCCAAGAGCGTTTAATCAATGCGGTAATCCAAGCAAGTAAAAAAATCAAAACGGATACCGAGATTTCTTCGGGAGCGACTTCGGTTTCTTTTGCTTCGGTGCAGTACATTTTGAATAATGTGGATGATATTGGCAACAAAAATATTTTGCTTTTTGGCACAGGAAAAATCGGAAGAAATACCTGCGAAAATTTAGTCAAACATTCGAAACACGAACAAATTACTTTAATCAATCGTACCAAAGACAAAGCCGAGAAATTAGCACAAAAATTAGATGT
>CAZOHO010000280.1:0-1589 GCA_964579755.1 uncultured Flavobacterium sp.
GCAATTTATTTATAAAAAACCGCGCTAAATTCACGGCTCAAATGAAGCCAAAAAGCGTAGCGGTTTTCAATTCGAATGACATATATCCTATCAGTGCTGATAGTACGATGCCTTTTGCTCAGCACCGTGACATCTTTTATTTGAGTGGTGTAGATCAGGAAGAAAGTATCTTGTTGCTTTTTCCAGATGCACCTTACGAACATCAAAGAGAAATGCTTTTCTTAAGAGAAACCAACGAACATATTGCCGTTTGGGAAGGCGAAAAGCTAACCAAAGAACGTGCTTTTGAAGTATCTGGAATTAAAACCGTGTATTGGTTAACTGATTTTGAAAAAGTGTTGTTTGAATTGATGACACATTCTGAAACCATCTACATTAACACCAACGAACACTATCGCGCCACAGTAGAAACCGAAACTCGCGAGGCTCGTTTTGTAAAATGGTGGAAAGAAAAGTATCCTGCACATACCGTAGCCAAAAGCAATCCGATATTACAACGCCTTCGTTCAGTAAAAGAAAACATTGAATTGGAGTTAATACAAAAAGCCTGCGACATTACCGAAAAAGGATTTAGAAGAATCTTATCTTTTGTTCAACCTGAGGTAACCGAATATGAAATCGAGGCCGAATTTGCTCACGAATTCCTTCGCAATCGTTCCAAAGGTTTTGCTTATACGCCTATTATTGCTTCGGGAAATAATGCCAATGTATTGCACTATATCGAAAACAATCAAGTGTGTAAAGCCGGCGATTTGATTTTGCTAGACGTTGCAGCAGAATACGCTAATTATTCGAGTGATATGACACGTACCATTCCAGTTTCGGGTCGTTTTACTGAAAGACAAAAAGCCGTTTACAATGCGGTTTTGCGCGTGAAAAACGAAGCTACCCAAATGCTAACGCCAGGCACTTTATGGAAACAATACCATATTGAAGTAGGCAAAATAATGACTTCTGAACTATTAGGTTTAGGTTTGATTGACAAAGCCGATGTGCAAAACGAAAACCCAGATTGGCCAGCCTATAAAAAATATTTCATGCACGGCACCTCTCACCACATGGGATTGGACACTCATGATTACGGAATTTTGACTGAACCAATGCAGGCCAATATGGTATTCACCGTAGAACCAGGAATTTATATCCCAGCAGAAGGTTTTGGTATTCGTTTGGAGGACAATGTGGTGATTCAAGAAAAGGGTTCGCCTTTCAACTTGATGCGCAATATTCCTATTGAAGTGGATGAAATTGAAAGTTTGATGAACGCGTAATCCGTTGCTATTTATTCTCATAAACAACTAGTCTATTTATTACACAGATTAAAGAAATTTATAAAATTTTAATAATTTCTTCAATCTGTGTTGCAACAACTTTAGCGCTTAAGACTAACTTTGCACCTCTTTAAAAAGCATGACCAAAACACTTCATTTCAAAAATACCAGTATCAGCTACACCGACCAAGGTAAAGGAACGGCGGTAGTCTTATTGCATGGCTTTTTAGAAAACAAAAAAATGTGGAACGCTTTTATCCCAGAGTGGAGCAAAAAATTCCGAATCATCACGATTGATTTATTGGGTCATGGCGAAAC
>CAZOHO010000281.1:0-1569 GCA_964579755.1 uncultured Flavobacterium sp.
TATCATGTGACAATCACTGGAAAAGCTTTAGTGTTCCAAAAAGGAACGGGTTACCTTTTAGACAACCTCCTTTCTTCATTGATTTTTGCTTTTTTCTTAACAGCGCTTTTGGTAGCCTTCATGTTTCGCTCGTTCAAAATGGTTTTGGTTTCTATTATTCCTAATTTGTTGCCATTGTTATTGACAGCCGGGATTATGGGCTTTTTGGATATTCCGTTGAAACCATCAACTATTTTGGTTTTCGGAATTGCGGTTGGACTTTCGGTTGACGACACGCTACGATTTTTGGCCCAATACCGTGAGGAATTAAAGAAAAACAATTGGAAAATTCGCAAGTCGGTGTATGCCACATTTAACGAATCCGGGCTGAGTATGTTTTATACTTCGATCGTCTTGTTCTTTGGATTTTCAGTATTTATGTTGTCGAGTTTTGGCGGTACAATTGCCTTAGGCGGACTTATTTCCTTAACTTTATTATTTGGAATGTTGTCTAATTTAATGTTGTTACCGGCATTGGTTTTGACATTAAATAAAACCTTGGCCAACGAACAAGAGTTTATTGAACCCAAAATCGATATCATTGAACATTCTGATGAAGAAATAGATAATCTCGAAAAACAGTAACGCTAGCCCCGATAGTAGCGGCATCCTTTTACTTTTTTCTTTAAAAAGTAAAAGATACAGCGGATAGCGGGAAATAGCTTCAATAAAAAAACAAAAACAATTATATTTGCAGCTTATAAAGCTGATTTTTAATATCAATACCATAAAAATGAAACACACAAAAGTTAAAGACTTACTAAACAGTTCATCGACACTTCAAGAAGTAAATGCAAAAGGATGGGTAAGAACTTTTAGAAACAATCAATTTATTGCGTTGAACGACGGTTCGACTATCAACAATATTCAGTGTGTAGTCGATTTTGAAAATACGGCCGAAGAAACATTGAAACGGATTACAACAGGTGCTTCGGTATCGGTTACTGGAACTTTAGTAGAGAGCAAAGGTGCGGGACAGAAATATGAAATTCAAGTTTCAAAATTGGAAATTTTAGGCGACTCAGATGCAGAAAAATTCCCGATGCAACCTAAAAAACACTCTCTGGAATTCTTGCGTGAAAATGCGCATTTAAGAGTTCGAACCAATGCTTTTGGAGCTATTATGCGTGTGCGTTCGGTTTTGGCGCATGCCGTTCATACCTATTTTCAAGAAAAAGGATTTGTGTACGTAAATACGCCAATCATCACGGGGTCAGATGCAGAAGGAGCAGGAGAAATGTTCAAAGTAACGGCTTTGCCTTTTGACAATACACCAAGAACCGAGGAAGGGAAAGTAGATTATAAAAAAGACTTTTTTGGTAAAGAAACGAACCTTACCGTTTCGGGACAATTAGAAGGCGAAACTTTCGCGATGGCTTTGGGCCAAATTTATACTTTCGGACCCACTTTTAGAGCTGAAAACTCGAATACTTCTCGCCACTTGGCTGAATTTTGGATGATTGAACCAGAAGTTGCGTTCAATGATTTGGATGACAACATGGACTTGGCTGAAGATTTTATTCAGTATGT
>CAZOHO010000282.1:0-1566 GCA_964579755.1 uncultured Flavobacterium sp.
AAAACACCCTTCTCTTTTTACAGTTTTTAACTTTACCTTTCAATTTTATTTGTTTTAAATTACATTTTTTCTATAAAATTTAGTATTTGGTTTTATTTTATAACTAAAAATAGATTTTATGTTTTTCAATCGTAACTTTTAAACCATCTTTGCCGTATCAAAATAACAAAAAGTAAATTTTTAAGATTATGTGCGGAATATTAGCCATCATTGGAAAAGGAAAAGATGAACAATTAGTAAGAGAACTTTCAAAAAGAATGACACACCGTGGTCCTGATGAAAGTGATTTACATATTACAGAGAATGGACATATTTTAAGTCATGAGCGTTTGTCAATTATTGACTTGCATTCAGGACGTCAACCTATCCAAGGAACTTCAACAGCTTGGATGGTGCATAATGGAGAGGTTTACAATCACCAAGTATTGCGTGATGGAGTTTTGAAAGGACATACTTTCAGAACCAAATCTGATTCTGAAGTAATTGTACATTTGTATGAAGAATTCAAATACGATTTCTGTAACCTATTAGATGGAGATTGGGCTTTTGTTGTAGTTGATGGAGACGATTTTATCGCAGGTAGAGACCCAATGGGAGTGAAGCCATTGTACTACGGTTTGGATGATAGAGGAAGAATCTACTTTGCTTCTGAAATGAAACCTATTGCAGACCAATGTAAAACGTTCTCAACATTTCCTCCAGGACATTATTATACACCCAACACTGGTTTTGTAAAATACTACCAACCAGAATACGAAGATTATACTAAAGCAGATCAAGATTTAGATTTGGATTTGATTAGAGAAACGTTAACTGAGGCAACTCGCAAACGTTTAATGAGTGATGTGCCAATTGGAGTATTGCTTTCAGGAGGTTTGGATTCGTCTTTAACATCTTCAATCGCTTCAAGATTATTGAAAGAAAGCGGTAAAAAATTACATTCGTTTTCAATTGGTTTAGATGCTGATGCGCCAGATGCTAAAGCAGCTAAAAAAGTAGCGGAGTTTTTAGGAACAGAGCACCACGAAGTACACTTTACTATTGAGCAAGGTATCGAAATCTTAGACAAATTGATTTGGCATTTAGAAACGTATGATGTAACGTCTATTCGTGCGAGTACACCAATGTATTTCTTGTCTAAAGCCATTACTGATATGGGAATTAAAGTGGTGCTTTCAGGAGAAGGTGCTGATGAGATTTTTGGAGGGTATTTGTATTTTAGAAATGCACCAACGGTAGAAGATTTCCAAAAAGAAACGATTGAAAGAGTTCAAAAATTATTTACTGCCGACTTATTAAGAGCGGATAAATCAACGATGGCTCACGGTTTAGAAGCTAGGGTTCCATTCTTAGATAAAGCGTTCTTGGATATGGCAGTTCGTATTAAAGCGGAAGAAAAAATGCCGAAAACCTATGAAGGCAGAGAGAAATATATTTTAAGAAAAGCATTTGATACGCCAGACAATCCGTATTTACCAGATGAGGTATTGTGGAGACAAAAAGAGCAATTCTCTGATGGTGTAGGGTACAACTGGATTGATCAATTGATTGAATACTGTTCGTCTC
>CAZOHO010000283.1:0-1564 GCA_964579755.1 uncultured Flavobacterium sp.
CCAAATTTTTTCGGTACCGTCCGTTTGGTAAATGTACTTGCCATCATTTGTCATTCCCCAACCTTCAATGTCTTTCTCATAAGTAAAGGTTTTTTCTAATTTCAATGTAGTCGCATTGTATATAAATCCTGTTTTTTCCTGCCAAGTAAGTTGGTATAATTTATTGTTGACAAAGGTGATTCCTTCTCCAAAGTACTTAGCATCTAAATTGTTTTGTTTGAATATTTTACCTGTTTTATAATCGTATTTTCTAAAATAAGAAGCTCCTTTTTGGCCTGTACTTTCAAATAAAGTGTCATTATGAAATTCAAGACCTTCTGTGAAAGAAGCTGTGTCGTGAGCAAAAGTGTTTACAATAGAATACTTCAATAATTTAGGCTGTACATTGGAAACTAATTCTACTCGGTCCGTCGCTTCAGTGTTTTCTCCTTCAAAGTAAATAATAGCTTTCAGATTTTGATAGCCAAGTTTCTGATTTTTAAAGGCAAAAGGTAGTTTATCTAATCCTTTTGTAGTACCAATTTTAGTTTCGTTTACATAATACACAACACTATCAACCGTTTTTGAATTAGGATTTAACAGATTTAATTCGATGGATTCTTGAGGCTGGTATTGTGCTTTAAATTGGTTTGTATCAAAAGTAAATAAGGTGTTGTTTTCTTTTTTAGCTCCTCCACAGTTGGATAAAATCAACCCTAATAAAATGATAAATAAGAAGTTATACTTTTTCATAGTGTAATATTTGAATGCTCGAATATACAACCTTATTTTATTAGTAGCAATGCACTTGCAAAAATATAAAAAGGTTGTATATTTGCACCGGCAAGTCCTACACGACCAGCTCCTGCAGACTCCCCCAGGATGGGAACATAGCAAGGGTAAGCGGTTGAGCGGTGCGATGTAGGTCGCTTGCCATTTTTTATGAATCTTCCATTAGGAAGATTTTTTTGTTTTAGGGGTATTCAGAACTTCTTTTTTGAGTATTTTTATAGTCTAAAGCATTTATAACAAATTGATACATTGGGATGAGTAAAGTAGTTTTAATTACAGGAGGATCTTCAGGAATAGGAAAGGCTATAGGCGATTTTTTATTTCATAAAGGCTTTACGGTATATGGAACAAGTAGAAACCCTAAAAAGGTGTCTAATTCTCTTTTTCCTTTGATTGCTTTAGATGTTCGAGAGGTTGCTTCAATTCAGTCAGCAGTAGCTACAATCATTCAAGAAGCGGGGAGATTAGATATTGTAATTAATAATGCCGGAGTGGGTATCACAGGTCCTTTGGAAGAAATTCCAATGGAAGAGATTAAAAACAATTTTGAAACTAATTTCTTTGGACCTATAGAAGTAATGAAAGCGGCACTGCCTCAAATGCGCGTTCAACAATCAGGATTGATTATTAATATTACCTCTATTGCAGGCTATATGGGGTTGCCGTACCGAAGTGTATATTCGGCTTCCAAAGGTGCTTTGGAGTTAATAACGGAAGCGTTGCGAATGGAAGTGAAGTCGTTTGGAATTCAAATTACGAATGTGGCTCCGGGTGATTTTGCGACCAATATTGC
>CAZOHO010000284.1:0-1551 GCA_964579755.1 uncultured Flavobacterium sp.
GATAAAATTTGATAAAATAAATATACAATTGGTGCTACAAATATAACACTATCTAGACGATCTAGTATGCCGCCATGGCCGGGCATTATTTTGCCGCTGTCTTTTACTTCAGCGATACGTTTGAACTTGGATTCAATTAAGTCACCAATAGTTCCAAAAATCCCTACTATTAAAGCAATCATTGTCCAGATTAAAATGGATTTATTACTAAAATCAGGATTAGGTTTGATATATAATTTAGAAATTAAGTATCCTGCTACTACAGCAAAAACAATTCCACCAAGGAATCCTTCTATCGTTTTCTTGGGTGAAATGCGTTCGTATAATTTGTGTTTTCCGATTGATTTCCCAACAAGGTAGGCAAAGGTATCATTAGTCCAAATCAATACAAATAGGCCGATGATGATTTTTGGATTGTAGTCATTTATTCCAAAAGATATTTTTACAATAAAAATGAAGGGTAACAGAATATATCCTATAAGATAGAGGTATTTCCAAAGTTTTGTAACGGTCAATTCTTTATTATCAAATAAAAAAACAAGACATTTTAGGAATACTAGAAGTGTAATGATTAATAGAACTACATTCAATTGATCAATATCAATACCTAATTCTATTTGTTTTTCCCGAAGATTGGATAAATAATCGTCTGTTTTCTTTCCGTAGTAGCTGACTAAACTAATGATAGAATAAGACAACGTTACAAAAGAGAGAGGTAAAAGAGTGTTTATTTTTACCAAATTGCAAAATTCAAAAGTAGCGATCACTAAAAAAACACCAAACAAAAGGATAAAACTTTCAGTAGAATATAGAATGCAGGATAATAAAAGTGTGATGTAAACTACACCGGAAATTAATCTTTTGAGCGTTTCATTCATCTTAAAGATCTTCTAAAAGCAATAAATATAAGTTCTTAGCAGAACTTCCGTATTGTGTAAAATCTTCTTCTTTTGCTTTTTCGAAATATTTTATAGTAGTAATGTTAGTAGGGTAGTCTCTTTCGTATTTCTTTTTTATAGCACTAAGACCATCACTTTTAGCTCCAAGAATTTGGCTTGTAGTGGCAATAACAACAATATTTACAGGCAATTCATTAGGTTTTAGCTGTTTGATTTGTTTAGATGAAAATAAAATAGAACCTTCTTCGGCTATTAAATTTTCACAACTTGCTAATAGAAATGTAGGGTTAGTAGGCTTGTCGTAAGGTAGTTTGTTTTCTTCTAATAAATCAAAAAGAGTAGGGTCAAAACATAAAACTTCATTTTCAAACCAATCGTTTTCTTCTAGGATATTTTCAAATTGTTCGTTGACTTCTTTTTTATTTTCACAGTAAATAAACTTACCACCATTCTTTTTGAAATGATAAATAAAAGCTTCGTCAACAGCCATAGTTACTTCAGGAAGAAATTGGCTTTGTTCGTTCTCTTTATCTTCCTCAGAAGCCGGATTACTGGAACTAAATAATTTTCTAAAAAGACTCATATTCTATTTGAACTACTTAAAATATTGTTTGAAAACGTTCAAAGATAAAAAAATCTTAATTCAAAAGTG
>CAZOHO010000285.1:0-1549 GCA_964579755.1 uncultured Flavobacterium sp.
CCAGCTGCGCAAAGTCTCCTGACTTTGCGGAACCACTTTAAGTAATAAATAGTGTACTTTACTCTTGAATCTGAATCGTTCTATTTTACTTTCTTGTCAAATAGAAAAAAAAACGCAAAGTCGGGAGACTTTGCGTAGCAAGTGTTTTTTTATTTTGTTATTCGGTACACAGGATACTGTAAATGCGCTTTTTCATAATAGACAGATTGCTTGTAAATCCAATCCAATTGCGCTTTAGGATTGTTCAAGAACTCGGGTTCCTTTTGTTTTTTTGCTTCCAAATCACTTTTTAATTTCGGATTGTCTTTCAGCAACTGCGCAGCGGTATCTTCAAATACATAATCGGAATAGCCTTCTTTTTGTTGTAAAATGGGATCAAAGAAATTCCAATTGAAAAAAGAGTCCATCGCTTCGGGTTCTAGTGTTTCTAGAAGGTATTTAATGCCTTTTTGTTGGGTAGGAACAATATAATCTCCTTTGGCGAAAGCCAGTTTTTCGGTTTTTGATGCTACTACGGTATTTCGGTGGATATAATGACCTTCGTAAGCCGAAGGCGTAGTTTTGTAATCTACAATTCGGTAGCTTTCTACTTCAATAATCGTGTCTTTTGGAATGGATTGACAAACAATACCATTGCTTTTTAAGAGTTCAATCACCGGCCAAAATCCACGCGGAATGATATAGGCTTTAGGAATGGTTACGTCTTTTACTGATTTGTATTGCGGAAAGAAAGGTACTTCTTTTTGGAACGGTTGGTTTCGGTCATAATACAAACGTTGTCCTGTAGTTGCCTCACTTTTTTTGTAACCCGCTTCATAGCCCAAAAAAGTAAAAGGTTCTTTTGCACTATTGTCCACTTCCCATTGCAAAGTGTAGTTTTTATTGGGTTGGAATTGTGCTTCGTTTTCTTGTCTTTTTTGTTTGATGGTGGTAGCATTCGCATCGGTGAATTCTAAAGTAGATTTCATGAATTCGTAAGTAACTTTGACACGATCACTATAGTTTTTTAGCATGTGTGTTTCTACCACAAATCCAATGGAATTGAATAGGGAAGTATAGCCTGTGGTGTAACGCGGACTGTCATAAAACTGCGCAAATCCTTGGTCGGGTGTTTCGTGAAAGGTATTGACATAAGGAGTCGTTTCGATTTTTTTCTTCTTCAAATCCGAAACCAAGTTGGGCATCATTTCTTTCTTTAAGTACGAACCCAAAACAGTCCCTAATTTACTAGGTTCTGTCATGATGTAGGTGAGTTTGTATTGGTAATCAGAACCATTACTCACATGGTTATCAATAAAAACATCCGGATTAATTTGGTGAAAAATTTCTACAAAACTTTTGGTGTTTCGAGTATCCGATTTGATGAAATCCCGATTCAAATCATAGTTGCGGGCATTGCCTCTAAAACCGTATTCCTCTGGACCGTTTTGATTGGCTCTTGTAAAGCTGTTTCGGTTTAAAGCGCCACCAATATTGTACACCGGAATGCACACGATTACGGTATTTTTAGGCGCTTTTATTTTGCCTAAAGCCAAATCTCTAAAGAACT
>CAZOHO010000286.1:0-713 GCA_964579755.1 uncultured Flavobacterium sp.
CTTTTTTAGACAGTTGCACTCTGAATATTTTCTTTTCTTGGTTTTCTTCGCCTAAAATAGGAACGGCTTGGTAAAACGAATTGTATTCGCGAACCAACTCATACGTATAATTGGCAATCAAAGCCGGACTGTGATTTTGCGCTGCATGCTGAATCACTTCGGGATACAGTTCAATTTGTTTCAACAATTCCTTTTCTTTTTGGTGCAAATCGGTAGTTTTGGCTGTAGCCGAAAAATCAAAGGTAGCTTTACGAAGAATGGATTGAATACGCGCATAGGTATATTGAATAAACGGCCCTGTGTTTCCAGCAAAATCAACCGATTCTTCTGGATTGAACATGATTTGTTTTTTAGGATCTACTTTCAAAATATAATATTTCAACGCTCCTAAACCAATCGTGTTGTATAATTTGGCTTTCTCCTCATCCGAATAGCCTTCTAATTTCCCTAACTCTTCTGAAATGTTTTGCGCCGTACTGGTCATTTCTTGCATTAAATCATCGGCATCGACAACTGTTCCTTCACGGCTTTTCATTTTACCCGAAGGCAATTCCACCATTCCGTAAGACAAGTGATACAAGCTCGAAGCCCAATCAAAACCAAGTTTTTTCAAAATCAAAAACAACACTTTGAAGTGGTAATCTTGCTCATTTCCCACTGTATATACCATTCCTCCTACATCCGGATAATCTTTCACACGTTGGATTGCCGTA
>CAZOHO010000286.1:727-1542 GCA_964579755.1 uncultured Flavobacterium sp.
TCTGGATCTTTTTCAAAAACGCCTTTTTCTAAACCAATTTGAACGACATCTTTTCCTAATAAATAGGTGTTGCTTTCGTAATAAAAACTATCAAAGTTAACGCCCAAATTACTGTACGTAGTCGCAAAACCATCGTACACCCATTGGTTCATCATCGCCCAAAGTGATTTTACTTCTGCATCTCCTGCTTCCCATTTCAGCAACATGTCTTGCGCTTCCAAAATGATGGGCGCTTGTTTTTTGGCTTCTTCTTCGGTTTTACCCGCAGCCATTAAGTCGTTGATTTCTTCTTTGTAGGCTTTATCAAAAGCTACATAGTAATTCCCAACTAATTTATCTCCTTTTAATCCTGTAGAAGCGGGCGTTTCACCATTACCAAATTTTTTCCAAGCCAACATCGACTTGCAAATATGAATCCCACGGTCGTTGATAATTTGGGTTTTGTACACTTTTTTACCCGAAGCTTTAATAATCTCAGCCACCGAATACCCCAATAAATTGTTACGAACGTGTCCTAAATGCAAAGGCTTATTCGTATTTGGCGAAGAATACTCCACCATTACTGCTTTGTCTGAAGGATTTGGCGTTACAAAACCGTATTTCACATCATCTTTGATTCCGTTAAAGAAATTCAAGTAATACGAGTCGGAGATTACAATATTCAAAAATCCAGACACCACATTGAAACGGGCTACTTCTGGAACGTTCTCCACCAAATAATTCCCAATTTGAGTTCCTAATTCTACCGGATTACTTTTCACCAATTTCAATAAAGGAAAAATAACCATGGTAATATCGCCTTCAAACTCCTTGCG
>CAZOHO010000287.1:0-1509 GCA_964579755.1 uncultured Flavobacterium sp.
AAAAAACCCGTCAAAATTACTCTTGACGGGTTGTTAGAATATAATGAAATTGAATTATCCCAATAAGTCCAATACCAATGAAGGGAACAAACCGATAATGATATTCAAAGCAATAGCCGTAAAAGCCACAGCATAAATCAAGAAAGGTTGTCCAGTACGTTCTTCGTTAGATTCTTTAGTGTACATGGCTAAGATTAATTTGAAATAATAACCTACACTAATAATCGAGTTGATTACCGCCACAATCACTAAGGCAATAAAGCCATTTTGAATCGTTTGAGTAAACAAAACTAATTTAGCAAAGAACCCCGCAAAAATTGGAATACCTGCCATAGAAAGTAAAGAAGCCGTTAATACCGCTGCTAAAAATGGATGGGTTTTTCCTAATCCGTGGAAGTTGGTAATGTCTTCGTTGTGTTTGTTTTTGCAAACGTATAAAATCACGCTAAAAGCAGCAATTCCAGCTAAAGCGTAAGCTGTTGTGTAGTACAATAAACTACTCGCTGAAGTCGCTAAACTTAATAAAGTCATCAACATAAAACCGGCATGTGAGATTCCTGAGAAAGCCAACATACGTTTCACATTAGTTTGTTTCAATGCCATAATGTTTCCAACCGTCATAGAGACCATAGAAACAGCTACGATAACCATTTTATAAGCGTCAGATATATCGGCATTCATTACAGACAATAATTTGTATAGGGTAGCCATTGCCACCACTTTTGCTAAAGTACTCATTAAAGCCGTTGTTAAAGCTGGTGAACCTTCATACACATCTGGCGCCCAGAAATGAAATGGTACGGCTGCAATTTTAAAGAACATTCCCACAGTCAATAAAGCAATTCCAATTGGAAACCAAATTGGCAATTCTGCCGATTGTGATAATTCGCTGATTTCAGTTACGTCAAAACTTCCCATGGCTCCGTACACCAAGCAAATACCGAACAATAAAATCCCCGAAGCGAAAGACCCCATCAAGAAATATTTCATTCCAGCTTCGTTACTTTTTAAATTTAATCGGTCGCTGGCTGCTAGAACGTATAAAGAAATAGACAATACTTCGATACCTAAGAAAAACATCGCCAAGTTTCCGAAAGAAACCATAGCTACAGCTCCCGACAATAAAAATATCTTGATGGCAATATAATCGGAGATTTTATTTTGATGGTTTTCATAAAAATGATGTCCCAATGCTACTAAGAAAATAGTTAGCACAATGAACAAAGAAGAAAAAGCAGTAGAGAATTTACTCACCACAATCATATTTCCATAGTAACTTTCTGTTGAACCAAATTCAGAGATGTTCAATCCCAATACGGCCAATAATCCAATAATGGTAATAGGCACAATGGCTTTTCTTAGATTTAGAATTTCAAATACAAGGCATAAAACACCTAATCCTATTATAGCTATTAATGTATTCATTTTGTAGTGGACTTATTTGATTCTATTAATTTGGTTTAAAATTCCTTCGATACTTGGCATAATCAATTCAATGATTGGTTTTGG